>NZ_CAMZOG010000003.1 GCF_947331445.1 Parendozoicomonas sp. Alg238-R29 | reverse complement strand
TCAGGGCACGCAGTTTGTGGGCAGGATGAAAACCTCAGCAGTTTACGAAGTCGTTGAATGTCGTGAAACGACAGACGACTCTATCCTGGAAGACCAAATCATCAGGCTCTCTTCTGACAAAGGTCGAAAGGACTGTCCAACTGATCTCAGGCGGGTCAAGATTTGCCGGGAAGAAGACGGCAAAGTACTGGTTTTTATCAGTAACGATCTAAAGAGAAGTGCTGCAGAGATTGCCGCCTTGTATAAATCCCGCTGGCAAATCGAACTGTTCTTCAAGTGGATTAAGCAGAATCTGAAGGTGAAGCGGTTCCTTGGGCGCAGTGAAAATGCTGTAAAAATACAGGTGCTCACAGCAATGATTGCCTACCTCCTGCTGCGCCTGGCTCAGATCACAACACCCTGCAAATTGTCGTTACAGCAAATAGCCCGAAGAGTCAGTCTTAATCTGACCCGCCGTTGCTCTTTGTTGGAATTATTCAGTGATCCGCCGGATAGCATGGAAGTCAATTCACTCCAGAATCAGGGGAGTCTGGAACTGGTTTATGCTTAACCGGACAGTAGTGAAACCAGTTGGTTGTTTCTACACAATTTCGAAGAAGATACTGCATTTTGGGGAGTATAAGTAAACATAAACAAACATAAGGATTTATTTTTTTACACAAAATGCGTACTCTTGCGCGGCCAAACACACAAGAACATACAAATATAAGAAGTAAGTGTATGAAAAACACACAAAAAATGATGGCAGCACTGGCTCTTTCAACGACATGCATGTCTGTGACTGCTACTGCAGATCTGACTTCTCCGGTATGGAGCTTTGCTGACGTTAGCGTGAACTTTCTGGACTGGTCTGCTGGAACAGAAGAGCGCACACGTAGCCCATTCGGATTCAAGGAAGACTTTTACTTTCTAGAGGTTGAAGGTGGAGTGGGTTATGACTGGGGTGAGTTTTATGGTTTCTATGATCTCGAAAACCCTGGGCATAGCCGTGATAACGATGAGAGTAAGAATAAGCGCATAGCCACCAAAGGTACGTTTCATTACTACCTCGGCGACACTAACTTCTCTCTTTATTCACAGGTTTACCATTTCAATTCCAAAGCCTTTTATGAGACCAACAGTGTTGTCGGTTTAGGTTATCGCTATTCAAATGACTCTGGCTTGTGGGTCAAGCCCTGGATTGGCGGTCACTATGTAGACAGTGATGGTGGTTACAATGGTAAGAATGGTGTTATGGCTGGTTGGGTTCTGGGTTATAACTTCAAAGCTATGGACCAGGATTTCATGATCACCAACTGGCACGAGATGGAATTCTTGCGTGCTGATGAGTACAAAGACGCAAACGGTAACTTTGGTATTAACGGCGCAGTTGCACTGTGGTGGAACGCCACCCAGCATATTAGCGCTGGTGTTCAGTACCGTTATGCCAGTGAGAAGCTGGGCCTTGATGGCTACAACAATGCGATGATCTACACCCTGAAGTACAACTTCTAAAGATCATACAAAACCAAAAAAGCCGGCATGCTGCCGGTTTTTTTGTACATAGAAAATGACTGGCGTCTAGCACCTCACTGCGCTTATAGAACAAAAATATACATAAATTCTTGGGAAAATAAGCAGTAATTGACGCGGGGCAACTTTTTTGAACAGAGGGTGAATTACTCTCGTTCTCCCTCGTTGAGGGCACACACACAAAGAAGAAGTTGTACCATGAAAAAAACACACACAATTGCAGCGTCTCTGGCACTGACAGCTGCCTGCATGGCAGGGACTGCCAATGCAGGCAGCATCACAGAACCTCTGTGGAGCTTTGCTGACGTTAGCGTGAACTTTCTGGACTGGTCTGCTGGAACAGAAGAGCGCACACGTAGCCCATTCGGATTCAAGGAAGACTTTTACTTTCTAGAGGTTGAAGGTGGAGTGGGTTATGACTGGGGTGAGTTTTATGGTTTCTATGATCTCGAAAACCCTGGGCATAGCCGTGATAACGATGAGAGTAAGAATAAGCGCATAGCCACCAAAGGTACGTTTCATTACTACCTCGGCGACACTAACTTCTCTCTTTATTCACAGGTTTACCATTTCAATTCCAAAGCCTTTTATGAGACCAACAGTGTTGTCGGTTTAGGTTATCGCTATTCAAATGACTCTGGCTTGTGGGTCAAGCCCTGGATTGGCGGTCACTATGTAGACAGTGATGGTGGTTACAATGGTAAGAATGGTGTTATGGCTGGTTGGGTTCTGGGTTATAACTTCAAAGCTATGGACCAGGATTTCATGATCACCAACTGGCACGAGATGGAATTCTTGCGTGCTGATGAGTACAAAGACGCAAACGGTAACTTTGGTATTAACGGCGCAGTTGCACTGTGGTGGAACGCCACCCAGCATATTAGCGCTGGTGTTCAGTACCGTTATGCCAGTGAGAAGCTGGGCCTTGATGGCTACAACAATGCGATGATCTACACCCTGAAGTACAACTTCTAACGTTTAGTTATGTAGATAAAAGAAACCCGGCTCTGATGCCGGGTTTCTTGTAAGTGCAGTTCGAATTATTTACGAACAACACCCTTTGGAGCAAATTTGGAAACACTCAGAGGGGAGTTCTGTTCAACAAACTCACGCAGAACATCTGCATCCATAAAACCAGTATCAACGTAACCGGGCTTGTCGTTCAGTTTTGGATACTTGTCACCACCACTGGCAGAGAAGCTCAGGATAGCCATCTTGTAAGTTTTCTCGTAGTTGATAGCTTCGCCACCAATCTTCACATCACTTACGTTGTGGTCATCAATAATCATCTCAATACCAGCAAAGTGTGCAAAAGCACCAGAGTTCGCTGGCTTGGTTGCAACAACGCCCAGGTAATCTATAACCTCAGAACCTGTCATTTCAACTGTGCTCAGAGTGTTGCCGAAAGGCAGAACTGTCAGAACATCTTTATAGGTAATCTCACCTCCGTCAATGCTGGCACGAATACCTCCGCCATTCATTGTTGCGAAATCAGCGCCGGACTTCTCCATAAAGGCTTTAGATAGGAGGGTTCCCAAGTTGGTTGGCTGGAAACGGACTTCTTTGCGCTCACCCATCAGGCGCTCATCAACAGAACCCACTTTGGCTTCAACAAGCTTGGCGCCCTTCTCCTGATAAGGAGTCAGCAGAGCCAACATATCTGGATCCTGAGGGATCTTAATCTTGGCATTCTTGGGGTTAACCGGAACCAACTCATAACTCACCAGTTTCAGGCTACCATTCTTGAATTCAAAATCAGCTCGGCCTACATATTTGCCCCACTCGTGAGCCTGAACAATGTAAGTACCGTTTTGCAGATCTGGCTCAAACAGTGGGTCTTGAGAGTGGCCGCCAACAATCAGGTCGATGCCATCAACACTTCGCGCCAAAGTCACATCACCTGGAGCATTCACCCCGTAATCACCATTCTGGTAGTGGCCCATGTGAGTGGTGGCGATGATTACGTCGGCTTTCTTTTCCAGTTCAGGAACCAGCTTGGAAGCCACTTCTACAGGAGATTTAAACTCTAAACCAGCAACACTCTCAGGGCTGGTCTGCTTGGGAGTATCGGTTGTGGTCATACCCATAACCGCAATGCGCAGGCCATTGAAGTTGAAGGTAGTGTAAGGATTGAACAGCGGCTTGCCGGTCTTCTCATTAATGATGTTGGCAGACAGGAATGGGAAGTTCGCCAGCTCTTCCTGCATTTTCAGGATTGTACGGGGATTATCAAACTCATGGTTGCCCACAGCCATGGCATCGTAGCCCAGCATGTTCATGCCTTTGAAATCGGGCACTGCATCTTGCAGGTCGGATTCAGGCACTCCGGTATTAATATCGCCGCCGGAGAGTAACAGTACATTACCGCCTTCAGCTTCTACTTCACTGCGAATCTGCTTAACCAGAGTCATACGGGCAGACATGCCCCAGCGGCCTTTACGATCCTGCCAGAAACGGCCGTGGTGGTCGTTAGTGTGCAGAACAGTCAGTTTGTAGGTTTTGTCCTTCTCGTAAGTCGCTTCAGGCTGGTGCTGAAGGAATGAGCAGGCGCTGACGGAAAGCGCAAGGGCGGTAGCCGTAAATAGCTTTAGCCCGCGATGCATGGATCGCATGATGGCATCCTTGAGGTGTTATTCATTCTTAAAAGCTGCCCAACAGCATATTGGGCGGCTGAACAAAATAGCAGAGCCAGGGGGGGAGCCCCCCTGACAGGGGTCATGAATGTTGTTTAGAACTTGTAATCGAGGTAAACGCGCAGCTGATTCTCATCGGTTTCAGCTTTGGAAGCAGCACCGTTTTTGGTTGCGTATACCAGATCATCCTGATTGTAGATAGCGTAACGAATGCGGGTGCTCAGGCCTTTAACGCTTTGGAACTTGTACTTCACGTCAATGCCGTGCTCAGTTTCAGAAGCGCTGCCACCCTGAGACAGATCGATGCCAGAACCATAACGGAACTTGTAATCAACAGTCAGGCCTGGAATACCCATATCGGCAAAGTCGTAACCAGCACCCAAAGCAATAACCTTTTCGCCATCGTAGTAGAACTCTTCGATCAGGCCGGAATTGGTCCAGGTATTCCATGCACCGTAGGAATACTTACCAAAGTCGTAGTAGTGACGACCGGTGTACTCACGGCCACCGTAAGAGTAGGAGTCAGCTTTGGTGTAACCAAGACCTGCGCGAACATACGCTGCACCCATGCCGTACTTCACGTTGAAGTCGTAAGTCTGGGCTTTGTCGCCGAAGCCAGAGTCACTGGAGCCGTAGCCGCCCTGCCCGGTCCACAGTTTTCCGTTTTCCTCGGATACACGGTAATTACCTTCAACTGTTAGCTTGTTACCGTTGGATAATTCGTAACCTTTCTTGGCGATAAATTGGTGGCTTTCAACAAAATCTTTGGCAAAGCCATTCATATATTTCAGGCTCAGGCCGTTGTCGAACTTGTAGCTGGCTTCCATACCAAGAATGTTGTCGATACGTTCGCCTTCGCTGTTTTCAATCCACTTCATGTCTGGAGTGTCGCGAGGCAAAACAGCATTCACCCAGGCAACACCAACATTCAAACCGTTGAAGTTGAAGTCAGTATCAATACCCTGCCAGGAGCTTGGAATAGAACGGGAACCAGAGCCGGAAATCAGGCCTGTATAAATGCGAGTACGGCCGGCTTTAAAGGATGCGCCCATATCTTTGGAGCCGAACTTACCTTTCAGGTAAGCCTGACCCAGCTTACTAAAGCCATCTTTGTCGCCATAAGTCAGCAGGTTTTTCGGGTCGTTGGTATTGCCATCGTTAATGGCCATCGCGCCATAATAAGACGCATCAAAACCGAACATATCGTAAGCCCAGCCAGATTTTACAGTGATATCTGCACTGACAGTCCAGGCACCTGCATCGGTTCCACCGTCTTTTTTGTCTGCTTCAATATAAACAGTACGCAGTTTTCCACCAACGGTGGCATCTTCATAAAGGTTGCTGAAATTTGCCTGTGCGGCAGAAGATGCAGCAATAGCAGTGGCTATAGCCAAAGGAAGGGCGTTCTTGCGGAACATGAAAAACTCCAGGGGCGTGTATGTTTTACTGAGTTTTCGCCCGATTACGAAATGAGTTTGATCCCAAAGCTGTAACATTTAAATCGAGCAAAATGAAACTTTCTTGTTCGTATGCGTGTGATACGAACAATTTTTAACTGTGGGGATAATATTCTTATTTTTCACAATTATCAGTAGGTGGTCTCACTGTTCCCCCTTTTTTTGTTTGATTATTGATCTGCAGCATATTTTGAATACAGGGTTAATGCATAAAAAGAATGTATTCATTTCTTGTAGGAATACCCTGTGGGTATAAGACAGGTGCTGGATAGTTGTCATAATGAATAGATAACTTCACTGGGCTGTTATCCCTAAGGCGGTAATACTGCAAAAGTAATTAGGGGTGTTCATAATTAAACAAGAGCTTGATATTTCATTGTGAACACACCCTGCTAAGCCACTATTCGAAATTACACCATTCGAAATTAATAGTGGCTTCATCAGTTACCACTGATGATAGAAACGCTGTTTATCCGGGTAAGGGAATACATCCAGAAAATCACCGTTAGCCACCCTTTTTTGAATATCCTTCCAGTACTCGGCATCAAGCAAGTCAGGGTGGAGTTGCTGTAGAAGCTTTCTGGCATTGGGCAGTGTAGTTACAAAGGTTGCCAGCTCTTCCGGGAACACATCATTGGGAGCCACGGAATACCATGGCTCGGCTGCCATCTCATCTTCATAACATCTAGGTGGTGGAATCTTCCTGAAGTTCATCTCAGTCATATATTGAACCTCGTCGTAGTCGTAAAACACCACTCGCCTGTTGTTAGTTACTCCGAAGTTTTTCAGCAGCATGTCGCCAGGAAAAATGTTTACGCCAATCATCTCTTTAAGAGCGTGGCCGTATTCATCAATGGCCTCTTCTGTCTCTTCCGGGTTAGCTTTATCCAGGTAGATATTCAAAGGCGTCATGCGCCGTTCAATATACAAATGCTTGATAACAACAGTGTCACCTTCGATCGAGAATGATCCAGGGATAGTTTCCTGAAACTGTTCGATAAGCTCCTCAGGGAAACGGTGTTTGGGTAGCACAACATCTTTGTATTCATGGGTGTCAGCCATGCGACCAATACGATCATGTTGTTTCACCAGCTGGTAACGTTCGAGCACGGTGTCCCGGCCGAAGTTTTTGCTGGGAGCAAACTTATCCTTAATTACTTTGAAGACATAAGGGAATGATGGGAGTGTGAACACTTCCATCACCATGCCCTTTACACCGGGAGCAATGATGAATTGATCATCAGATGCTTTCAGATGGTTGAGTAGTTCGCGGTAAAATTCAGTCTTGCCGTGTTTGTGGAAACCAACTGCACTGTAAAGTTCCGCGAGAGTTTTATTGGGAAGAAGGGTTTTCAGGAAGCGAACCAGGGCGGATGGCGCGCGGGTTTCCACCATAAAATAGGCGCGGGCAAAGCCAAACAGAATGGAAAGCTGGCGGGGGTCGGTGAGCAGTGCATCAATAAACAAACCGCTCTTCGGATGGTGAAGCACCGGAATAATAAACGGCTGAATACCAGTACGGGAAACCACCCGGCCAATAATGTAAGCCGACTTATTGCGAAAAAATGGTGACTTGAGAATATCAAATCGCATACGGTAAGGCTGGTGATGGGTGAGCGGAGCCTGATCAAAAAAGGCTTTCTGCAACAGGGTTATGTCTCTCTCAAGATCAGCAAACTCAGTGTTTAAGTGAAAGTCTTTGATGATTTTTTTAACAGTTTCACCAATACCGCCATCGTTAAACTCAACCGGGAAATAACTTCTGTATTCCGTGTCTACAGGGACCGGAATACGATCCTGCAGCGTGGTCTCCACAAAGATAAACTGGTTGTTGTAATACTGGCGATGAACAAGATTACAGAATACCGAGTTGTAAAAAGTCTCTGCCAGTTCTGCCTGTGGATGGAAAAGCAGGAACCTTTTATAGTGTTGTTTAACCTCATTCCACAGCGTAGCGTCGTGTTTGCTCTCGCCCAGCAATTCACTGACTTCGTTAACGGATTCGCGAACCCGTGAGTCGTAGTAAGAAATCCTGTCTGCGGAAGATTGGCTGATGGCTGGCCAGTTCTGGCTAATGTAGTGACCTTTTATCGAGGCAGTGATGTTCTGAAACAGCTGATAATGGCGACGAAAGCCGTTCAAAATTACCTTAGCTACTTTCTTTGGGTTCTTCATTGCATGACCCTTATTGTTCTAACAGCCTGAAAATATAAATCACCATACAGGCCGTGATGGCAGTTGGATGAATTTTCCCCTAGAGGAGCGTTAAATAACAGCGCAAAGGATAGAAAATCCATAAACAGCCATGTGTTAGGATTATAGGAATAACTCTACAAAACAGGTTGGTCTGGTTATGGTGGCCAAGGGCACCCTCCAAAAAGCAGTGGAACAAAACCTCCTGCAGCCAGAGCAGGTTGAACCTCTTTATAGTTTTCTAAAACAACAGTCTGGCCCCCGCTTCGACCTCACTCATGTGCTCTATTACTTTGGTGGACTGATTGCCATTGGTGCACTCACGTTGTTTATGACTTTAGGGTGGGAAGAGTTTGGCGGTGCGGGAATCCTGATCATCTCCTGTGTGTATGCGATGCTGGGTTTGTTTATAACAACAACATTTCAGCAGGCAGGAAGGGATATTCCTGCGGGAATTTGTGCAGCATTTGTTATAGCAATAACTCCTCTGGCCGTATACGGATTCCAGCAGACTATGGGTTGGTGGCCCGATGACTCGGTCTACCAGGAATTCCATCGCCATATCAAGTTCCTGTGGATTTATATGGAACTTGCGACTCTGTTGGTCGGAGCCATTATGATTTGGCGATACCGTTACCCGTTTATGTTAATGCCTGTGGCTGTCACGCTCCTGTATCTGTCGATGGATATTGCAGAGCTGTTTCTCGGTGAGGATTATGGTTGGCGTGAACGTGGCTGGATTACTATGTGGTTTGGCTTGGCAATGACATTGTTTGCGTTTCTGGTGGATATTCGATCTCGCAAAACACTGGATTATTCCTTTTGGCTCTATCTGTTTGGGGTGATGGCATTTTGGGGAGGCATGTCATCTCAACACTCAGACAGCGAATTCAGTAAATTTATCTACCTTTGTATTAACCTGCTGCTGGCTGTTTCTGGTGTTGTTATTGCCAGAAGAGTGTTTGTGGTGTTTGGCGCTTTGGGTGTGGCTGGTTATCTGGGGCATTTGGCCAATGAAGTATTTGAGAATAGCTGGTTGTTCCCAATCGCCTTAACTGTAATTGGTTTGGCTATTATCTGGCTGGGAGTTGTGTGGCAGAAGAATGAAGCAAAGATATCTCTTCACCTGCGGCAAAAGGTGCCGGGTGTTGTGCGGGAGCTGTTAGACAAACGCAATGTATAACCCTGAACTGTTTAGCCGTCTTTCCGAGAAAAAAGTTCCTGTAAGTACTATTCAAACAAGCTGGCTGGCGGAGGCAGACGTTACCCTTAATATGCACCGCCTTGATCAGCTGCATCCCAAAATCAGTGGCAACAAATGGTTCAAACTCAGAAACCATCTTCAACATGCTTTTGATGATGGGTACTCCTCGATTCTGAGCTTTGGCGGAGCCTGGTCTAACCATATTCATGCCTTGGCTGCTGCAGGAAAGAATATTGATTTTCCCACTGTTGGAGTTATCCGCGGCGAGCGGGCGGAGGTTTTATCTTCAACTTTGCAGGATGCTGAGAGCTGGGGGATGCGGCTTCACTTTATTTCACGGGCAGATTATCGGGTAAAGCATAACCCGGAGTTTCTGCAGCAATTACTCGATGATCTTCGCTTGTCAGGTTCTGATGTGTGGATTGTTCCTGAAGGTGGCTCTGGAGAGTTGGGCGTAAAAGGTTGTGAATATATTCTGAGTGCGGGAAGAGTCTCTCCTGAAACCTATGATCAAATCTGGCTGGCGTCTGGTACAGGTACAACTGCCGCTGGTGTAATCCGTTCCGCCCCAGAAACATGTGTTCAAAGCGTTGCAGTTCTAAAAGGTGCAAGCTGGATGAAAGATGAAATTCAGCAGTACCTCTCAGAGGAACATAAGAACTGGTCTGTTGATACCGAATCCCACTGCGGTGGTTATGCTCGCACAACACCTGAGCTGTTAAAGTTTATTGAGCAATTTGAACAGGAAACCGAAATTCCTCTGGAGCCGGTTTATACCGGTAAGATGATGTTCTCATTATATAAAAAGTGTGTGCAGGGGAAGATAGCCAGAGGCTGTCGACTTCTGGCTATTCACACCGGAGGTTTGCAGGGGCGGCGTGGTTTTTAAGCAACAAACTTTAATACCAGCCATGGAATAAAGTTCAGAAAATAATTCCTCACTTATATTCCAGGCTGGCCTGGAGGTGAGCAGTAACTGTTAAGCATTTACTGCCCGGTTACGGGAAATGAGCTCTTTAATGTTTCCCTGATAAAAAACCAGAATATTTCCAACAACAACCAAAGCCACACCGGCTAAAGCAACCAGGCTCCATTCATAGCTTTCATAAACAGTGGATATTCCCAAAGCGACCAGCGGGAAAAGCACTGTTGAATATGCCGCTTTTTGGGGGCCAATACGGCCAACCAACAAAAGATAGCAACTGAATGCTATTACTGAGCCAGGGATAGCTAGATAGAACAAACTCCCGAGATAGCTTATTTCTGTGCTGATGGTAAATGGCACGCCTTGCAGGACAGTCCAGGTTGCCAGCATCCCAGCGCCATAAAACATGCCCCAGGCATTAACACTGAAGACAGAGAACCCTTGTTTTTGCTGTTTGGCGCTGAGCATATTGCCGAACGAGAAACATAAGGTCCCGGCAGCCGCTAAGCCCATTCCCAACAATGTCTGGTGCATTTCACTAGCCACAGAAAGGTCTTGCCAGAACAGGAAGAGCACGCCGGTAATTCCCAGCGCTGCACCTGTGATCAAACGTGGAGTGGGTTTATGGCGGTAGAACAGGTAACCGTTGGCCATATTCATCACCGTTGCCATTGAGAAAATCACAGAGCTTAAGCCACTGACTATGTACTGGGTGGCACTGTAAAAGAAAACAAAATTAACGCTGAACAGCAGAACTCCCAGCATCAAACAGCTGGCATGTTGTTGCAGTGTCATTGCCTGAAGCTTGCCGGTGAGCTTGAGAGTAAACATCAGTACGCAACTTGCTATAAGAAAGCGGTAAAAAATGGATGCGCTGATAGCAACTTCACCCAGTTGCAGTTTGATGGCAATCCATGTGGTTCCCCAGATCAGCACTGTGGCTGCGTACAGCATAATATTCATAGTCAATACCCCAGACTCAAATAGGCAATGGCAGCAGTATCTGGACTTTTGGCCATGGCTTCTTACAGATTCCTGTTAATTCATTCAGTTTTTATAGATTCTTGCTGTTGATCTTGGTTCCACGGGTGTTATTCAGGTCAACTTTAGGCACTATGACTTCTATTCGCACAAAGTAGAGAAAATACAAAGAAGCAGAGGGCGATATGATTGAGCAGGCTTACGGGAGCATAGGTGATACAGAGGTTTTTCAGGATCTCGCAGACTCACGTGCCCGCCTGCTAAACAGTATTACCCTTAAAGATGCGCTTGGTTTTGCTTACTGGGCCAATGGTGTTGATGAAGTGAACTATAAGCAGCCTCAGCATCACACGCTGAGCTGTTATGTCTCCGGAGGATACAAAGTAAAGCGAGTTATGGGGGCGGAAGTTGCTGGAGGTAGCGCTCCTGAGAAACTTTGCCTTATGCCCTCTGATCATGAGTACATCTGGAAAATAAACGACGACATTAGACTTCTTCACTTTTACTTTTCTGATAAGCATCTGGGCGAACTGGGTGAAAAGGTTTGGGATAAGTCTTTAAACCACTTATCACTGGATGACAAAACCTTTCTGGAAGACCCTTATCTGGCAACTATCTTTCTGCAAATGGTTAATGTTTTGAACTGGCAGGATCGAGCCGATCAAATTTCTCTTCAAAGCAGCAGCCAGATGCTGATGGTTCACCTGCTTAAGAACCATTGCTCGCGATCTTTTCAGCAACCGAGAATTACAGGCGGTTTAACTCATTATCAGGTGAGAAGAGTCCGGGAATATATTCTGGAACACCTGGGGGCTGATCTCTCTCTGGCAAGCTTGGCAGAACAAACTGGATTGAGTGAATATCACTTCGCCAGAATGTTTAAAGAAACCACAGGCTTAACACCTCACCAATTTGTCACTCAAGAAAGAGTCAATAAAAGCAAAGAGTTGATTGGTGGTGGTGAAAGTTTGGCCAGTATTGCTCTACAGGTTGGTTTTTCCAGCCAGAGCCATTTCTCTACCCGTTTTCGTCAGGTGATGAATGTGTCTCCTGCACAATTCAGAAAATCAGTGTTCACATAATAAGAGCAGATGCCTGATTGGCCTACCCCTTGGGAAAAAAGCTTCCCAAGGGTTGTGAATGGTGTCTTGTATCGTTCGGTGAGTTTTAATGACTGAGAATCTGACTCAGAAATAGTTTAGTGCGATCAGATTGGGGATTATTAAAGAAAGGCTCCGGCGCGTTTTCTTCAATAATCTGTCCTCCATCCATAAATATCACCCGGTTCGCCACGGTACGGGCAAAGCCCATTTCGTGGGTTACGCAAATCATGGTCATGCCTTCCTGGGCCAGCTCGATCATTACATCCAGCACTTCTTTGATCATTTCTGGATCAAGGGCTGACGTTGGTTCATCGAACAACATAACTTCCGGGTTCATACACAGACTGCGTGCAATGGCTACACGTTGCTGCTGACCACCGGAAAGCTGACCTGGGAACTTGTTCGCCTGATCTGGGATCTTCACTCGCTCCAGGTATTTCATAGCGATTTCTTCCGCTTCTTTCTTTGGCATCTTGCGAACCCAGATAGGAGCCAGGGTGCAGTTCTCCAAAACGGTCAGGTGTGGGAAAAGGTTAAAGTGCTGGAACACCATGCCCACATCCTTGCGGATGTGCTCAATGTTCTTGAGGTCGTTGGTCAGCGTTACGCCGTTTACATCAATAATGCCTTCCTGGTGTTCTTCCAAGCGGTTAATGCAACGGATCATTGTGGACTTACCGGAACCAGAAGGTCCGCACACAACAATACGCTCACCCTTCTTAACAGTCAGGTTAATGTCTTTGAGTACATGAAAGTCACCGTACCACTTATTTACGCCTTTCAGCTCAATCATGGTTTC
This sequence comes from Parendozoicomonas sp. Alg238-R29, assembly GCF_947331445.1. Lineage (GTDB taxonomy): Bacteria > Pseudomonadota > Gammaproteobacteria > Pseudomonadales > Endozoicomonadaceae > Sansalvadorimonas. The sequence continues at coordinate 92,076 of NZ_CAMZOG010000003.1, read as the reverse complement.
GGCATCAGCCAGCTTTTCAATGGAAATGCTGTGTTGGGCTTGTTCTTCGGCCCTTTCTGCTACGTCTGCTTGCATATCAAAACCCTGTAATTGTTATTTGTGTATTTGTTGTTATGCATTTCTAATTCTTATGGCCGGTATCCAGCTTCCGTTCCAGGGCCTGGCTGTAGCGAGACATTCCAAAGCAGAACATCCAGAAAACAAATCCAGTAAAAACAAAGGCTTCGATGGAAATGTTGGGCCAATTTACATCGGTAATACCTGCTTGCATAACTGCGAGAAGGTCAAACAGGCCGATAATCAATACAAGGCTGGTGTCTTTAAATAGCTGAACAAAGGTGTTCACAATGCCAGGAATGGAAATCCGGAATACCTGGGGCATGATGATCAAACGCATACCCTTCCAGTAGCTTAATCCCATCGCGTCTGCAGCTTCGTACTGACCTTTCGGCATAGCCTGTAAACCACCACGAATAACCTCGGCAATCAAGGCTGCTTCAAACAGGCTGATACCAATCATTGCCCGCACTAGCTTATCCATCTCAATATCGCCGGGTACAAACAACGGCAACATTACAGAAGCCATAAACAGAATGGTGATTAGTGGTACACCACGCCAAACCTCGATAAAAATGGTACAGAAAGAACTGATGGCCGGCATATCTGAACGGCGACCCAGTGCAAGCAGCACACCAACGGGAAGTGCGATCACCATACCAACAAGTGATAGCACCAGAGTCAGCATCAAACCGCCCCACTTATGAGTCTCTACAACTTCCAGCCCGAAGCCACCATAGAGCAGTAAAAAACTGGTGGCAGGGAAACCGGTCAAAAACCAGATACCTCCCCAGTTACGTTTAGGCATTTTGTCCCACAGAACCCATACCAGTACGGCGGTCATCTCTGCAAAAAAGATGTTTACCCGCCAAAGTTCAACGTCTGGGTAGAAGCCATACATAAACTGCTGGAACCGTGCGGACACAAACACCCAGCAGGCACCTTCGCTGGTACAGGCATCTTTGTTAGTGCCAATGAAGTCAGCTTCCAACACCACCCATTGAAAGAGAGGAGGTATGGCCCATGCCAGGAATGCCAGTCCTGCGAGGGACATAACGCTGTTTGCTGGCGTAGAGAACAGGTTCGCCCGCAACCAGCCAATAATTCCCCGGCTAGAAGCCGGAGCCGGGCGGGCTGGTATAGTGTTTTCGTTTATTATCATGGTTTGTTCCGCCCTTATCTCTCAACCAGCGCCATGCGCTTGTTAAACCAGTTCATAAGCAGGGAAACCAGCAGGTTCATGGTGAGATAAACGGCCATGGTCATGGCAATAATCTCAATAGCCTGTCCGGTTTGGTTGAGGGTTGTTCCCATAAACACATTCACAAGTTCCGGGTAGCCAATCGCAGTGGCCAGAGAGGAGTTCTTGATCAAGTTCATGTAATTGGTGGCAAGCGGGGGGATGACAATTCGCATGGCTTGAGGAATGACAACCAAGCGCATGGTTTGTCCTTCACTCAGGCCAAGTGCGCCGGAAGCTTCTCTTTGACCTTTGTTAATCGCCTCAATACCAGCACGTACGTTCTCGGCAATATACGACGCAGTGTAGAAACTCAGGCCTAATAGCAGAGCCATAAGTTCCGGCATGACTGTTAAACCGCCGCGGAAGTTAAAGCCTTTCAGAACGGGAAGCTCGAGCGAGATCGGTTGCCCAGCCACAGCCCAAACAAAAACTGGCAAGATAATAATCAATCCAAGGCCAATACGAAAAGTCGGGAACGTTTGGCCAGTCTTAATCTGTCGTTGTTTAGCCCAGCGGGATATGCCAAAAGCTATTGCAATAGCAGTAACTAAAGCTCCCAGAATGATGGATGAACCTTCTTCAAATACAGGGGAAGGAATATAAAGCCCCCGCAGGTTCAGGAATACCGACTCACCTAAAGACATGCTCTGTCGTGGTGATGGTAGTACTCGCAACACAGCGATATACCAAAACAGGATTTGCAGTAGAACAGGAATGTTTCGGAATATTTCGACATAGGTCGCAGATAGCTTGGCAATCAACCAGTTGTTGGACAATCGTCCGACGCCCACCAGAAAGCCGACCAGAGTAGAGAGAACGACGCCTAACACAGCCACCAATGCGGTATTCAGTAAACCGACAATAAAGGTTTTGCCGAAAGTATGGGTTTCGTCGTATTCCACCAGACTTTGGATAATGCCAAAACCAGCTTCCTGGTTCAGGAAGTCAAAGCCCGTGGTAATACCACGTTGCTCTAAATTGTTTGTGGTGTTGGTAATGATGGTGGAGATAAGAAAAACCAGTAGTCCGATAAATAACAGCTGAAAGAGAACGCTGCGGACTCTGGGGTCATACCAGAAGCGTAAGGCACCCGGCTTCTCGGCATGTGCGGAGTTGGTATTGTTTTCAGACACGTTAAACCAGCCTTGAAGATTCTTTTATAAGAAGGTGATTTCGTGGGTTGGGTTACGTCGCTATGCGACTAACCCAACCCACGCAGGCAGGAATTAACGGAAAGGAGGTGCGTAAACGATGCCGCCGTCTTTCCATAGCGCGTTGATACCACGCTTGATAAGCAGCGGAGACTTGGCGCCAACATTGCGCTCGAAGACTTCATCGTAGTTACCAACCTGCTTAACGATTTGATAAGCGAAGTCATTTGGCAGATTCAGGGCCTTGCCACCAGGGCCAGTCTTACCAATGAAACGGGAAACAGCAGGGTTATCACCTTTCATCTGAGTTTCGATGTTAGTAGAAGTCAGGCCCAACTCTTCACCGTTAACAAGTGCGTACAGAGACCACTTGGCAATGTTCAGCCACTGGTCGTCACCCTGACGAACGACAGGACCCAGAGGTTCCTTGGAAATGACTTCTGGCAGAACAACTGCATCGGCAGGTTTGGCCAACTTGGTGCGCAGAGCGTACAGCTGAGACTGGTCAGAAGTCAGCATGTCACAGCGACCTGTTTCGAAACCGGCGATAGTCTGGGCGGATGTATCAAATACCAATGGCTGGTAAGTCATTTTGTTTTCACGGAAGTAATCCGCCATGTTCAGCTCGGTAGTCGTGCCGGCCTGAATACATACTGTTGCACCGTCCAATTCTTTGGCACTGCTCACGTTCAGGCTTTTGTTAACCATAAAGCCCTGACCGTCGTAGTAGTTCACGCCTACGAAGTTCAGGCCGAGAGAAGTGTCACGGGTTTGGGTCCAGGTGGTATTACGGGACAGAACATCAATTTCACCAGACTGCAGAGCGGTGAAACGCTCTTTAGCGGTCAGGGGAACATACTTTACTTTGGAAGCATCGCCCAGAGTGGCAGCAGCCATGGCGCGGCAAACGTCAACATCGATACCAGTCCAGTTACCTTTCTCGTCAGGGCTGGAGAAACCTGGCAGACCTGTACTTACGCCACACTGTAGGTAGCCACGCTCTTTTACGCTGTCGAGAGTTGCAGCCTGAGCCATGCCTGAGACGGCAGTCAGCGCCAGAGCGGCACCTGCCAGCTTGATAGCTTTTTTCATGGTTTCTGTCTCTTTGTTATTTATTGTTTGTAGTTATTTTCTTGTCGGACTACTGCCAGACCGTATTTGTCTACAAAACAACTACGGCAAAGCAAATTCGAGACCACTATTCCCACCTTTTTCAGAAATGCTGAAAGTCTTGGGAACAAACACCGAAGCTCCCCAACTCCGGTTTATTTCATCCTGCACAATGTGTCTGATGTTCAGATTATGAGCAGGTTTGAAGACTTAATGTACCAACTTGGTGCGAAGGAAACCAAGGCTTTTTGTCAGGCTTTGGGGCGTACGTCCTGAATTCAGTCAGCAAGTGTGGGAAACCATCTTGTCGGGAGGGCTGACCGTGAAACAACCACCGGAAAACAACCACCAGCAAAACTTATCTCCCGTTAATACGTTTCAGAACACAGAAGAGAATATTTTGTCTGACTTCCCGCCAGCGCTGACCCTTTTAGTCAGCGCTGGCTTCTTTAGGGAAGCTAAGAAAAGAGGGTTTACTGAAAGTACTGCACCAATCCATCCAATAGCATCTGTACGGCCAGCATAACCAGAATCATACCCATCAGGCGCTCTATCGCCATAAGACCTCTGTCACCAAGGATTTTGTACAAAGGTTTGCAGAACATAAGAATGGCGGAAGAAACAAGCCAGGCGCCAAAAGTTGCGATAGTCCAGTCCGCAAGCATATCTGGCTGTCGATTAGCCAAAAGCATCAGGGATGCCAGTAGAGATGGGCCGGCCACCAAAGGCGTTGCCAGAGGAACTATGAAAGGTTCCTGTTTAGGTGTGTCGTTATGAGAACCGTTGTCTGATGGGAAAATCATTCTGATGGCAATGATAAACAGAATAATACCGCCGGAAATACTCACGGCCTCTGCCTTAAGATGCATCACATCAAGAATGGCCTGCCCGGCAAACAGGAACAGCATCATAATAAACAGGGCAATTAACAGTTCTCTTAACAGCACTTTGCTGCGCCGTTCTTCCGGAACTGACTTAAGAATGGACATAAATACGGGCAGGTTGCCCAGAGGGTCCATGATCAAAAACAGCGTCAGTGCTGCGCTCCAGATCTCCATTTTTTGAATCCGTTTTTATAAAGGTGAGGCAGGGATTTGCAGAAGCCGCATTGTGCCTTACCTATGATTATTTGTAGATACCAGATTTCAGCCGGAACCACTGACAAGGTTGATTACAGGAGAATTCTGCAGTGATGGGCTGAGTCGTGTGAGCGCCCGATAAGTGCGGCGACAGCCCTATAAGTGTTTAACCCGGATATATCGGGTCGAATCTCTCCCTGTTAATTTTGACCAGATGGTCATAATATTGTGCGAATTTTTAATTCACCCAACAAAAATCGCTCTGCCAATGACTTCGTCGCCCTATACCAAAGACGTTATAAAAACCTGGTCAGAATTACACCGGGATAGTAGAGAACTTGCCTGGGAATTGCTTAAAAAAGCACCGGGAGATAATAAAAGATGGGAGGGCATTATTGCTGTTACCCGCGGAGGAATGATTCCTGCAGCTATTATTGCCCGTGAATTAAATATTCGGTTGATCGATACGCTCTGTATCTCCTGCTATGACGATCATCAGCAGGTGGGTGAGTTGAAAGTAATCAAAAATACCATGCTTGAAACAGATGGGCAGGGATATTTGGTAATTGATGACCTTGTTGATACCGGAGCAACTCTTCGGGAGGTCAGAAGATTGTTATCAGCTGCACATATTGCCACCCTCTATGTAAAACCCTCTGGGGAGAAGCTTGTTGATACCTTTGTTGATAAGTTTTCCCAGGACACCTGGGTAAGGTTTCCGTGGGATATGGAGCTGGGATACGCACAGCCTTTGGTTAATAGATAACCAAGGTAAAATCACTGGCACTATGAATAAATGCTAGTTATTTAGCGGCTTTCCGCAGTTCTATTGAAACAATAATTCCCGCTCTCTAAAATTCACCCAACTTTTCAATTTTGTGTGTGTTTTTTCAATAATGCACACAAAATACTCTCTTAGGGCTCTCTTCATGGCTACCAGCAGCGCAAATCCTGCCCCACTCGGTCTGGCAGGTTTCGGTATGACAACAATTCTCCTCAATCTGCACAACGCAGGCTTTTTTGAGCTGAACGCAGTTATTCTCGCTATGGGCATCTGCTACGGTGGTCTGGCTCAGATCCTGGTTGGCATGATGGAGTTCCGTAAGGGCAACACCTTTGGCACAGTTGCATTTACTTCTTACGGTCTGTTCTGGTGGTCTCTGGTTATGATCTGGACTCTGCCTGCACTGGGGCTGGCTGCACCAGCATCTGCCGCATTTGTTGGCTGGTATTTGCTGCTGTGGGGAATCTTCACGACCTTCTTCTTCCTGGGCACTCTGGCTGGTCCACGCATTGGTCAGATTGTTTTTGGTTCTCTGGCTATTCTTTTCTTCCTGCTGGCAGCTAAAGACTTCACCGGAAACCATGCGATTGGCATTCTGGCTGGATATGTTGGTATCTTCTGTGGAGCAAGTGCTCTGTATGAAGCTTTTGCTCTGGTACTGAACGAGAAGTATGGTCGTACTGTTATGCCTATCGGTGCGCCACATCCTGCACAGATGACTGGTCAGGTAGTTCCTGCATAACGGTTTGCAGGGCTGTAAAAAACGGAGCTTTGTGCTCCGTTTTTTTGTTTATGGAGCTAAGAAACTCATGATTAAGTCCCAATCCTTCTGAAGCCCAATCTTCCTTGCAGCTATTTGCCTGAGCGGCTCTATACTTTTTAAGTTAAGAATGACTATAGGGCACGGAGGCTCTTATGGATGCTCTTCTTAGTTCACCCAAGGAAGGTTTTATTTCTGAAGGCAACCCAATGGGAACCGACGGCTTTGAGTTTGTTGAGTTTGCCGCGGCAGACCCTCATGAGCTGGAAATGTTATTCTCCTCTCTTGGTTTTAAAGCTATTGCGAAGCACCGTTCCCGGAATGTCACTTTGTGGCGTCAGGGAGAGGTTAACTTTCTAATCAACGCCGAACGTTCCGGTTTCAGTCATGATTTTATGAACCGTCATGGCTCCTGTGCCTGCGCAATGGCCTTTCGTGTGGCGGATGCCAAGTACACAATGGAGCGCGCTTTAAAACTGGGTGCCAGCCCTTTGAAATCACAAGCCAGCTATATGGAATTGAATATTCCCGGTATAGAAGGCATTGGCGGCGCGCATATTTATTTTGTTGATCGTTATGGTGACAAGGGATCGATTTATGATGTGGATTTTGAGCCTTTAGATAATGTGAGTGATCAGCATTCTGGCTTTGGAATGTATGAAATCGATCATCTGACTCACAATGTTTACCGGGGCAATATGAACCGGTGGGCAGCTTTTTATGAGCATTACTTTAACTTCAAACAGATTCGTTACTTTGATATTGAAGGCAAACTGACTGGCCTTAAGTCCCGGGCAATGACCAGCCCCTGTGGAAAAATCCGCATCCCTATTAATGAATCCTCCGATGACAACAGCCAGATTGAGGAGTTTCTCCAGCAATATAAAGGGGAAGGTATTCAGCACATTGCCCTGAGTACAAATGACATTCAAAGAACAGTGAGTTCTTTAAGTAGCGCAGGTGTGAAGTTTATGTCTCCCCCTCCAGCTACCTACTACGACATGCTGGATGAACGGTTGCCCAATCATGGTGAGAATGTTGCGGAATTGAAGAGCCGGGGTATTCTTCTGGATGGTGATGATCATGGTGGTCTGCTTCTGCAGGTTTTCACCGACACGGTTATTGGCCCTATTTTCTTCGAAGTGATTCAGCGGAAAGGTGATGAAGGCTTTGGTGAAGGGAATTTTCAGGCACTGTTTGAGAGCATTGAAAGAGACCAGGTGGCGCGAGGCGTGCTCGCCAATCAGGCGGCTCAGGGTGACCTTCTCCAAGGGCCGCAGCAGGCAGGGCAATAATGAAAGAGTCATCGTACGTCGCCCGTGAACCAGATGCAGACGGTGTTATTCAATACACCGAGCAGGAGCATGAAACCTGGGCGAAATTAGTTGAGCAGCAGATTAACCTGATGCCCGAGCACGCCTGTCAGGAATATCTGGATGGGCTGGAGAGGCTGCATCTTCCTCACGGTCATATTCCACAACTCGATGAGCTGAATAAGGTTTTGGCAGAAGCTACAGGCTGGCAGGTTGAGCGGGTTCCGGCACTGATTGATTTCGACCGTTTTTTTTCTTTGTTAGCGGATAAGAAGTTTCCGGTAGCGACCTTTATTCGTCGCCCTGAGCACATGGGTTATCTGAAAGAGCCGGATATCTTCCATGAAGTATTCGGCCACTGCCCACTGTTAACCAATCCTTCTTTTGCCGCCTTTACCCACACTTATGGGAAGTTAGGTAAGTCCGCCACACACGAACAAAGGGTGTATCTGGCAAGGCTTTACTGGTTCACTGTAGAGTTTGGTTTGATTGATACTCCTACCGGTTTGCGTATTTATGGAGGGGGTATTCTTTCTAGTCCCAAGGAAACCAGGTGGAGTGTTGAAAGTATTGCTCCGAGGCGGGAGCGGTTTGATCCGGTGCTGGCGCTGCGAACTCCCTATCGAATCGATATTCTTCAGCCTTTGTACTACATCATCGATCATATGTCTGAACTGAATGACCTCAGCAAGCAGGATATTATGTTAATGGTGGCGGAAGCTCGCCAGACAGGCCTTCTGCCACCACTCTTTACCAACGACTGATGACAATGAGTAGGTGATGCCGTGAGTGAGTTATCAGAATCAAAGTGTGCGCCCTGTGAAGCCCGGGCTGCGCTGTTGAGAGAACCTGAAATTGCGGAGTTGCTCAAGCAGCTGCCGAAGTGGTGTATGGAAAATAGAGGAGGAATTCTTCAACTGGAAAGAGTTTTCCAATTCTCTAATTTTAAAAAAGCTCTGGAATTTACCAATGCAATTGGTGAATTGGCAGAGACCGCAGGCCATCACCCAGCCCTTTTAACAGAGTGGGGGAAAGTCACAGTGACATGGTGGAGTCACAGCATCAAAGGGCTGCACAAAAATGATTTCATTTTGGCAGCCCGAACGGATAAGGCCTTTGGCGACTAGTTTTATCTGATAGATCTGCGTTAAGGATTCAACGCAGCATAGAAACAACATTGGATGTTAAAAATGAATAATAAATATACTCACGGCCTTCCGGTTCGTGAGGGGGAATCATCCCGGCAGGCTCATTGTGATCTACCAAAGGGAACCTATGAAAGAGAACTGGGTCGGGAAGGTTTTTATGGCCCGGTTTCTCACATGCATCACAAACACCCGCCAACAGGGTGGGAAAAATGGGAAGGTCCTCTTCGCCCCCATGCTTTTGATCTGAACAAATTGCACTCTGAAGCTATAAGTCCATGGCTGTCTGCACCACTTCTTTATAACCGGGATGTTCGACTGCGGTTCTGGAAACTGTCGCGGGATATGGAGTATCTGGCACGCAACAGTGACGGAGATGAGCTGTTATTTGTTCACAACGGTACAGGCGATCTTTTCTGTGACTATGGGCATTTGAGCTTTCGGGATGGCGATTATCTGCTGATTCCACGAGGAACAGCATGGCGTATAGACATATCGGAACCCTGTTCTTTTCTGATGATTGAAAACACCGATGGTTTGTTTTCTCTCCCGGATAAAGGGCTGGCTGGTTATAACGCGATTTTTGATCCGGCTTGTCTTGATCACCCGAAAATCAACGATCGTTTTCTGGATCAGCAAGATGAACATAGATGGAAGATTTATGTAAAACGTGAAGGTCATATTTCCAAAGTGACCTACCCGTTTAATCCTCTGGACGCCGTTGGATGGCACGGTACCAATATGGTGTTGCGGATCAACTGGCGAGATATTCGCCCAATCATGAGTCATCGCTACCATCTGCCACCTTCGGTGCATTCTACCTTTGTCGGTTCCGGCTTGGTGGTTTGTACTTTTGTTCCCCGACCTGTGGAAACTGATGCTGGTGCTTTGAAAGTACCATTCTTCCATAACAACGATGACTACGACGAAGTGCTGTTTTATCACCGGGGTAATTTCTTCAGCCGCGACAATATTGATGAAGGCATGATGACTTTTCACCCTTGTGGGTTCCCCCATGGTCCTCACCCCAAAGCATTGGAAAAGAGTCTGGTAAATCCTGCCACAGAGACCGACGAAGTGGCCGTTATGATTGATTCCCGTCGGCCACTGAAAATGGTTGATACCTTGTGGCCGGTAGAAGACAAAAGTTATGTTAACTCGTGGAAGTCTTCCGAAGCGTGCGAAGGAGAAACCGAATGAAATTGGGTTCTCTGAAAGCAGGACGAGATGGGCAGCTGGTGGTTGTTTCCAAAGACCTTTCCCGATTGGTGGCAGTATCTGATATTGCAGCAACCCTGCAGGAAGCTCTGGATCATTGGGAAACCGCAGCCCCCGCGCTGGAAAAAGTTTATGAAAGACTGAATGCCGGAGATTATCCGGCAGCGGTGGACTATTCCCGTGAGTTGTTTGCTGCGCCGTTACCCAGAGCTTATCAGTGGCTGGATGGCAGTGCCTATGTGAATCATGTGGAACTGGTTCGCAAAGCACGTGGCGCAGAAATGCCGGAGTCCTTCTGGACTGATCCATTAATGTATCAGGGCGGTTCCGATCAAATGCTTGGCCCTTGTGATGATATTGATCTGGCAAGTGAGGATTGGGGTATAGATTTTGAAGCTGAAATCATAGTTGTGACTGGTGATGTGACCATGGGAGCAACGGAGAGCGATGCAGCAAGTTCTATCCGTTTGCTGGGTTTGGTGAACGATGTTTCCCTTCGAAATTTGATTCCGGCTGAATTAGGAAAAGGTTTTGGCTTTGTGCAGAGCAAACCTGCCTCCAGCTTTTCTCCGGTTTTCGTTACCCCAGATGAGCTTGGTGTAAGTTGGAAAGATGGAATGGTTCACCTGCCCTTACTGGTTTACAGAGGAGAAGAGCTTTTTGGCCAGCCTGACTGCGCAACAGATATGACTTTTAACTTTTTCGAACTGATTTCCCATGCTGCCAAAACACGTCACCTTGGAGCAGGAACAATTATTGGTTCCGGTACTATTTCGAATAAAGATCGAAGTGTTGGCTCTTGTTGTATCGCAGAGCGGCGAATGTTGGAAACCCTTGAAAAGGGCCAGCCGGAAACCTGCTTTTTGAAGTTTAGAGAACGTGTACGGATAGAAATGCTAAACGCATCAAAGCAATCAATATTCGGAGCGATAGATCAACAGGTTACCCCCCTGAGTGAGGATGTCTGAAGGTGAGCAGTACTGTTTAGAACGGATGACAAGATTCCTTGGCTGTGACACTCTGCAGCCATAGATTCTTCCAGGTTGTTCCAATGAAAATATGGGTTGATGCCGACGCCTGCCCCAATGTCATAAAAGAAATTTTGTTTAAAGCTTCTCAGCGTACAAAAACCGAACTGACGCTGGTGGCTAACCAGTATCTTCGCACACCTCCCTCCCCTCTGATAACAGCGGTTCAGGTTCCATCAGGATTTGATGTGGCCGACAGTCATATTGTGCAGGAGTGTTCTGCGGGTGACTTGATTGTTACGGCAGATATTCCACTGGCTGCTGAAGTGTTGCAGAAAGGTGCGCATGCCCTGAATCCCCGGGGTGAATTTTACGATCAGGAAAACATACGTCACCGTCTGGCTATGCGGAATTTTATGGAAGAAATGCGCAGTACTGGTCAGGTATCCGGAGGCTCGCCACCGTTGGGAAACCGGGAACGAATGGATTTTGCTAATGCACTGGACAAATTTTTGGCGCAACACAAATAACAAGAAAGGCGAACCGTGAAACTCTACAGCTATTTCCGTTCCTCTGCTGCATTTCGAACCCGTATCGCTCTGAACCTGAAAGGTTTGGATTATGAGCAGGTTGCAATCAATCTGCTTAATGGTGAGCAAAATGAGCAGGAATATAAAGCAGTAAACCCCATGGGGCTTGTTCCTGCATTAGGGACAGAGGAAGGTGTGCTGGGACAGTCGCTGGCAATTATTGAGTGGCTGGATGAAACTTACCCGGAACCAGCCCTGTTGCCAAAGCTTGGCTGGGAAAAGGCTCAGACTCGAGCCATGGCCTATGGGATCGCCTGTGATATACACCCCTTGAATAATTCCCGGGTGCTTAAGTATCTGCAAAATGATTTGTCGCAGAGCGAGGAAGCAGTAACTACCTGGTATTACCACTGGATTGCCAAGAGTTTTGAAGCTTTGGAGCAACAGGTTGAAGCTACTCCCTTTTGTGTGGGGAATACACCGACCTTGGCGGATATTTGTCTGATTCCTCAGGTGAAAAATGCCAAACGTTTTGCTATGGACCTTTCCCCATTCCCCAAAATTCTCGGCATCTGGGATCACTGCATGACGTTGGACGCATTTATTCAGGCTGCTCCTGAGAGTCAGCCTGATAAAGGCTAACCGCCCTGCTCTTCCATGTGTTTGTTTTTTAATCGAACATAGTTTTTTGAAGAGTACAGAAAGAAGTCCCGCTCTTTATCGGTAAGAGGGCGGGCTTTCTTGGCTGGATTGCCTTTGTACACATACCCACTTTGTAGATGCGCTTTTGGTGGAACCATAGCACCTGCCGCAACAAGAACTTCTGACTCCACAACCGCACCATCCATCACAATTGCGCCAAGACCGATAAGAACCCTGTCGTAGATTGTGCAGCCATGAAGTGTGGCGTTATGGCCGATGGTGACATCATCACCAATATGCAAAGGCCAGCCATCGGTGTTGTAGGGGCCTGCATGGGTAATATGAAGCACAGAACCATCCTGAACACTGGTGCGTTCACCAATACGGATCTCGTGCATATCCCCTCGAATGACCGCGCAGGGCCATATAGAGCTGTCTGTGCCTATTGAAACATTCCCCAATACGACAGCTGTGTCGTCAACAAAAACCTTGTCGCCCAATGAGGGTGTTTTGCCCTGGTAGCTGCGTATAGTCATGGGGCTGGTAGCTCGTGTATGTGAAGTTAATGCTGGCAAGCATAATGAATACAAAAGCAAAGTTGCAAACTCATCACTGTGCAGAAGCCTGAGATAAATCAGAGGTACACTCTCTTGTAAAGGTCAGGAACTGGGCTATTTCTATGGGCTTGTGAAATTTCAAGAGCTAGCTATGCAAAGGTTCAGAGGTCTGCATTCAGGTTACAGTCATTCAGAACGACTCTGTTTTATTCGGTTACTCCTTTTTTGTTTGCTGGTAATGACTGTTGTTCCACTAACCGTTGCCGAGGTTTTGCCAATACAGGAAAGAGAACTGGAAGACACAGCTCGGGAGCTGCTGAATGTCCATCCGGAATGGCAGATATTGCCGACCGAGAAGCTGGAGTCGTTAAAGCCTGCACCCTACGGTTATACGGGGCGAGGTTGGGAGTTGTTTTACGATCATGCTTTATCGTTAGGATTGTTACCCGCCATATGTTCTTTAGAGGAAGGTTCTGGAGAGTATCTTCTGGCTGGGGGGCTGCTCTCTGATGTGGCAAGCTCCATGTCTCAATTCGAGCTTATATGGCGGGTGGGCGTAGCAAGCTTTAATTCTCAACCCCTGATCAAAGCTCTGGGGGGAAAGAGTAATTTGTTTTGGGCACAGAGAGGAGCTGCTTTGGTTCCAGCTGTAGTGTCTAATCTTCCAGAAATCTTCTGGCAACTTGGTTTAATCAGAACTAGCCGAAGCCATATCAAGCTATATCCAGAAAGTTTAGGAAAGTATTTTTCTTTTAGTTTTGTAGCGAGTGATGCCCTGGTCGAAGGTCTTCCATTTCCCCGGATCGATATGAAAATACATCCAACGTCGATTCAGAACGAACCTCACCAGACAGGCTATGAAGAAGCATTGGTGGCCTTACATGAGAGCGCTCGAACCAATGGTATTACCAAGATCAGCTTTTATGGCGCGAAGGAAACAGTTGATAAGAAATCGCAGCTCTCACTGTATCTTCGTCTGCACTCAAATATTCAGGAACCACGCTTGATACGGTTTCCCGTTAATTTTGGAGAAACAGGGTCAGGAATCTGGTGGACTGAGGCACTGGAAAAACGCTGGATCCAACGGGTATATAATAAGGATGATCAATACAAGATAGTGCAGTCTTTGAATTACTTGCTGGGGTATGGCAAGCCTCTTTTAAACCCCATCAGTAAAGGTATTCTCGAACAGGTTCCTGAATTAATAGAAACCTCTTTGTTTGCAGACGAGGAAGAATCATTCACTTCCCATTGGGAAGGATACACTTGGAGTCACGCTGATACGGCTCTATCTCTTGATGTTGACGACGTTTCAAAGCTAGCGGCAAAAGCTATTCCTGCACAGTCTCAATCACATACGTTGATAAGTAACGGCGCCAGCGGTGGAATCTTCATTGATGATTATGAATCCCAGAGCGTTGGCATGCCGAAAATAACATTGCTTCCCAGTGCTGACAGCTCATGGATAACTAACAAAAGTTTGGTACAGCTGGAGAAGCACCTGCCGTGGCTTTATCCACGGGGCGTTTATGCAATTGCCAGAAATGTTGCTCTGAGTGCGACATATATGGGTTTGCTCACAACTATCCGTATTTCTGCTGCTATCAATGTAAGAGTCAGGAGAGAAATTTAACCAGAACAGTGTTGTCAGCTTGCAAACTCGTCATTGTTGTCTAGTCCTGTAAGTCTGATTTCGGCAATTCACCGGCAACGGCCTATGTTTGACTCGTATCGGCGACAGACATTTCGCTATCTTACGGCTTCAGTCTTGTTTTGTATTTCTCTGGCAACATTTGCGTCCTCGAGATTGGAGCTAAGGAGTCATCTTGATAACTGGTATCAACGGTCTGTGACTCAACCGAAAAGCTCAGAAGCCGATGGGCAACATAACCGGGTGCTTATTGAATCTCATGGTGAGTGGGACTGGTTACCCCAGACAAAATTGTCTGAGATGAGTCTTTCTCCGTATACAACAAAGGGTCGTGTCTACGAAGCAGCAAGTGATCATGTTTTGCCGATTGCGGCACTTTTTCTTACTGCAGAACTTTCAAGGCAGGGAGGTTGGCTGGAATATTACTGGACTGGTGATAACTCCGGAAAAATGCAGGATCTGTTCTGGCGTTTTGGGGATGCAATGGCTGATGTTGCTACTTCTAACTCTCCAAATGAAGCGATATGGAAGCTGGGAGTTTCCAATATCGACATCTTCCGCAATGGAACCGGAGGCTGGAAAGACAGGTTGCTGTACGGCGCGAAAAAAACAGTCGCTTATCTGCCATTCTTTTACAGTGCCTTGCCTGAAACTCTCTGGGAACTGGGGATTATCGGCCCCGGGTCTGCCGTGATAGATATTGAGCCGGATTATCTAAAACAATACATATCACTTGAGGTAAGAAGCGCCCTCAGCGAGAGAAATCAGGGTACCCCACCTTTTGCTTATATTGATCTGGATATTCTCTCTGGAGCACCAATCGACCACGAACCCGGATCCAGCTACGAGCAAGCCTTGCAGCAGCTGAATGACAGTTGTCGTGCAAATGGCATTAATCGTATTCGTTTTTATGGTGCGGTAGAAAAAGGCAGAGAACTTTCTCTCTATCTTCAGTTTTATTCTGGCAACAGGCCCAGCCAGTTGATTAAGTTTCCTGCCAGTTTTGGATCACCCAAGGAGGCAGACTGGTGGACAAGGGCGTTGGATTCCCGAACCTTTCACGGTGTATACAACGACCGTGATCAGTACCGGGTTGTACAGAGCTGGAATAATCTCTGGGGATATAACCGTCCTCTTATGAATCCTCTGAGTGAAAGTATTATTGCTTACATTCCTGAGCTGATTGAAGTAATGGCTATGAGTGAGAGATTGGAGGTACACACAACCTATTGGAAAAAGCACCAATGGATGTTTGTTGCTCCTGATCTTGCTGGAGATATTGAGGATGGCAGTGAACTGGCTGTTCAGGCTATCCCTCTACAGTCCAAGCTTCACACTCTGGTTAGCAATGGAAGCAGCGGTGGTTTTTTCTTTGATGATCACAAATCCAGGAGAGCAGAGTGGTCGAAGATAACTCTTTTAACTCAGGTCGATGTCTCACAGATCCATAAAACGAACCTTGTCAGTATGGAATCTCATCTGCCCTGGTTGCCAGTGCGAGGTGGTGCCCGTATAGCGAAACAGTTTGCAACAAACTATACCTATAGCCTGATGGCGAAAGCATTCTTTAACTGGAGATTACACGCACCGAAGAAGAGCAGCTTTGCCAAGCATGTCCGGGCCGAACTTGACGATGCAGAAGATGAAGAATGGAGACGCCAGCAAAAGCAATCCAACTCGAATACTACGACATCAATCTATCCAACTGAAGGCGAACTGGCACAAGTGGCCAAAGGTGATGCTGCTGTCCATCAGGCACCACCACTTCCGCTACCACTTCCATAGATTCAGCTCCCTCCGAAGCCAATAATTTAAAAAAATCGACACAACCTTTAGCAGCGGTGCTCGTTGTGAATAAGGAAAGGCCTGCTGATGAGCTGCAACGTCTCTTCAAGAGCGGAGGGGTAAAACTGAACAAGGTTGGGCCTCCGAAGAAAGTACCCAGGGAATACGTTGGTGATGCTTCACTGCGCCTTTGTTGGCCGTGTTGAAGCGTCGTAGAGAGGCTATGGCTCCACCACATCCATCTTCGCCAACCAACTCCTCGGGTTCATCTAACAGTCAAAGTGACGATTTCCCTGATGGAGATGAAACTGAATCACTTTTCATTCATGAACTGTTCTTACAAACAGATGATCCTGAAGGAGCGACTGAGGAGAAAGGTGACGGGGCGTAGTCATGTGAACCAGGGTTTCCAGCAGAGTTGAAAGGCCTTGAAATACCCTGTAGTTGCCACCATTGAAGTCGATAATAGATCGACAGATTGTGGCCGAACAGCCATGGTTAACATGGTAATAACAGGAAGGGCATCGAATGAGCAATCCTCTGCTGGACCAGAACCAACTGCCACCGTTCTCCAAGGTGTCTGCCGAACATGTCGGCCCTGCTATAGATGAACTATTGAAAGAGTCTCGTGAAGGTATCGAGGCTCTTTTATCTGAAGGCAAAGCTTACACTTGGGCCAACCTTCAAGAGCCAATGGATGCTCTCGATGAACGCTTGAGTCATGCCTGGTCTCCTGTTTCCCACATGAATGCAGTAGTAAACAGTGATGCACTGCGGGATGCCTACAATGGCTGCTTGCCAAAGCTTTCTGAGTTTGGAACCTGGGTTGGCCAGAATAAAGATCTGTTTGATGCCTACAAACAGATTGCTGACGGCGAAGAATACAAAACTCTGGATGAAGCCCAGCGTAAAGTTATTGATAACGCTCTGCGTGATTTTCATTTGGCAGGTGTTGATCTGCCAGAAGAGAAAAAGAAACGTTATGTTGAGCTGAGCATCAAGCTTTCTGAATTGACCAGCGGTTTCTCTGATCGTGTTCTGGATGCCACCATGGCCTGGAGCAAACTGGTTACCGATGAAACAAAACTGAAAGGTTTGCCTGAAAGTGCTTTGGCTGGTGCAAAACAACTGGCTGAA
The DNA here is from genome assembly GCF_947331445.1 of Parendozoicomonas sp. Alg238-R29. Classification (GTDB taxonomy): domain Bacteria; phylum Pseudomonadota; class Gammaproteobacteria; order Pseudomonadales; family Endozoicomonadaceae; genus Sansalvadorimonas. The sequence continues at coordinate 74,946 of NZ_CAMZOG010000003.1, read as the reverse complement.
AGCAAAGGCCATGAACAAGGTTGGATGCTGAACCTGGATTTCCCTTGTTACTTCCCGGTCATGACTTACTGTGAAAACCGTGATCTGCGGGAAGAAATGTACACAGCCTATGTAACCCGAGCTTCTGAGCAAGGTCCCAATGCTGGTGAGTTTGATAACAGCGAAGCTATGAAAGAGATCATGGCTGCCCGTAAAGAGCTTTCTGCCCTGCTGGATTTTGAAACCTACGCTGATTATTCCCTTGCCACCAAAATGGCTTCCAGCCCCGCTGAAGTTCTGGAGTTTCTGGAAGACCTTGCTGCTCGCAGTAAGCCTCAGGCTGAACGAGAGTTGGCGGAACTGAAAGCCTTTGCCGAAGGCGAGTTTGGCGTTGAGGAACTGTCAGCCTGGGATATTAATTTCTACGGTGAAAAGCTGCGTCAGCAGCGTTACTCCATCAGTCAGGAAGAGCTGCGCCCCTGGTTCCCGGCCAACAAGGTGATCAATGGAATGTTTGAAGTGGTTGGTCGTCTGTATGGCATCACTTTCAAACCCTGTGAAGACATTGATACCTGGCACAACGATGTTCAGTTCTTTGATATTGAGCGAAATGGCAATGTTATAGGCCGCTTCTATCTTGATCTGTACGCCCGTGAGCATAAGCGCGGCGGAGCCTGGATGGCAGATTGCCATAACCGTCGCAAGACCGGAGATAATGTTCAAACTCCAGTTGCCTTCCTGACCTGTAACTTTACTCCACCGGTTGGCGATAACCCTGCGCTGTTAACCCATGATGAAGTTGTCACACTGTTCCACGAGTTTGGTCATGGGTTACATCACATGCTGACCAGGGTTGATTACGCTGCGGTTTCCGGTATCAGCGGTGTGCCATGGGATGCAGTGGAGTTGCCAAGCCAGTTTATGGAGAACTGGTGTTGGGAGAAAGAAGCTCTGGCTTTGATTTCCAGTCACCATGAAACTGGTGAACCTTTGCCAGATGAAATGCTGGAAAAGATGCTGGCAGCTAAAAACTTCCAGTCCGCAATGATGATTGTTCGTCAGCTGGAGTTTGCGCTGTTTGATTTCCGCCTCCACCACGGCTGGAAAAATGGAATGGATATTCAAAAGACTCTGAATGATGTGCGCAGTCAGGTGTCTGTGTTGATTCCGCCAGCGTTTAACCGGTTCCAGAACAGCTTCTCCCATATCTTTGCTGGTGGTTATGCGGCCGGTTATTACAGCTACCTATGGGCAGAAGTTCTTTCTGCTGATGCATTTTCCAAATTTGAGGAAGACGGCATCTTTAACCGGGAAACTGGAGAATCCTTCCTCAATGAAATTCTTGAATGTGGTGGCTCCAGAGAACCTGCTGATATGTTCAAGGCTTTCCGTGGCCGCAAGCCTGAGCTGGATGCTATGCTGCGCCACAAAGGTATTACTGGCTGATAGTTAGCCCAAATGCTGGTCGGGTTTGGTTTTTCAGCCCGATCAGCTTGCAGTGAGAACAATTATGAAAAAGCGCTTTATTGCCGGAGCTGTCTGCCCAAAGTGTGCGGCTATGGATCGTCTGGTTATGTTTGAAGATCAGGGCGTCACTATTCGTGAGTGCGTTGAGTGTGGTTTTACTGATAACCAGAAAGATCTGGAACCGCAGGGCGAGCTTGAAACTCGTGTCAATCAGGTTGATATGCACGACGCAGCAGCACCAGCAGACGACGATGTTTCCCCTATTAAAATCCTTCACTAATCCCTTTTCTGTTAGAAGCCCCTTTTCCGTTATAAACTGGTGCGATAGATAACGACAACTAAACTCCTGAGCAGGTCTAAGGAGGTCGTTATGCATTGTCTCAAATTTCCTTTTGGCTGCCTGCTGGTTTTATTTTCTCTCGGTCCTACAGGGGCGTATGGCTCGGAAGAAAAGCCCCTGCCACCTTTATCTTCTTCAGCTGCACAATACAACATGCAATTTAGTAACGAAAATTCTCCAGGGGCAGGTTTGACAGTTGTTGGGCCGAAAGATGGTGAGGTTCCGCGCAAATCTTTGAAGAGGCCGCATTCTTCATTGGAAGACCCTGAAAGGGTGACCGAAGCCGATAAAACTCAGACTGTTATTTTCTCAGAATTTACACATTCCCTTCCTGTCGTTTTACTTTCTCCCGAAGACGAAAAGTGCAACTTCTCTATTCCGTGGTACGAAGACAACGATACGAAAATTTCTGTGCAGCGTTGGGATGATGATGAAGAGGAATATGTTAAGGAGCTCCTTCCTGATAATGAACTCGCACCAGAAATCACTTTCTCTTTTGACGGCGGAAAAAAGATCCTTAATGGTCAGTTCAACACCTCAGCTCTGAATAAATCTGACAGCTGGATGTTTCGAGTCATGGTTACCCATAGCAACCCGCAAGATGGATTTGTCGTTGACTTCCGTGCGATTGTGATGGACCCCAAAAAGGTCAATGGCGTTAAGCTTTTGGATGGTAATGCTATTGGAGAAGATGGTCTTGGAAAAAATGGTCGTGGAGAAGAAATAAACAAATACAAAAATACGTATGCATCATTACAGGTTAACGATGTTGTGATTCTAGCTGCTGATCCTACCAAGCCTCATTTTGATTCCCAGTTGTTTGGTGCACTGGTTATGACCAAAAGGGCTGTGACAGAAAAATCTGAACTGCTTAAACGTGTTACAAAGCCAAGACCTGAGGAAAAAAATGTCGAAGAACAACAAAGATGGGATGAGCTGGTTGATAAGTTAACTGTTTTTCAACAGGAGGTAAACGCTGAAGACAAAGCCAAAAAAGGAGTAGAGGAAGTTGATTTTTGGGGGGGAGCGGATCTGAAAAAAGACTTCTCTTTTACAAGAAGGAACACCCCTTATGTGGAAGGGGCAGATGATGTGCTTGTGGATACTGATGACTACCAACTGCAACTGGGGCCAGTTAATACAACCCAAGAGACGCCCCAAGGGATAATCATTGAACCTTGGGGGCATGAAGGTGGTGACGCAGCTTTGCGTGTTTGGGTGAAGGTCTATCCATTAGCCGGAACGCTTGCTCCTGTTATGTATCGTCAGCACCGTCTCCCTTCAAAAAAAGATGCTTATAAGATCCTGTGGGTACATGATGCGGAACAGTTTGCTATTTCTCACGTTGTAGTAATGACGCCTGCTGTGCTCAGTCAACCGCTTACAGTTATTGATCTTACGAGGCGCGGGGTAAAACACGCCAGTAGTTCTGAAGAATGGCTAAGAGCTCTGTCGGCAGAATTGGAAGTGAGCAACTCGACAGTTATTGCAGTAGGCAGCACCTCAGATGCAGATCATGCAAGAGAATACTTTAAAAATGTTCCACTTGTTTTCTTTTTAGACACGGATGATGCGAGGCTTACACATTTGAATATTGATATTAAGAAATTCACTGGGAGCAAGCATATTTACAGGCGCCATGATGATAGTGAGTTGTTCCGCGAAGAAGGTCTGGGCTTGGAGGAAACGACATTCATTCCTCCAGTGAGAGTGGATATAGACAAACCGCGAAACGAGGGGAAGGTTTATCCTATCGTTCAGCCTGCGGACTCCTGATATACGCTTTTCTCTGTGGGACATAAGCCTGATACAGCTTACTGGTTAGCAGGTCTCCAGTGTCCCACAGTCGTTTAGCCTCCAGTAGTTTTTCAAACTCCGGGTAGGCGCGATTAAGCTGGTCCCTGCTGGCATACAGGGCATAGAGCACCAGAAGACGACGATGTTTCTCCTATTAAAATCCTTCACTAATCCCTTTTTCGTTAGAAACTGGTGCGATAGATAACGACAACTAAACTCCTGAGCAGGTCTAAGGAGGTCGTTATGCATTGTCTCAAATTTCCTTTTGGCTGCCTGCTGGCTTTATTTTCTCTCGGTCCTACAGGGGCGTATGGCTCGGAAGAAAAGCCCCTGTCACCTTTATCTTCTTCAGCTGCGAAATATGAGATGAAAGACGAACGGTCTTCTGGGCAGACTGATCTGGCAATTGTTGGGGCAGATGCTGATAGTGTTCAGCATCTGCCTTTGAAGAGGCCCCGTGATTTATTGGAAGACTGTAGCGATGTAGCAGGAGCAGGAGCAGGAGCAGATGAAATTGATGCCTCTATCGAAGCTGTCAACTTCTCAGATCTTGTTGACACCCCTCCAGTCATTTTGCTGTCTCCCGAAGATGAAAAGTGTAAGTTCTCGATTCCGTGGGGGAGCAGCGGTGCGAGAATTACAGTGCACTCTTGGGATAAGGACAAGAGGGAATATGTTATGGAGTCACTTCCACAAGGTGAACTGGCACCAACAATCAGTTTTACTGAAGGCGAAAAAACAACCCTTAATGGCACGTTCAGCACCGCGGCATTAAATAAATCGAACAGCTGGATGTTTAGGGTAATAGTTGCCAATAACAACCCGATGGAAGGGCTGTTTCTCAGAATGTTCCATGTAGTTGTGCTGGACCATAACAAGGTCAATAGCGTTACGCTTCTGGATGCTAATGCTATTGGTGAAGATGGTAGTGGAGCGGAACTGAAAGAATACGAAAATAATTTTTCATCATTGCAGGTCAATGATGTTGTGATTCTGGCTGCCGATCCTGCCAAGCCCTATTTTCGTTCCCAGTTACCTGGTGCGCTGGTTATGACAAAGAAGGCTGTAGCAGACAAATCTCAATTGCTTGAGAGTATTACAAAGCTTGGTGTTGAAGAAAAAAAAACCAGAGAGCAGGAAAGTATGCAAAAGAAATGGGACGAACTCGTTGAAAAGCTAACGGCTTTTAAGGGTGAAACCAGCGAGGAAGAGGATGAAGGTGATTTTGGAGTGCCAGAACTTCTGAAAAAGACATTCTCTCTTGCAAAAAAGGATACCTCTTATGTGAAAGGGGCTGATGATGTTCTTATGGATACTGATACTTTTCAACTGCAACTGGGGCCGGTTAAAACAACAACAGAGACTCATCAGGGGATAATTATTGAACCCTGGGGGCATCAAGGCAGTGATGTTGCCGGGAATGTGTGGGTGCCAGTTCATCCGCTTGGTAAAACTCTTACCCCTGTTTTGTCTGGCCAGCATTTTCCCTATTCAGAAATAAACGCTTATAAGGTCAAGTGGATACGCGACGCCGCACAGTTTGCTGTTTCTCATGTTGTAATAATGACACCTGCGGTACTCGGTAAACCGCTCACTATTATCGATCTCACCCAAAAGCGCAGGACAAGACATACTGACAGCACTGAAGCCTGGTTAAGAGGCCTGACTGGTGAGCTTGAACCAGGCGGTTCGACCGTTGTTGTGGTTGGCAGCACTGCAGATGCTGTTCATGTAAGAAAGCATTTTAAGGACGCGACATCCGTTTTCTTTCCAGACTCAGATGATGACAGGCTGACATACTTGAATCTTGCTATTAAGAAATTCACCGGGGGCAGGAAAATCTACAGGCGTCACGCTGATAGTGAGTTATTTCGTGAACAGAGCTTGGAGTTAGAGGAGGTGAAGTTCTCACCCTTAGCTGATCGGGGTTCCAGTAAGCGTCCACGCAGGGATAAAGGCAGAGTTACTCCTACAGTGCAGCCTTCGGATTCCTGATATGCGCTTTTCTCTGTGGGGCATAAGCCTGATAAAGCTTACTGGTTAGCAGGTCTCCTGTGTCCCACAGTTGTTTGGCCTTCAGCAGTTGTTCAAACTCCGGGTAGGCGCGATTAAGTTGATCTCTACTGGCATACAGGGCATAGGGGAGATAGTAACGTCCCCCCATGGAAAGTGTGAGATCAATCAGTTCGCGGGTGGCCTTGGTCATGGCTTTCTCTGCTTCCGATGTATCTGGAAGGTTCATAAACAACACGATGGCAAACCGATCCTCTGGCGCGTAAGGCAATAAAGAGTCCTTATCTGCATTTACCCAGCGCAAAGTGGCATTAACTAACTCGAAGTCTTGGTGTTTTTTCGACCAGTTTCTTAATGCGTTCAGGAAGGGTTGCAGCTGTTCTGGCGGAACGAAATATTCTTGCAGAATATCTCTGGTTCCGGGAACGGTGTTTTTTAAGGACACAACCGATTCACCCATTGCCTGATTCCGGGACATTCGGGCGCTTTTTTCGTAAAGAAAGAATTCCATTGTTGTGCGGGCAAACCGGGCCAGCCAGCTGGTTTTCATAAGGTTTATTTTCTCGGCTGGTGGAAGGTTTGGTGGTAATAACTCCAATGGTGGCGGCGCGAGTTCACCCGTGTCGTAGTAATTCACAACAATAACGTTTCGGAAAAGAAACAGTGGATTAATGGAGAGCCGGGCAGAATGCAGCGCAAGCCTTTTGTTGTTTTTGTACTCATTAAAGAACAGCTTTTCGTAGTCCTGGGTTTTTACCAGTTCAGGACGTTTTAACAGTGTATGATTAGGAACAACCCTGAGAGTAATCTCTGTAATAATTCCGACAAGCCCGTAAGTACCAATAACTGCCCTGAACAAATCGTGGTTTTCAGTGCGGCTGGCATGAAGGTGGCGGCCATCAGTCAGCAGAACTTTCACTGATTCAACGGTGCTGGAAACGGGATTCCAGTGTAAATCCTGACCGTGAGCGTTAACTCCTAATGATCCTCCAATAGAAAAGTCACTGTAGGATTGCATGGCCGCAACACCCAGACCAAAAGGTGTCAGATGTTCCTGCAGGCGTTTCCAGGTCATGCCGCTTTGTACGGTGATCAGGTTTTTCTCAATATCCAGGCTTATCAGCTGGTTCATTTCACGGATATTGATTTGGATAACATTGTTAGCGCAGGTCTGATTGCCCTGACTGTAACCACCCCCCAGAAGGCTGATTCTGACTTTTTTTCTCCGGGCTTCATCAATGATCATTTCCAGTTCACGGGGGTGGTCCGGGGACTTTATTTGTAAAGGAGTGCAATTCTCAGCCCTGCAGGAAAGGGAGAAACATATCAGAAAGAGCAAAATGAGAGCATGGAAACGAGCTGATATCGGGCACCGGAACATGGAAGCCTCCGTTAATACATTGGTTTTTTCTGCCATTAGTTGTCGGAGTGTGCGTGCCAGTAGATGGTTCAAATATAGTCTGTGGAGCTGTCTACCCTGTCATTTGTTTGTAAGCATGCTGTAAATTCGTAGAGCTGTTTTGTGAGATTCGGGCTGGATGCCAGATGCAGTTACCGCGCAGACGCTGTCTAAAAAGTTCAGTATGGGGAGGCTAGTTTATAAGCCCAGTCTGCCAGGAATTGGCATTCTGATTTTTGGTACTAATACGCTCTGCTTGTTTATCGAGTGGTTCGGATGCTTATTCCGTTGCTGTAGTTATGGAGAGGTACAGTCAGGCAGTCTCATTGCAGCCTTAAAGGCTTTATACAGAGTGTTTTTATAAAAAAAATCACAAAATAATGTGTTTGCTTTTGTTGGCTCATGTTGTTTAATGAAGGAGCAGTTAGAAACTCAGTGGCATATGTTGTAACCAGATTTCGAGAAGCAGGAAGCCCCTGTGAAGTATTTGGTACAGGCAATATAAAACCTTTTCCACCTCTCAGGAAAAGAAAACTGGGCTTATAAACTGTTTCCGCTGTCTGGCGGATGTTGTCTGTTTGATGTTAGGTCTTAAACGGTACCGGTAATAGTCGGGTGTCGTGTTAGCCTGTCCTTCTTTGCAGAGTCCTCTGCAGTTTTCTCGTTTTTCTCGTCTGAGTTTTCATCATAAACAATGCGAAACAGCTCGGTGTTGGCTACTTTTTTGTCGGTGCCGGGGAAAAACAATAATAAGCACTGTCCAACGTATGCCGTACGCCTGTGGGTAGCTGTAATCCCCTTAAATAATGTTGCGATAGAGCTACCGTCAGAGGATGGAAGTGAATGAGGCTGCAAGCAAGAAGACTTGTCATGCTTCTGATCGGCCTGATGGCCTCCCCTGCCCTTTGGGCTGAGTGGGCGTTCAACATGCCGAAAGGGGTCACGGATCTCAGTCATTCAATTTATGATCTGCACATGACGATCTTCTGGGTCACCGTTGCTATTGGTGTTCTGGTGTTTGGCGTGATGTTCTGGTCAGTCATCTTTCACCGCAAATCGCGGGGAGCGAAAGCGGCTGAGTTTCACGAAAGTACACTGGTAGAGATTCTCTGGACCAGTATTCCTTTTGCTATTTTGGTTGTTATGGCAATTCCTGCCACCAAAACCCTGATCGAAGTTTATAACGCAGATGACGCGGATATAGATATCAAGGTCACCGGTTATCAGTGGAAGTGGCAATACGAGTATCTTGGAGAAGAAGTCAGCTTCTTCAGTAACCTCGCCACGTCACGTGATGAGGTAAACAACCTTCGCCCGAAAAATACCAACTACCTTCTTGAGGTGGATGAGCCACTGGTAGTTCCCATCGACAAGAAGATTCGTTTCCTTGTCACCGGTGCGGATGTTATTCACTCCTGGTGGGTGCCGGAGCTGGCAGTAAAGAAAGATGCGATTCCCGGCTTTATCAATGAATCCTGGGCGAAAATTAATGAACCCGGAATTTATCGTGGGCAGTGTGCGGAGCTCTGCGGAAAGGATCACGGTTTTATGCCCATTGTGGTTGATGCACGACCACAGGCTGAGTACGAAGACTGGCTGCAGGCAAAACGTGAAGAGGCAGCCAGGATTCGCGAATTGACCCAGAAAGATTGGACTATGGAAGAACTCATGGTCAAAGGTGAACAGGTTTATGACAAGGTTTGCGTGGCTTGTCACCAAGCGAATGGCCAGGGTATTCCACCCATGTTCCCGGCTCTTAAAGGAGCACCTGTCGCAGTTAACAAAGACATGATTGCTGACCATATTTATGTACTTCTTTATGGGGTGAAAGGCACAGCAATGCAGGCATTCAAGGAACAGTTAAGTGAAGTTGATATGGCAGCTGTCATTACTTACGAGCGGAATGCCTGGGGTAACAACACCGGTGAAATGGTGACCCCGAAAGATATTCTCGATTTCAAGAAAACCGGTAAGTACAAAGGCCAGGAAGGTAAGGTTCCTGAAGGGGGCGTCAAATGAGCGACCATCATCACGGGCCTGCCAAAGGCTTAATGCGCTGGGTACTGACTACAAACCATAAAGACATTGGCTCAATGTATCTGTGGTTCAGTTTTGCCATGTTTTTGTTTGGTGGTTCCATGGCAATGGTGATTCGGGCAGAACTGTTCCAGCCCGGCCTTCAACTTGTGGAGCCGAATTTCTTTAACCAGATGACCACCATGCACGGTCTGGTCATGGTGTTTGGTGCGGTTATGCCAGCCTTTGTTGGTTTGGCGAACTGGATGATTCCGATGATGATCGGAGCGCCGGATATGGCACTGCCACGTATGAATAACTGGAGTTTCTGGATTCTCCCGTTTGCCTTTGCGCTTATGGCCAGCACTCTGTTTATGGAAGGTGGTGGTCCAAACTTTGGTTGGACCTTCTATGCCCCTCTTTCTACGGACTACGCTCCGCCATCAACGACCTACTTTATCTTCGCCGTTCACATGATGGGTGTATCGTCGATCATGGGGGCGATCAACGTTATTGCCACAATCCTGAACCTTCGGGCTCCGGGTATGACATTGATGAAGATGCCGCTGTTTGTATGGACATGGTTGATCACGGCTTATTTGTTGATTGCCGTTATGCCCGTACTGGCTGGTGCGGTGACCATGATGCTGATGGATATTCACTTCGGCACCTCGTTCTTTAACGCGGGCGGCGGTGGTGACCCGGTTCTGTTCCAGCATGTGTTCTGGTTCTTCGGGCATCCCGAGGTATACATCATGATCCTGCCAGCATTCGGGATCGTGTCTGCGATTATTCCCGCTTTTGCTCGGAAGCAACTGTTTGGCTATACCTCAATGGTTTACGCCGTTGCCAGTATTGCCTTTCTGTCGTTCATTGTATGGGCACACCATATGTTTACCGTGGGTATCCCGTTGGTGGGCGAGGTGTTCTTTATGTACGCCACCATGCTGATAGCCGTGCCGACAGGGGTGAAAGTGTTTAACTGGATCGCTACCATGTTCCGGGGCTCTCTCACCTTTGAAACACCGATGCTGTTCTCAATAGCGTTTGTGGTGCTGTTCACCATTGGTGGCTTCTCCGGTCTGATGCTGTCGATCGCGCCGGCGGATTTCCAGTATCACGATACCTACTTTGTTGTTGCCCACTTCCACTACGTACTGGTTCCTGGAGCAATCTTTGCAATCTTTGCAGGGGTTTATTACTGGCTGCCAAAGTGGACGGGTCATATGTATGACACGGCACTTTCCAAGGTTCACTTCTGGATGTCGTTTATTGGCATGAACCTGACCTTCTTCCCCATGCACTTTGTTGGGTTGGCGGGAATGCCGCGACGTATTCCTGACTACAACATGCAGTTTGCCGACTTCAACATGCTCTCCAGTATTGGCGGGTTTATGTTCGGTGTAACCCAGCTGCTGTTCCTGTTTATCGTTATTAAGTGTGTGAAAGGCGGTGAAAAGGCAGAAGCTAAACCCTGGGAAGGCGCTCATGGTCTGGAGTGGATGGTGCCCTCTCCGGCTCCTTACCACACATTCACAACGCCTCCAGATGTGAAGTAAAAGGAGGCATGGGATTATGCAGCTGAATCCGGCACAGAAGACGATTGTTAAAGCCATCATAACCGCTGTTGGTATGTTCGCCTTTGTCTTTGTGGTGATGGTTCCTTTGTATAACGTGCTCTGTAAGGTAACGGGTTTGAATGGAAAAACAGACCCGAATCCTTACAAATCCGTTCCCGCCGCTGTGGATACATCCCGAACAATTACTGTGCAGTTTCTGGCAACAAACAACAAAGGTATGCACTGGGATTTCAAACCCAGCACCCACCAGGTGAAAATTCATCCCGGAGAGATAGGCTCGCTGACATTCTATGTCCGCAATCCTTCCGGAAAGAATATGGTGGGGCAGGCTATTCCCAGTGTTTCACCTTTTGAAGCTACAGATTATCTGCACAAAACAGAATGTTTCTGCTTTACCTCCCAGCCTTTAGAGGCCCATGAGGAAAAGTTGATGCCACTGAAAATTATCGTAGATCAGGATCTGCCCAAACATATTAATAAGCTGACCCTGTCCTACACGCTGTTCGACATTACAGAAATGAATAAGAAGAGGACTGCCGGGCTGTAAGTCCCGTAAATCTCAGGCTGGTGTACACAGTGCACCTCTAGAGGCTATTAAGGAGAGAACAATGGCAAGTGAAACACAGGGAGCAAATGAGGGCGAAGGCACCTACTACGTTCCTGCTCAAAGTAAGTGGCCCATTGTTGCAACTGTAGGACTGTTTCTGACGCTGGTTGGTGCCGGCATGATGATGAACAGTATGAGCGCTAAAGTGGATGACCCCACCGGGCACTACGTGTTCTTTGCCGGTGCGCTGGTTATGGCTTATATGCTGTTTGGGTGGTTTGGTGATGTGATTCGTGAATCTCGCTCTGGTTTGTACAGTGCGCAGATGGATCGCAGTTTTCGCTGGGGAATGGGGTGGTTCATTTTCTCCGAAGTGATGTTCTTCTCGGCATTTTTTGGTGCACTGTTTTTTGTGCGTTTCTACGCAGTGCCGTGGCTGGGAGGTGAAGGAGAGAAAGGTGTTTCTCAGCTTTTATGGCCAGGCTTTACTCCAGAATGGCCGTTGATGAATAACCCTGATCCAGAAACATTTAAAGGACCTGCGAAGCTTGTTGATCCCTGGACTCTGCCGTTAATCAATACCATCTTGCTGGTGACTTCCAGTGTGACCTGTACCAAGGCTCACCACGCATTGGTTGCTGATAACCGTTCCAGTACAAAGAACTGGCTGGCCATCACGCTTGTTCTTGGTTTTGTATTCCTGGGTGTACAGGGTTATGAGTATTACCACGCCTATAATGACCTTGGCTTGACGCTGAATTCCGGTATCTATGGTTCAACCTTCTTTATGCTGACTGGTTTTCATGGGGCACACGTAACCCTTGGAGCCGTGATGTTGCTGATCATGTTTATCCGGATTTCCAAAGGGCATTTCACTGCGAAGAATCATTTTGGTTTTGAAGCTGCGGCCTGGTATTGGCACTTTGTGGATGTGGTTTGGATTGGGCTGTTTTTGTTTGTGTATATCTTGTAGCGCGTGTTGGGTTACGACGCTTTGCGTCTCACCCAACAAAGCCGGGCATCATAACCAAGGTGCAGAGATATCAAGCTGGCCGCTGAGCTTGCCGTAAAGAATCAGCGCAAGAATTAATCCCGCCATCAGTACGCGGGACGTGAGTGACCAGACAAGACGGGGAGAGCCACTTCTATCCTTCATCAGCCCGATAAAGGCATTCACAAGGCTGGCGATCATAGTAATGAGAAGGATAACAATGGCGACTTTGATCCACATGGTGCTCTCCGCTTGTTTTTAATTACCAGCTTACTGCGTCGTATAAACACAGGAAAGCTGGCAGATAAAAATAATAAATCCAGAAACGGATGAAGTAGATGTATCGAATCCGCGAGATGTACAGAATTCGAATAGTGTTACTGGTAGTCGCCCTACTCCCCGTTCTTGTGGGGTTGGGTTTCTGGCAGTTGGAAAGGTACGACTCCAAACTCGCTATGGAAAATCAGTATCAGGAGCGCAGGGGTGGTACTTATTCTGTCTCTGACCTGAAAGGGCTTTATGACCCTCTGTACTTTCAGCTGACTCTGGCAGGACGATTCGATAACTCTCGCAGCTTTCTTCTGGATAACCGTACATTTAAAGGGCGGGTCGGGTTTCATGTGCTCACTCCCTTTTTTGTGGACTCCGGTGAAACAGTCTCCGGTGAAACAGTCTCCGGTGAAACAGTCTCCGGTGAAACAGTCTCCGGTGAAACAGTCATAGTTGATCGTGGCTGGATTGTCGGAATCCCTGATCGTAGTCGTCTACCAGATATTCCAGCAGTTGATGGCAAGGTGCTTATCGCTGGCCAAAGCTGGCAACCAGCTGGAGAAGCCTTTCTGCTTGCAGAAGATGTCTGGAGTGAAGATTGGCCTAAAGTGATTCAGGCAATTGATCAGGAGCGTATGCAGGAAGTTCTTGGTGTAACAGCGGAGTCATGGTTGCTGGTGCAGGATAATGATCAACCGGGCAGCCTGGAAAAGAATTTTTTCTTAACCAATATGCCCGCATCGCGACATTTTGGTTATGCCATGCAGTGGTTTGCCATGGCTCTGGTTTTGGTAGTGCTGGGTTTTTGGGCTCTCAGAAAAGATAAAAGCAATAATAAACAAGCTGTAAAGCAGGAGTTACCTTGATGGTAGAAGCAGGGATACAGGCAGAGGCAAAGTCATCCAGCAAGCTGGAGTTGATATTCATTCTGCTCATTCCATTTGGCGGATTAGCGCTGGCTGCATGGATGTACTTTGCCGGTGAGTTTTTACCAGATGGGAGAAGTCATAAAGGGAATCTGCTTTCCACACCCCTTTCCCTGGCAGAGTTTCAGACCAGCGGTCTTAACACAGACATGCTGGACGGCAAGTGGGGCATTATTGTTGTTTCTGAGGGAGAGTGTGGGCAGGCGTGTCGGGATTTTCTTTATCTCACCCGGCAGTCCCATATTGCTCTGAATCGTAACTCCACACGTGTTTCACGTTTCTTTATTTCCGAAGAATTGCCACAAGGAGCACTGAATCAACTTCTGGAAGCAGAACATCAGGAACTCAATGTTCTAACAGGGAGGATGCCTCTACTCCCCTACGGCTCCGATGAATCTGTAAGAGTTTTTCTCGCAGACCCACTTGGTAATGTGATGCTCTGGTACGGAAAAGAACATTCGGGCAAACAAATCCTGAAGGATTTGGAAAAACTGCTGAAAGCCAGTCGTATAGGGTAAGGATGTATGATGACATCATATCGTAAACCCGGATTCTGGCTGGCAGCTTTCGCAACATTAATCGCGATTGTCGTGGTTGGTCTCGGTGCCTGGACCCGGCTTGTACACGCCGGATTGGGCTGTCCCGATTGGCCAGGTTGTTATGGCTTCCTGACTGTGCCCGAGACAGCAAGCGAAATCATGATTGCAGAACAACGTTTTCCGGATGCCCCTGTAGAGGTTGAGAAGGGCTGGCCGGAAATGATTCATCGCTATGTAGCGGGCTCATTACTTCTTTTGGTTCTTGGGCTTGCGGTAAGCGCTGTTCGAAACCGAAAGGCTGAAGGTCAGCCACTGAAGCTTCCACTGTTTATCCTTGGGTTGATTATTCTTCAGGCTGCTTTTGGTATGTGGACAGTGACGTTAAAGCTTTGGCCACAAGTGGTAACGGCTCATCTGTTGGGAGGCTTTGCCACGTTAAGTTTGCTGGCGCTGCTTACTTTTCGATTGTCGGGGGCGTGGCAAAAAGTTAGAGCTTTCTCTGCGTCCATCTTCCAACCTCAAAAGCTGGCTGTTGCTGCATTGCTGGTTGTGGTTGCCCAAATATCATTAGGAGGGTGGACAAGTTCCAACTATGCAGCTCTTGCCTGCCCGGATTTACCAACCTGCCAGGGGCAATATCTACCACCAATGGATTTCTCAGAAGGGTTTGATGTTATGCAATCTATCGGTCCGAACTATCTTGGTGGGCAGATGGATAATGATGCCCGTGTTGCTATTCATATGGCGCATCGGATAGGCGCTATCCTAACTACGCTACTGCTTGGGTTTCTTACCATAAAAGGTCTTGTGCGTGGAGCGGGAAATTTAAAACCAGTTTATGGCTTTGTGCTGGGAGCGCTTGTTTTGCAGGTGTGCCTTGGGTTGAGCAATATAATTTTTTATCTGCCTCTTTCGGTTGCCGTTGCACATAATCTGGGTGGAGCTTTGTTGCTGGTCTCAGTCATAGTACTGAATTATCGGCTCAGGTTAGAACGGGCATAGAACTTTAAAGGTTTTAGTCTTGGTCACCACACGGAAAGAATAATAAAAATAAGGATAAAAGGTGGAAGGTTATGGGAATAACACGAGCAAGCAAAACGGTTATAGTTGAACCTGCGGGTTGGCGGGATTACCTCGAGCTGTGTAAGCCGAAAGTCGTTGCTCTGATGGTGCTGACTGTTGTTATCGGCATGTGTCTGGCAACACCGGGCATGGTTCCTTTGGATATTTTGTTCTTGGGAAACATTGGCATTGCTCTATGTGCAGGTTCTGCGGCAGTGATCAATCATGTTGTTGATCGTCGTATAGATACGGTGATGGCTCGCACCATGAAACGCCCGGTGGCAACTGGCAAAGTTGAACCGCTGAATGCTCTGCTCTTTGCGCTGGTGATTGGCGTGGCTGGTATGGGTATTTTGCTGGCTATGGTTAATCCACTGACAGCATGGCTCACACTGGCTTCTCTACTTGGTTACGCTGTCGTTTATACCCTGTTCCTGAAACGTGCGACTCCACAGAATATTGTGATTGGTGGCATTGCTGGTGCTGCACCTCCCCTGCTTGGCTGGACTGCTGTAACCGGCGAGTTTCACGGTAATGCTTTGTTGTTGGTTCTGATTATCTTTGCCTGGACTCCACCTCACTTCTGGGCTCTGGCTATTCATCGCAAGGAAGAATATGCCAAAGCGGATATCCCTATGCTGCCGGTAACTCACGGGGAGGCTTACACCAAACTTCATATTCTTCTCTATACCGTGATTCTGCTGCTGGTCAGCCTTATGCCGTGGATGACAGGTATGAGCGGCATGATTTATCTGTTGGGAGCATCGGCTCTTGGTCTGCGCTTTTTGTATTGGGCTGTGGCGTTGCTGCGAGAATCTCGCCCCCATGCGGCGATTAAAACATTTCACTACTCCATCACTTATCTGATGTTGTTGTTCGTGGTTTTACTGGCAGATCACTATCTCTATCTGGGTTAAGTTGAAAAGGTTAAAAATAAATGGATGCAGGTGTACGCAAGACGGTTCTGATTTTGGCGCTGGTTGTTCTGGCGGTAATAGGTCTGACATTTAACAAGTTCAACGGAAAGCCAACCCTGGATACCGAAGCTCTGCGTGAACAGGGGGTTGTCTGGTATGAGACTCCCAGAACATTTGTATTTAACCCGTTAAAGAAAGCAAGCGGAGAAACCTTTCAGGCTTCCGATCTGGAAGGCCCCTGGACTTTGATGTACTTCGGGTTTACTTACTGTCCGGATATTTGCCCGGCCACGCTAGCGAATCTTGCGCAGGTGATGAAGGAGCTGAAAGCTATCAACCCGGAGGTTGCTCAGAAAGTAAACGTGGTACTGGTCAGTGTTGACCCCCAGAGGGATACACCGGACAAACTTGCCCAATATGTGGATTTCTTTGATAAGGATTTTGTTGGGGTGACTGGTGATTCTGCAAACCTGAAAGCCTTAACTCAACAGCTGAACGTGGCGTTTGAGATTGTTGGAGATATAGAATCAGATGATTACCTGGTGGAGCACAGTGCTCAGGTTGTTCTGGTTAATCCAAAGGGTGATTACCAAGGATTCCTACGACCCCCTTTTAAGCCTCAGGAGCTGGCAGATGCTTTGGTGAAGGTAGATCAGGCGTTCTAGATATTCTTTTTACTTCTCGGGATCTTACCGCACTTTCTGACGGCCCCTCATCAGCCAACTCTGGACACCGACGCTCTGCGTGAACAGGGCGTGGTGTGGTATGGGACTCCCAGATCATTTGTTTTTAATCCGTTAAAGAAAACCAATGACGAATTATTTCAGGATTTCCAAGTCAACCTCGGTGGTAGAGTTTGCTATTTATTTGGTGAAATCGTTGTGAGAATCTCATTGTCAGTGATTTGATAAGAATAACAATGCCATGATGCCAACCGTATCTCGCCGGGATATTCAGCTCGATAATAAGCCCGCCCATTACTTTAGCCTTGAGGGAGAAAACTCCTCCACAAGGCCTGTCCATGTCTACCATGCCAACGCCTACCCTTTCAGAACCTACGGCAGCTTTCTCGATAAGTTGGATGGAGATATTTTTGGTTTAAGCCACAGAGGTACCTGGGAAAGCGCAGGGTTACCTGATAAAAGTATGCACTGGCATATTTATGCGGATGATCTGATCTGTTTCCTGGAGGGGCAAAACAAAGGCCCTGTTGTTGGAATAGGGCACTCCCTGGGTGCTGTGGCTACAACATTTGCGGCAGCTAAAAGACCCGATTTGTTTTCTGCACTGGTGCTGATTGATCCGGTCTTTATTACCACTACCAAATGGCTTACCTTTCGATCTCTGCAAAAACTCAGTCCAAAGATTAATCCTATGGCCGCTATAGCGGACCGGCGGCCGAACTTCTGGAATAGTCGGCAAGAAGCTGTGGACTTTCACCAGCCCAAAAAAGCGTTTTCAGCCTTTACCCCGGAAGCTATGTCAGACTTTGGGGATTTTGGGATTTCTGAAAGGAGCGATGGTTTTGGGCTAGCCTATCCGCGTGAGTGGGAAGCACATAATTACAGAACTGTTCCCTATGTCTGGGCGGCGTTGAAATCCTTAACTGTACCGGTTATGGGGATTCGGGGCGCTACCAGTGGTGTTCTTGTGTCGGATGCTCTGAGAAAGTGGCAAAAAATAAAGCCAGAGCATCAGTTGATTGAGCTGGAAGGTGCCGGGCATATGGTACCTCAAGAAGCTCCCCAGAAGTGTTCTGAAGTTATTAATCGTTTTATAAACGCGCTGTAAGCTCAGGGCTGGTTTTATAACCCTTGCTGCCGATATTCATGGTATTCCACCTTCTCGGGTCCAGATACCATGAAGCTCCTTGTGCAGAAGACTGGCGACGGGATTCGTGGCCTTTCTCATAAGCTTTCTCCGGCAAATATCAAAAGCTACTTGAAAACGGCCTGTCTGCATCTGGTGCAAAAATGCATACCTGAAAAGTATCTTCCCAAAGAGCTAAAAGCTGGATACGGAAAAACGTGGACAGATTATGACACCTCGGGATCTAAAGGTGCTCTCCTGCTCCCGACGAACCCCTCAAGTATGGTTACGTATTTCAGCCATTTGCTGAGAGATGTGGAGAAAAACCAACCAGGCCTCTATCTCGAAAGCGATCTTCTACCCAATCCCGAAAGCCTTATGAAATGCACACAAGAACAGTTAAAACTGATTTTTGAACAGGACGCCCAAAAAGGTGGAACTCTCTTACTTGCAATGCAGAAGGGCGATCCTGAAGAGACAAAAGAATTACTCAAAGCATTTCAGTCTGATCAGTTGAACCAGTTACTACAAGTTTTTCTGCCAGTTCTGGAAAACCTCGAAACCTCTGACTTATACAATGTACTGCAAAGTGATGCTTGTAGTGGTGGACACTTGTTATTCGCTATAGCCGTTAATCAGCCTGAGATATTCGGAGAATGGATTTCTGATTGGGGTGGTAATGATCTGTACACGCTGATGAGAACATACAGCGAAAGTGATGAACCCCGCACTCCTGTGCAGGCCAGAGCAATGATGAAAATGATCCTGCAATATTTGCCGGGTGGCGTTTTTCAAAGCACCACATCATCTCTGGTTAATTACAATGCGATTGATACGGCGACTTATTTTTGTGGTCAGGAACTAACGCCGGAAGCTTTGGCCACAATGTTGCAGCAAAAGAATGAAATGGTAGGTCTCACTGCCGGAGAGCTTGTCAGCGTGCCGACAGTGACAGTATTGACTGGTTTGGCTTTTAAATTGACAGATGCTTTTGAGGCGCAGGAGACGCCAGAGTGGTTCAAGGACTGGTTGCATAAAGGGCAGCAGGTACTATCAGGGATGCCAGCTGCGGGCTTATTAAGTAAAGACATGCCTTCAAGCCATAATGCTTACGCCATAAACGTTGCAGCCATGCTTGAGGCAGCTTTAAACAATCAGGACAAGCCTATGCAAAGAGCATGCATGGTCATGGATCAGATGCACTGTATGGCACTGCCGGTATTTAACTTGAAACATGAAGCTGATGATAAGGCGATTAATGTTAGAGAGGGAGATCTTTATCGGGAGTTGGAAAGAATAACCATAAAGGATATGGATGCCCTGATAAGGTCTAATAAAGAAGTCAGGGCGGAGCTATTAAAAAAACTTGGCTGGAAACCTGTGCAGAGAAGCGGTGATGAAACCAGAAAAACATTAATTGTCAGAGAGTTTTTGGGAGAGTTCTTTTCCGGTCTATCAGTTTAGAAGTTTCCAATGGGCAGTCTGTGTTGAAGGTGACTGATACTGAAGCGGGTATATCTGTTCATGCGCGTGAAAATGTATTCAAGCGCTTTTCCTGATTGGAAAGGCGCCGTTCTATAAAAGGAAATGGTCTTGGATTACGTTTGGCAGAAGGTTATCTGCAGCCTTCACCGGATCAGAATTGAGTTGCCTGTCACTTCAGAAAGAAGCTTCTATTTTCATCAGTCAATTTGCTCTGTGGTTATTGGAGCCAAGTCTTCAACTGTTCCCTGAACATCTGGAACAGTAACCGTAATTATGCCCACTGACGCTGGTGCTGAAACCTGCTCAATATCAACAATTTCTGTAGGAAGGCCTGATGAAACGGGAGCAGACAAAGGTTTTTGGGCTTCTCTTATTGCATCAAGAATGTATCCCGCATCTGGATAGGCTGGAGAAACATCTAAAGCACGTAAAGCCAGTACTTTTGCCCGGTAATACTTCTTATCCAGAAATGCTTTTTGTCCCAGTTTTACCAGTTGTCTGGCAATCTTTTCACGATACTTTTCTGCCAGCGGGTCATTAGGGGAAATCAATTCCAGACGATGAATTTTCTCCATGGCGTTGTTGCCAGTCGGCCGGGTCAGGCGGTTAGCAGTAATATCTGCTTCAATAGCTGAAATCACCGGTCCGGTTGCACTGTACTGGTTTGGGTTTGAATACTGTGGAGCAGTTTGGCAACCTGCAAGAAAAAGCAAAACCATCAATGGTAAAAACGGCAGTCGATTCATATTCTGATTAAGATACCTGACGTCTGTGTTGGGTTCCTGTGAGCGCTGAGGCAGACATTACCAGCAGGAACAGCATTGCGCCACACACAACGACTGATGGGCCGGTTGGCGTATCCCAGGTCAGGGAAGCCCACATGCCGCCGGTTACAGATAACATGCCCAGAATGCTTGCGCCAATAGCCATCTGCTCTGGGGATTTAGCCAAACGCTGTGCGGTTGCGGCGGGGATAATCAGAAGGGAAGTAATCAGTAGTACGCCAACAATCTTCATCGCTACGGCAATAACCAGAGCTATTAACATCATCAGCAACAAACGTATGCGTTCAACAGGCACCCCTTCAACTTGAGCCAGTTCTTCGTGAACAGTTATTGAAATCAGTGGAGTCCAGAACCGTGCTAGCAGCCCTAGAACAACAACACCTCCACCATATATCCAGAACAGATCAGAAGCACCAACTGCTAATAGGTCACCAAACAGATACGCCATCATATCGACACGCACTGCCCCGAGCAGGCTAACCACAACCAAGCCAAGGCTGAGAGAACTATGAGCCAGAATGCCAAGTAAAGTATCGGTAGCCATCATCTTTTTCTGCTGAAGCCAGACAAGCAGCAGAGCCAGAACAAAACAAACCACAGCCACAGAAAGGTTCAGATCTATTTGCAGAAGAAAGCCGAGTGCAACACCAAGCAGTGCCGAATGGGAAAGGGTTTCACCAAAGTACGCCATACGACGCCAGACAACAAAAGTGCCTAATGGACCAGCAACCAGAGCAACGCCAAGGCCTGCCAGCAAGGGATAAAGAAATAAATCAATCATAAAGAATCTGTGTTGTTGTTTTCAGCGCTGTGGGAATGGCCGCATCTGCCAATCACATGTCCATCCAGAGCATGGTTGTGGTCATGGTGATGGCTGTACACTGCCAACTCATCAGACTCCCCTCCAAACAGGCGGAGATAGGCAGGATGCTGGCTAACCTGGCTGGGATGCCCGGAACAGCAAATATGATTATTCAGGCAGATAACATTGTCTGTTGCTGCCATCACTAAGTGCAGATCGTGAGAAACCATTAGCACTCCACAATCGGTTTCGTCTCTCAACTCTGCTATCAGTTTGTAAAGCTCGCGCTGACCGGTAACATCCACGCCCTGAACCGGTTCATCCAGAACCAGCAGATTGGGCTTACGCAGAAGCGCTCTGGCCAGAAGAACGCGCTGCATTTCGCCACCAGAAAGGTTTTGAATAGGGTTGTTGATAAGTTGCCCTATTCTGGCTTGAGAAAGTGTTCTTGAAAGGGCTTTCTGAATTTCCCTTTTATTCGCTCCCGCAAGGCTAAGAAATCGACCAACAGTCAGAGGCATTGTCGGCTCAATCTGAAGCTTTTGTGGCATATAGCCAATACGCAGGTTCTGCTGAACTTTTCGGGTGCCGCGGGAAGGTTTTAACAGGTCGAGAACTATTCGAACCAGTGTTGTTTTCCCTGCTCCATTGGGGCCAATCAGGGTAACAATTTCACCTTTATTCAGGTTCAGACAAACATTGTCCAGAACTGTTCGCCCATGAAAGGCAACCTGAACATCATCCAGGGACAGCAGGGCTTCACTCATCGGAAGCCTCCTCCTGACAACAGGGGCAGAGACCGCTTATTTCGATAAGGGTCTTACTGGTTTTAAAGCCTGTACTGTCAGCAGCATTCTTGAGGTTTTGGATATTATCGTGACTATCCAGTTCACGGGTTGTGCGGCATTTTTCACAGATCAGAAAGACGCCAGCGTGGGGCGTATCGGGGCAGCTGCAGCCAATAAAGGCATTCAGGGAGGCAATCCTGTGAATCAGCCCTTGTTCCAGCAGAAAGTCGAGAGCTCTGTACACCGTTGGAGGTGCAGCAGGGCGCTCCTGACCTTTGGAAAGCATAGCCAGAACATCATAAGCCCCCACAGGTTTGTGACTTTGCCAGACCAGTTCGAGAACCTGTTTGCGCAGAGCTGTTAAGCGTTGCCCTTTTTCCTGGCAGATAACAGTGGCACGCTCCAGAGCCGAGTTTATGCAGGTAGTATGGTCGTGAGCTGTGTAGGCCCTACTCTCGTGGAGGACAGGTTCGACAGTGGTGGTCACTCAGAATATCTCAAGAATGTGGAAGGATATAATATAACATTCTTGAATATGTGTAGGGAAAGGAGTGAAAGGGTTCGTTATGAAGTGTGCACTTTCTGTGATCGTTCCCACTCCCTTCTTTCCATCCGTTTTTTCATACGATTCATGCGCTTTAATCGCTCTTCGTAATCATCAAATGGGTAGGACATCATCATAGCTTTTTTGGACACCTTCGTAGGAGACTCCTTTGCCAGCCTGCTGGTGAAATGAGCCCGAAAATCTTCCACATCTTTTTTAGAGAATACGTAGGTTGCGCTTTCTCCGAGGTGGGAGGCTTCAGAGGATGAAGTGTTTGTGGTCATTTGTTCAAGATCAGCCCAGATAGTTGTGTTTTTAACGGGCTTATAGGGGACGAAGTCTACCTTTGAGTATCGTGATTTGTAGTCTGTCTGCTTTTCTAAGGTGCTGGAAAGCAGCTCAATAAGCCTCATATCCTGTTCAAGCTTTTCCTGGCGAGTGAGATCGTCACTTGGTGTGGTGCCAGAATCCATTGTTTGATTCGTTTTGAATACCAGATCTTCTAATCGTTCAGGTGTGTAACCACTTACCCATTGTGAAAGTTTTTCTGCTGTGACTCCGCGGTTGTTACAAAACGTTTTCATTACGGCCCGTTCTTCATTTAACCGCCTTAACAGAATGGTTCGTTTATCGTCGACTTGTTCATGGGTGTGAAGCCTGTGAGCCCGAAGTTTTCTGGCAGCGCGGCGCATATGGGCGTTGATGGTTTCTTTAGAAAGTTTACTGGTATCGATAGCTAACTTGTCGAAATTAAAGTGTTCATAGTTATCCTGAGGCCAGGTAACCCCAACTTCCGGGTCAACAAGAGCACCGTAAACGAGAGGGCGGTATGCTTCTTCCTCTTCCGGGGTTCTATGACCCTGCTCTTCCAGAAGAATATTTAACTGCCGGAGAAATTCCGTTTCAGCTTGATTCTGCTTGTCTGTTACGGACTCTGATCTGGTGAACTCGATGGTTTTTTTCGTTTCTGATTCTCTTTGCTCCCGCCATTGTTGCAGGGATACTTTTGGAACGGAGTGCGCTTTTACACGTCTTTTGTGTTCGACTTCTGTACCTGAATCAGAATCTGATGAGTAACCTTTGGTTCTCGAGATTTTTTTGGAAGATTGACGTTTCTTTTTACGTTTTGGTTTGGGGGATTGTTCTCGCCCAGAATCACTCACAACTTCTCTTGTTGTAAGGAGCTCAGCATCGGAGTCTTCGCTGGAGCTGGAGCTGGAGCTGGAGCTGGAGCTGGAGCTGGAGCTGGAGCTGGAACTGGAGCTGGAGGGTGAAGATAGTAATGATGGCGAGCGAAGAGTGTGAACCACCGTTGGAGAGGTTGTAGAAACAATAGGCGAGTGTATGGTTGTATCATCCTCAGAAGAAGTTACGGATGACAGAGATTTCATTTTTCGAGAGGATGAAGTTTCTTCTGAATTCTCGTTCTTTAAAGCTTCCTTTGATGGCGGTGGGAACTTTATTTCATGTATAGCTGCTTCATTGTACTGTTTTTTAAGGGGTTTAGTGGGTGGTTCCAATACGTGATGAGTGAGCCCGGCAGGAGCTGAATTTGTTATTTGTATCTCCCGGCTTCTAAGTTTTGGGTCGCTTGCTCTTTGTAGCAGGTCACAGGAACTTTTTAATATCGACTCATCCCTGTCATAAGCTTCAGCTATTGATACAACTCTAATCGTTCCTTCGGTGGTGAGGTAAACGACCCCTCCATCCTTGGTTTCTAGATGGTGTTTTTCCGAGAGAATAGAGTTTTTGCCTGTGCGGAATTGCCCCTTATTTTTATCGTAGAATTCATAAAATTCAGCAAGTGACCGTGATTCGATAGAACTTTTAATTGGCATATTTTGTCTCGCTCCAATCCTTGGAGAATCAATCTCGAATCTGTATCTCAAGAATAGACTGTGCACAGCCCATAATTTTGTGAGTCAGTACAGGGCAACGTTTGCGGATTTTAGGATCATTGCTCAGGCTGCTCAGGGCTTTCTGGTAATACTGAATAATCAGCTCACCTTCTGCCGGAGCCGTTGTCATCCAGTCAACCACCAACTTGCCCATGTGAATCAGTTGCTCCTGAATAATTCGAGGAACATGATGGTTGTCTTCCTGATGGAGAAGAAAGAAATAGGCTTGCTCAATATGTATGTTCAGCAGCTCCATAAAATCAGTGCTGTTGGCCTGTTCTATATGCTGAAGCCGGGTGCTGATGACGTCAGCGTGGCACTGCCCTTCCCTCCATGGGAGCTCCGTATGTAAAGGTGGTAAATCGTAAAGTTTACGAATGTTGTTTAATGCGCTGAGGTGCTTGCCTATAGCTTTTTTATAAATGTTAATGAAGTTATGGATATGAGCATTAGGAAAGAGGAAGGAAAACCAACGAGATTTGGTGAGAACAATGTGCCCTTTCTCATTGATCCCCAGACAGTTCAGTTCGCTTTGTTCTTCTGTAGGTGGCTTTTCCGACAAAGCTCTGGAAAGGAAGTAACGAACTCTTTCTACCAGAGAGCCCCGCATAGCTTCCCGGTTGCTTTCTTCCAACCTTAATTCTTGTTTGGCTCTAGCTACCGGTTTTGAGTTTTTGGCTGTTTTCTCCAGGGATAGATCGTTAATTGCCTGGTGAAATTCCTGATCTGTCAGTGGCTTTATTGGTGGAGTCTTTAGTTTCTGTTCTAGTGAATTATCTCGTGCGGACCGGCGATGGTATCTGTGGGAGTGTTTAGCAGTATGAACTTTACGGGATTCACGGCCTGTTTCACTAAGGAGTGAATACTCAGAAGAGCTGGAGTCATGCGTAGGTTTGGCTGACAGCTGCTTAACAGCTTTTCTGTGTTTGGCTCTGCGTTTGAGAATGGGAGTGTCGCTCTTTGCTGGCGGAAGGTAGTTATCCAGCAGGGCTACTCCTCCACGGATAATATCCTTGCGATAAAACTCCTCAAGAGAGCTGGCTCTGACTATATACTCCTGATGGGGTCTGCGTGTATCCAGCCAGAGGACTCTGCCATCTGGGGTTTTCCAGTAGGGATAATCGTGCAGAAAGGCTCTTTCAGGGCGGCACTGCCTGTGTTTCTGGAAGCTCAGAAAATCGGGCAGACTCATTTTTCGTTGTCGGCTGGAGGAAAATGGCGTCATCAGCCCGCCTGTAAAGCCTTGGAAATCCAAGACTTTATCGGCAGGAGTAAATGTTTTTTTACGGTTATGGCAGCGTCAGGCAAAAAGACTTTTCTGTACGCAATTCCAGCATATCCCGGAACTCATCAGGGTCCTTGAAATGCCGGATAACCTCATCCTGATCATCCTCAGCAGGATCTTCTGGATAGGTGTAGGTTAACAGCCGGGAAATCCAGAATCGCAGGCAGGCCAGCCTGTGCATCAGATGCCAGCAGCGTTTTTCGCTATCGGTGAAAGGGCGAACAGCATTGTAAGCCTTAAGAAATGCTTCAGTTCGGGCTGCATCCAGCTCAAGAGAGTCAGGCTGGCGGCACCAGTCATTCACAGTCACTGCCACATCATAAAGTAACCAGCCTTTGCAGGACTGGAAAAAGTCGATCATGCCGGTGACCTGTTCTCCTTCAAACAGTACGTTATCTACAAACAGGTCAGCATGGATAAGGCCTTGTGGCAGATCAGGTTCAGCGGCCAGCCCGGTGGTAATGTCCTTCCACTGGGAGGCTTGCAGCTCAGCTTCTTCATTTGGAAGTAAGAGTGAGAGCCGGTTGATCTGCTTGTTAATCCACTCCATGCCCCGCAAATCATCCTGAGAGAATGTTGCTCCTATTCCAGCAACGTGAATACGGGCAAGGTTTTCACCAATAGCCTGACATTGGGTGATTGTCAGATCGGCAGGGTCTACATGATGACCGGGCAAGCGGGGCTGCAACATGCAGGGCTTTCCTTTGATCTCACGTAGAGGTTGGTCATCCAACCCGTGAACCGGAGCTGGGACTGGCAACCCGGAGTCTGCCAGCAATTCCATAAACTGGATAAAGAACGGAAGCCGCTCTTTGGGCAGATACTCAAAGATTGTTAGAACAAAATTGTGTTCGCCAGAGCCTGAGCGCTTTGTGTTCACAAAGTAATTTGTATTTTCAATACCGGCTTCAATGCCTTTCCAGCTAATCAGCTCTCCCTGATCGTAGAGGGAAAGGAAACTGCAAAAATCCTTGTGAGAGAGCTGTGTATACACTGACATTATTGTTTATCCTGGCTCCTGGTTTGTTATTGGCGGATGGTTATTACCATTCCAGAATTTTCCAGCTGGGGATCAGCATTTGTGGTCTGTTGGAACGCATAAAGTTGCCGGTGTTATCGACGGCAACCAGATAGTAGGGCTTCCCGACTTTAGGAATCACCTTTATTGAGTAAAGAACACCATTCACCCGATATTCCTGGATGGTGCGTTCTTTTCCTGGGCGGATAATGATATCGGTACCGGCGGGCAGGTTTTCCAGAGCATCCGGATCAAAATCCGGCTCCGGTGTTGGCAGTGCCAGTTTGGGGTCTTCAGGCTGAACAGACTTAACCCCCGGAATGGCCACTGGTGGCTGAATACCAGCCTCTGTCTGCTCATTCTCAGGAGAAGACAAAGTACTGCAGCCACTTAACCCAGTAAAGGCTGGAGCCACTATAAAAAGTGAAGTCGCAAAAGCCCTGGTGAGTCTGTTCATGTTTTTACCCCAATAAATGACCGGCCGGGATGGTAATTTCTCAATTCACACAGTCAGACAGGTGTCTGTGCAAAGCGTGCTGGTCTAGAATAGCCCGAACCGGTGTTTGCCCGCGGTCATTCTACCTTCAACTATCGCGGGATAGCGACCGGATTAATCACTGAAACGAATCTTTAAATGGCACCTCTTTTGATGTTTATCTTCGTGAGCGGGTAAGCAACTTTAGGTGGAAAACATAAGTTGGGAACAACAAGGAAGACAATGACTGATCTACAAGACTCCACCGGTCTCACTGAAGAGGGGCACGATCAGAAACCTCTGGTCCTTGTCGATGGCTCATCCTATCTCTACAGAGCCTTTCACGCCCTTCCGCCACTGACCAATTCTAAAGGCATGCCAACCGGCGCTGTGAAAGGTGTTGTTGGTATGTTGCGTCGACTGCAAGCGGATTATCCGGGCAGCACGGTTGTAGTGATATTTGATGCGAAAGGGAAAACCTTCCGGGATGATATTTATCCGGAATACAAAGCCCAACGCCCTCCAATGCCTGATGATTTGCGTTGTCAGGTTGAGCCACTCTACGAAATTATTCGCGCAACCAGTATGCCAATGCTGGTGATTGAAGGTGTTGAAGCTGATGACGTGATCGGAACCCTTGCTACAAGGGCTACAGAAGCCAACCGTAAAACAGTTATTTCAACCGGTGATAAAGATCTGGCTCAGCTGGTAAACGACCATGTGACCCTGGTGAACACTATGTCCAACTATGTAATGGATATTCCTGGTGTTCATGAAAAATTTGGTATCGGCCCAGAATTGATAATCGACTTCCTGGCTCTGATGGGAGACAAGGTTGATAACATTCCTGGTGTTCCGGGTGTCGGTAACAAAACAGCACTGGCTTTGCTACAGGGGTTGGGTGGCCTGGACACTATTTACGCCAATATTGATAAAGTGGCAGAGCTTGGTTTTCGTGGTTCAAAGACCATGGGCAAAAAGCTGGAAGACAATAAAGAGCAGGCTTATCTGTCTTATGAGCTGGCAACAATCCGTACCGATCTGGATCTGGGTTGTACTCTTGATGATCTTGTTCCCAGTGAAGAAGATAAAGATCAGCTGCTGAAGTACTTTGAAGAGCTGGAGTTTCGTGGCTGGGTTAAAGAGCTGAAGAGTGGTAGTTCTGACAAGCCAGCTAAAACATCAGCCGCTTCTTCTGCTCCGGCTTCTGTTGAAGTGGATGATGAAATCGAAATACCTGCAGCCATCGAAACCAGTTATGAAACTATTCTGGAGCAGGAGCGTTTTGATTTCTGGCTGGAGCAGTTGAAGTCTGCTGAATTGTTTGCCTTTGATACGGAAACAACCAGCCTGGATTATATGGAAGCCGACATTGTTGGTGTTTCTTTTGCTGTTGAAGCGGGCAAGGCTGCTTATGTTCCTCTGGCCCACGATTATCTGGATGCGCCCAAACAGCTGGATAGAGACGCTGTTCTTGAAGCCCTCAAGCCTCTGCTGGAAAACGATAAACACCCTAAAGTTGGGCAGAACCTGAAATACGATCGTAGTGTTCTGGCTCGTTATGATATCGACCTGAAAGGCATTGCCTTTGATACCATGCTGGAGTCGTATGTGCTGGATTCCACCGGTACCCGCCACGATATGGATAGTCTGGCGAAGAAATATCTGGGTGTAGATACCGTTCACTTTGAGGATATTGCCGGTAAAGGTGCCAAGCAGCTGACCTTTAACCAGATTGCTCTGGAGCAGGCTGGCCCTTACGCTGCAGAAGATGCCGATATTACTCTTCGTTTGCATCAGGCTCTCTGGCCACAACTTGAGAAACACCCAAAGCTGGTGGATGTTTTCAACAGCTTTGAACTTCCTCTCGTCCCCATTCTTTCTCGTATTGAACGCAATGGCGCTTTGATTGATGCCAACCGACTAGGTCAACAGAGTCTGGAAATTGGCGAACGACTTCAGGAGATTCAGAGCCAGGCATGGAAGGAAGCTGGAGAAGAGTTCAACCTTTCCTCTCCCAAGCAGCTTCAGGTTTTGTTGTTCGAAAAGCAGTGCCTTCCGGTTATTAAGAAAACTCCCAAGGGGCAACCTTCCACCGCTGAAGACGTGTTGGTGGAACTGGCAAATAATTATGAATTGCCAAGGCTAATTCTTGAACATAGAAGCCTGAGCAAGCTGAAGTCCACTTATACCGATAAGCTCCCTCAGATGATCAAGCCTTCTACCGGGCGTGTTCATACTTCTTATCATCAGGCCGTGACTGCTACAGGACGTTTGTCGTCTTCTGATCCCAACCTGCAAAATATTCCGGTGCGTTCTGGGGAAGGTCGCCGTATTCGTCAGGCATTTGTTACTAAGCCAGGTTATAAACTGGTGGCCGCAGATTACTCCCAGATCGAACTGCGTATTATGGCGCATCTTTCAGGCGACAAAGGGTTGCTGAATGCCTTCTCTGAAGGGTTGGATGTACACAAAGCCACAGCCGCGGAAGTATTTGGTGTTGCTCTTGATGAAGTAACTGCAGATCAGCGCCGCAGTGCGAAAGCGATTAACTTCGGTCTGATTTACGGTATGTCTGCCTTTGGTTTGGCTAAGCAGCTGGGGATTCCCCGTGGCGATGCTCAGAAGTATGTAGAGTTGTACTTTGCTCGTTATCCCGGAGTACAAAGCTATATGGATCAGACTCGCGCTCTGGCTCATGAACAGGGTTATGTGGAAACCTTGTCCGGTCGGAGACTACACCTGCCGGAAATTAATGCCCGAAACAAAATGCGCCAGCAGGCAGCAGAGCGTACGGCTATAAATGCTCCTATGCAGGGAACGGCTGCGGATATTATTAAAGCAGCAATGATCTCTGTGGATAACTGGTTGCAGGAAGAAACCTACGACGCTCGTATCATAATGCAGGTACACGATGAACTGGTTTTAGAAGTACGGGAAGACCAGCTGGACTGCGTGGTTGCAGGTTTAAAAGAGCACATGTCTTCAGCGGTGACTCTCGATGTACCTCTGGTTGTTGATGCCGGTATCGGTGACAACTGGGACGAAGCTCACTAAGTTCCCTCTGTAAGCCCCGGGAGCAGTGCTTTCGGGGTTCTTTTGTGAATCCACTCTTTTATTTTCACTATACTTTTGCCCCTTTCGCTGAAGGAGTAGTGACATGCCGGGTTTAAAAGTTCCTGACCAGAAATGGCTCCGATGGCTGCCACTTTGTTTTTTGCCACTTTGTTTTTTTATTCTTATTTTCCCCGGGTTAGCAAACAGCACTCCTCTACATGCGTCGACGAAGAACAGAAACCCTGCGGATATTTCTTCTTCGGAGTATTTTTGTGGAGGCGGTATTTGCGGTGAAAACCTTATTTTGAACCGTCTCCCCTTTAACAAACGGTATGAGTTCGCCGATCACCCCTGGACTGTGCAGGACTCTGTTGTTCGTCTTGGGGAAGAAGAGTCTCTGGGTATTGCTTCGCTTGTTCTTATGTTTCTGGTTGGTCAGGGGCTGATCAACACGTTTGGCAATGCCAGTCGACCTTTTGTTTCTTTCGGTATGCAAACTGCCGTGGATTATGCCCAGTCCCATAACGGCTGGGATTGGGCTTTGCGGAGCGGAACAAATGCCCTGAACTATTACGCATCAGGGCATCAATGGTCCTGGTGGCGCCAGATGACTTGGTTTCCTGTTGGTCATGCGTCTCTTCTGGGAGTGCACTGGAAAGATCTTCGGGCTCAGATGGGAACACAGTATGAAGGCCGTCGTCAGATACATTTTGCATCGGAAAATCTGGATCAGTTTATAGAGCTGGTTTTGAGAGTATCAGGAAGTGGCAGTCGAAAGCACGGTGAACTGGTGATTTATATTGATCAACATAATCCTGCTCCCGATTTGCCAAATACCCTTGAGGCCAGTTGGATTAATCTTTTGCTGAACTGCCGCAATGAACGTATTACTTCGGTTCGCCTCCGCCCTGCCAGCAACCGGCACGCGATGTTTGTACAGTTGTGGCGACATGATCGTATGTTGTCAGAAACTGAACTGCCACTTGACATTCAGGAAGAGAGTGTAATTGAACCTGTATGGCTGACAGAGTGGCTTATCAATAGAGAATGGCCAGAGGGGTGGCAGCTGGGTTTTGATGCTTTAATTTTCCCTCTTACTGAACCAGTGCTTGGTGCTCTTTCTGCATTTGTTTCCCAGAGGCAGGTTCGTCAGCCTGTTAGCATCGTACCTCTTTCGGGAGCAGTGGCTCCTGAAGGACGTATGGCTGTTTTTTCTACAGGAGAGAAAGGCTATTTATTGGTTGATCGTAACCATACTTCCGATGTGGCGATTCCCGAGATGTGGCTGAATACATCGGACCATTATATGGATGACATAAAGATCGCATTGGCACAGTTGGGAGCCCACCAGATTCCCGGGCGGGAGAGAGGGAAGCCAAAGGTTGCCTTTGAGGCTCTGAAAAGTTTTGTAGCCCGAATGTTTCTTTATTTAGGGCTAGAGTATGGAGGATCGGGTTCTGGGAACTAGTTGGAGTCCTTCATATCCAAGGGGTTGCCATGTTTTTGGAAAAAAGTTCTAAAAAAAATGAACTTTTTCCTAACATCATGGTCAGAGTATATGAGCGTTGAGAGAATGCTTGAAACTCCTTGTGTGTTTGGTGTTGTACCTTCAGAGAAGTGTGTGCTCTGGGGGTAAAAAAGAAGACTTAACTCCGGCCATCCCTCCCCCAAGATGCCGGAGTTTTTTTTGCCCGTTTTTTTAGAGTATTTTCTAAGATCTAGATCTTTAGTCTTAGTCTGTTACATTCCCAGTTTCAGCTTCAACGAACTCTTCCTCTTGTTCAAACTCCTGACAGAGCCAGCTATCAAGACGAGCTGAAAGTTCATCTACGCCGCTTTTCTTCAGAGATGAGAACATTTGTAGAGTAATCAGATCCTGATGGTCCTTAAGGTGATTTCGTAACTTCTGCAGGGCTGCTTTTGCAGCGCCATATTTGAGTTTGTCACTCTTGGTTAAAAGGATGTGCAGAGGCATCTCGCTGGAAATAGACCAGTCGATCATCATCTGGTCAAACTCTTTCAATGGGTGACGAATATCAATTAAGAGCACCACCCCAACCAGACATTCACGCTGCTCAAGGTAAGCTCCTAGATGCTTTTGCCATTCCAGCTTCATCTTTTCAGGAACTTTTGCGTATCCGTAGCCAGGTAAGTCTACAAGGCGATGTTCTTCGTCAACTTCAAAAAAATTTAGCAACTGTGTACGGCCAGGCGTTTTACTGGTTCTGGCCAGTTTGTTGGAACCAGTCAGGGCGTTCAGTGCACTCGACTTACCGGCATTAGAGCGTCCGGCAAAGGCAACCTCCCTGGCTGTAGCCGGCGGACACTGGTCCAGACGCGCGGCGCTGATCAGGAAACTGGCCGTGCGATAGTTGAGGGAGGTGGTGGTTTTTGGCATTAAATAGCTCTTTTCTCAGTGTTTTCTGGCGTTTCTACGAACAGCCGAGTTCAGATTTACAGAGTGCATAGTATATAATGACCCAGCCTTAGTGCGAGCTGGTATATAAAAACAGCTCTCTGCACGAAGAAGTGCATGATAAATAAAGAAAAATGCCTGCCTCATGAGTGTTACGGCCTGTGGCAACAGAGTTGCCGGTGGTTGAAACATCGGAGGCCTGGTGAGGCTCCTATGAAGATAATAACGAGAACGACCTTTTTCCTTGCGGCTCTTCTTGCAGCCCAAACGGGGATGGCGCAAAAAGCGCCGGAACAGATTTACCAGACATCTTGCCGAGTTTGTCATGATGCAGGAATCGCCAATGCTCCGCGCAAAGGCAATGCCGAGAACTGGGAGCCAAGGCTGAAAAAGGGCATGGATACTCTCGTTCAAAGTGTCATCAAAGGGGTTGGGGCTATGCCGCCACGGGGAATGTGTATGGACTGTAGCCCTGAAGATTACCAAGCGGTCATAAGCTATATGTCCAGCTCTCAGTAAACCGAGCTGAGCAAGAAAAATCGGATAAAAAATAACCGGAGCCGGGTTGTGTTGATGAAAAAGTTTATTGTTTGTTTGCTGGTAGGTCTGGGGTGGACTGGCTACGCTGCGGCTGCTGGGGACGCTACAGCCGGTAAAGCTAAAATAGCCGTATGTACAGCCTGTCATGGTGCAACTGGGGTAAGTATTGCGCCAAACTTTCCCAGCCTTGCCGGGCAGGGTGAAGGCTATCTGATTAAGCAGATTTCCGATATTAAGAGTGGCGAGCGCAAGGTTGTGGAGATGACCGGTATGGTTGATAACCTGAGCGATCAGGATATTGCCGATATCTCAGCCTTTTATGCCAGCCAGGCTGCTCCTCTCGGTGTAGCTAGAGAGTCTTCTGTTGCTGTTGGCGAACAGCTCTATCGTGGCGGTGATGTTGAGAAAGGCATTCCAGCCTGTACTGCCTGTCATGCGCCAACTGGCAAGGGTAACTCTTTAGCGAAATTCCCAATGCTTGCTGGCCAGCACCCTGCTTACCTGGCGAAGCAGCTGCGTGACTTCCGTGAAGGTGATCGCGTAAATGATGGTGATACACGGATCATGCGAGATATCGCAGAAAAGCTCAGTAACAAGCAGGTTGATGCTCTGAGCAGCTATATCAGCGGGTTGCGTTAATTCTCTTTGCGGCGGAGCCTGTTCAGGCTTCGCCACATCTCCCCCTCTTTCTCCTCCATCAAATCTACGTTTTCCTGCTAATTTAAAATAACCGGAATCGCTTCTGTGTTTTGTTCTTCATTGGGGGAAAGAATGCCAAGACTGCTGCCTGTAATTTTTCTGGCTTTATTAAGTTTACCTTTGCTGGCGGCTCCCGCTGGGTATCGCGAAGGCGTTGATTACAAACGTCTTAAACAGCCATTACCTGTTGTCGGAATTCTGGGAAAAATTGAGGTGGAAACAGTGTTTTGGTACGGCTGTCCACACTGTTTTGATCTGGCAAAGATACAGGAGGGCTGGAAAAAGGGTCTTGGAAAGGATGTGGAAACCGCTGAAATTCCAGTCATATTTGGAAAGCCCTGGCAGGCTCATGCGCAGTTATTTTATGCCCTTGAAGAGATGAACTTGCTGGAACAAGCGCACTTTGTGATTTTTGACGCAGTACAGAAGCAGGGCAAGCGGCTGGATAAAGAGAAAGATATAGCCGAATTCCTGAAACAAAGATTTGGGGTGAAAGAAGCTGATTTTGGGCGTATATATGATTCATTCGGGATCCGAAATCAGGCGCAAAAAGCCAGTGCTATTACCCGGGGAGCCCAGCTTATGGGAGTGCCAGCCATAATTGTGGAC
The DNA here is from genome assembly GCF_947331445.1 of Parendozoicomonas sp. Alg238-R29. GTDB lineage: Bacteria > Pseudomonadota > Gammaproteobacteria > Pseudomonadales > Endozoicomonadaceae > Sansalvadorimonas. Next base: position 40,893 of record NZ_CAMZOG010000003.1, on the reverse strand, counting down.
AATCGTTATGTTGTTGATCCTGCCATGGCTGGTGGTTTGGAGAATATGTTAAAGATTTCTGATTTTCTGATTGAGAAAATCAGGGCAGAGAAAGCTGTCGCAGAAAAGAAAGCTGTTCCTGTAGCCAAATAAAATGACAGGTGTCGGATACGAGCGACACCAAGGCCGTGTGATTTATGCCGTTGAAAACGGTTCAGGGTTTCATAACCCGGCATATTCATGAACGCAGTTATAGCCGTGGACGAGGTTTTACTCGGGAGGATGTTGCAACCTCCCTGTTTCACGATGAAGGCGAAGGTTTGAAAGAACTGAGCACTCTTCGGTTATTGAGTTTTAATATTCAGGTAGGCATTACCACTCAGCAGTATGGCCATTATGTCACCCGCAGCTGGCAGCATGTTTTTCCGTCTTTCGCGCGCCAAAAGAACCTCGACCGTATAGCCCGACTTGTTTTCGACTATGATTTTGTTGCACTACAGGAAGCAGATGGTGGGAGTCTTCGCAGCGGGTTTATCAATCAGATTGAATACCTCGCCCATAGAGGAAACTTTCCCTGGTGGTATCAGCAACTCAATCGCGATCTGGGGCATATTGCCAAACACAGTAATGGAATATTGACCCGTGTCCGGCCCGAACAACTGGAAGATCATAAATTACCCGGACTGATTCCCGGACGTGGCGCTATTGCTCTGGAACTGGGAGAAAACAACCCTCTGCTTGTTGTGGTGATGCATCTTGCTTTGAATAAGCATGGGCGGGATATTCAACTGTCTTACATACGTCGTTTAATGGGAAGCTATGAGCATGTTGTTCTTATGGGAGATATGAATACTCATGCGGGACAACTGCTGGGAGATTCTCCCCTTGCCGGAGCAGGTCTACACAGTGCATCTATGGATGTTCATACATTCCCAAGCTGGAAACCAAGCAAGTCATTGGATCATATCCTGCTCAGCTCCAGCCTGAGGGCGAAAACCTTTTCGGTTCTGAACTTTCCCCAGTCTGATCATCTGCCTATAGCGGTAGAAATAGACCTACCGGAAGAGCTGACGATTAAGAGCAAAAGTGTTCCAACAGCTCATTAAGGAAAAGGCTGCCTTTTTCCGATGGCTGAATTCGTTCAGGATTGTTAACCATTAACTCCAGACTGCGCAGTTTAATTAAAGAACTCTCTAAATCTTTCAGTGGTAGGCCAGTACGCTGCTCATAGAGTTCTGTTGCAACACCATTACGCAAGCGAAGAGCGTTCATCATAAACTCCAGCGGCAGCTCATCTTTTTCAAGAAGTCTTTCACCTGCTAAAAATGATTTTTCTGGGTTGAGATAATCTGCCGGAAGGCGGGTTTTCCAGTTTCTTCGAATTGTTCCGGTTGTTAGATCGGTGATTTTCCCGTGAGCTCCAGCGCCAATGCCAATAAAGTCACCAAATTGCCAGTAGTTCAGGTTATGACGGGATTGTTTTCCCTCCTGACTGTAAGCGGAAACTTCGTACTGTTGGTAACCATGTTTGGCAAGAAAAGCTTGACCGTTTTCCTGAATTGACCACAGGGTGTCGTCTTCTGGAAGTTTGGGTGGCTTAGTCCAGAAGACAGTATTGGGCTCAACGGTGAGCTGGTACCACGACAAATGTTCCGGTTTAAGTGCAATAGCTTTAGCAAGATCATCCATCGCCATCGCTTCTGATTGCCCCGGCAAACCGTGCATAAGGTCTAGATTAATGTTCTCGAATCCGGCTGCCCGAGCCATAGCCATGGCTCGCTGGGCTTCGTCACCGGAATGAATACGGCCAAGCTCTTTCAGACACTTGTCGTCAAAACTCTGAATGCCAATAGACAATCTGTTGATGCCAACATTTCGAAAGCCGTTAAAGCGCTCCTGCTCAAAAGTGCCCGGATTCGCCTCCATGGTGATTTCCATGCCTGAGCTGAACGTCAGTTGTTCTTTAAGACCAGAGAACAGCTGTTCGTATGATTCCGGGCTGAGCAGGCTCGGCGTTCCACCACCAATAAATATGCTGTGCAGCTCCCTACCCTGAACAATTTCAGCTTCTTGAGTCAGATCGTTCAGCAAAGTTCGAACATATTGTTGTTCGGGAAGATGCCCTTCGTTGTTTTGTGCTTTATCCGCCTGATGGGAGTTAAAGTCACAGTAGGGGCATTTGCGAATACACCAGGGAACGTGGATATAAAGGCTCAGGGGCGGCAGTTGCAGCTCCTGAGTTTGTATTTCTGTGGAAGTTGGAAAGAGTGTCACTGAGTTTTCTGCTCTTCCAGCTTTTTCAGCAGGAGCGTCATAGCTTTCGCTCGGTGGCTCAAACGATTCTTTTCCTTAGGTTCGAGCTCTGCAGAAGCACAGTGACTTTCTGGAACAAAGAACACCGGGTCATAACCAAAACCATGTTCGCCTCTGGGCTCTTCCAGAATGTAACCTTCCCAGGTTCCCTGGCAGATCAAAGGAGTTGGATCATCAGCATGGCGTAAGTAAACAAGCAGACACTGAAAGCGAGCAGAGCGTTTCTCTGTAGGTACACCGCTAAGTTCTTTCAGCAGTTTCTCAATATTGTCGTAATCGGTGGCAGTTTCACCAGCAAAGCGGGCTGAGTAAATGCCCGGTGCATTTTTCAGGAAATCAACCTCCAAACCGGAATCGTCGGCAACAGCTGGCAGACCGGATACACGGGAGGCATGGCGGGCTTTGAGAATGGCATTCTCGACAAAAGTCAGGCCAGTTTCTTCAACGCTGCCAGCCTGAAAGTCACTCTGTGGATAAATTTTGATATCGAGAGGTGCCAGCATCTCTCTGAATTCAGCAAGCTTGCCAAGGTTTCCTGTGGCGATAACGATTTCGGACATTCTTATCTCTTAACTGCTTTTGCAGTCTAGTCTTTGTAAAATTTCTGGCTGAACTTCACTGTTTCCCGAAGATTGCTGCCCTCAGGCTGCACCTGGATGGTGAAGTGTAGCAATTCATCATGGGTAAACTTGAAGGAGGACAGGTAATACATAGCGTCACCTTCATCAACCAGCCAGGTTTTCAAATTCTTTTTCTGCGCCATAAGGTTGGCAGACTCCACAGCCACTTTAGCTTTGACCGACTTGCCGTTCTTCAATACGGAAGTGTTGATCAATCCAAGTTTTGGAGAGCGTTCAATGCCGTACGCCTTGGCCACATTTGGGAGCAGAAACGTACTGTTAAAGGCGTTGTAATGAACTACGTAATCGCCGAATGACTTTTCTGCAGCTTTCGCCGTGCCAGATAGAGCCAAGCCCATACATACCAGTGTGAATAGACGTTTAAAGATATTTAAATATGCGGTGTTCATAGACAAAAACCTTTTCTAATTATTTGGGCCTGAGATGATAAATAGCCACTTCGCCGAACAGGTTCGGCATCAGTTGCGCCAGAGGGTTGCTCTGGTGCTGCTGGTCTGTCACCAACCGGTTTACGATGCGCAGTCTTTTGTTATGACATAACGCCTCAAAGTCACGAAAAGTACAGAAGTGAATATTAGGCGTGTCATACCAAGAGTACGGCATAAATTCTGAAACTGGCATACGTCCTTTCAGAGAAAGATAAAGGCGACAGCGCCAGTGGCCGAAGTTTGGAAAGGTCACGATACATTCCTTGCCCACCCGCAGCATTTCATCAAGAACCTTGTCGGGGTTATGAAGAGCCTGAAGTGCAGATGTCATCACTACAGTATCAAAACTGCAATCTGCAAAGTTGAGCAGACCTTTATCAATATCCTGCTCAATAACATTTACCCGACGCTTAAGGCATTGGAGAATGTTGCCCTCGTTAATCTCCAGCCCGTAACCTTGAACATGTTTGTTTTTCTGTAACAGCTGAAGCAGTTCGCCATCACCACAGGCGAGATCAAGAATATGGCTGCCCGGTGTAATCCATTGGCTGATAACTTCGAAATCTTTTCTCATTAGATCGCACTCCCTGTTAGCAGCGCATCACTTTCATCCGCTACATGTTCCATCCAGGCTGTTAGAGCCGCCGTGTAACGGGGAATGTCCATCAGGAATGCATCATGTCCTTGGGGAGCTTCAACTTTCAGGTAGCTGACTTCTTTCTGAGCCGTGTGAAGGGCATTTGCAATCTCTTCTGAGCGCTCAGGGCTGAAGCGCCAGTCAGTAGTAAACGCGATTACAAGGAATTTGGCAGTGGCATGAGACAACGCTTCAACAAGGTTGTTGTTATAACGGCTTGCAGGGTCGTAGTAATCCAGTACCCGAGTCATTAACAGGTAGGTGTTGGCATCAAAGCGTTTACTGAAAGATTCTCCCTGATAGCGCAGGTAACTTTCTACCTGAAACTCAATGCCGAAATCAAAATTGAAATGCTTGTCTTTCATCTCCCGACCGAACTTGGCTTTCATGGCATCGTCAGAAAGATAGGTGATGTGCCCTACCATTCGGGCAAGCCCAAGCCCTGATGCTGGCAAAGTGCCTTTGTCCAGATAGTGGCCGTCGTGAAAATCCGGGTCAGACATGATGGCCTGCCGGGCCACTTCGTTAAAGGCGATGTTTTGGGCAGAAAGCTTTGGTGCAGAAGCGATAACGACAGCATTCCTCAGTCGGTCAGGATAGCGAATAGACCATTCCAGAACCTGCATTCCCCCAAGGCTACCGCCAACAATAGCTGCCCATTGCTTGATACCAAGATGGTCTGCCAGACGAGCTTGGCTCTCTACCCAGTCATCAACTGTCACTACTGGAAAATCAGGCCCCCAGAGTTTTCCTGTTTCAGGATTGATACTGGTTGGTCCAGTACTGCCAGCACAGCCACCAAGGTTATTCAGGCAGACAACAAAGAAACGGTTGGTATCAATGGCTTTACCGGGACCAATGCTTGTATCCCACCAACCTGGTTTGCGGTCATCTTGTGAGTGATAACCTGCAGCATGGTGATCGCCGCTAAGAGCGTGACAGATAAGAACAGCATTGGTGCGGCTGGTATTCAGCGTGCCGTAGGTTTCTACCATCAAGTCATATTGAGGGAGATCGCGGCCACAGCTGAGAGTGAGGGGTGTGGTAAATGAAACAAGTTCAGGCGTTACCAGCCCAACAGAGTTATCCTGAGCGATCTCCGGCATCGTTATAGCGTCATCTCTATTTTATGGATTTTGATGTATTCACGGCAGTCTAAAGAGGGGGCGCCGGGTGCGCAATAGCACCCGGCTGGCAAGAGTCGTCGCAAACTACCCTAAAGCTTGTCAGGCGATGGCTGTGCCAGCATGGAGATGGACAATATTTCCTTCACGACGTGCTGGTGCGGGGCGGCGAATTTCTTTAATCAGAACATCAATCTGCGCCAGCTGGTGTTCGGTATCATGGATAAACTGGTCCAGTTTACCCAACAGCCTTTCCCTATTGCAGTCGTTCAGGGTTAACGCCCGAAGCTGAACAAGCTGTTCTTCAAGAAGCTGCTTCTGCTCAAGAGCATGCTGAGTCATGGGTAGAAGAGCATTCTCAGCCCAATTACCCGCATCCATAGCCATCTTGTTATGAAGTGTTGTTACTTCCTGTGCCAGCGTAGCCAGGAATCTACGAGCAACCGTGCTCTGGTTTGCCAGAACAGTACTGAAACGTTTTCGGAAGTGATCTGCCCTATTTCTGATAGCTTCAAGTTCGTCAATGTAAGGGCGAGTAATAAACGGCTTTGGCTTCAGCGGGTCGTTAGAAGTTTTAGTCCTGTGTCGCTCGTAAATTGAGTTAATAAGCCTGTTAGCGAGTTTGGCTTCCGTTCCCAACTGGTAGATATCATCATGAACCAGATCAAAAAACTTTGAGATTGCCTGGCCTATTCCTGCTGTGGTCAGGCTACCACGAATATGCGCTTGAACCTGCAGGAGCCGGTTTTGGAAAACCTCTGGGCGACATGCTTGTGAAAGAGCATCTCCTTGCTTGGCAATGAGTCGCTTGCTGGATTTCAACGTTAGTAAACGACGGTGATGCAGGTTGTGAAGCTCACGGGTACGGGTTGTCAGCTCAGAAATAAGATATCGATTACCTTTACGGCTGCTATTCATCTTCCATTGTTGAGAAGAGAGGTCTTTTTGCCGTTTCTGAAGAATTGAACGACTGTTACCCAGCATGGTTAGAAGGCTCTGGATGACATGACGGCTGATCAAAAACTCTTGCCGGGAAACAAGTTCTCTGGAAAGCAATTTCTCCAAAGTCTGAATTCCGCTTTTCTGCAGTTTCTGCTGGTCATGTTGAAGGCGGCCGGTTAAAGCATCTCTGGCCGACATGGGTAGTACATCAGAGGCTGAAATCTGGAGTTTTTGAGCAGTCGCATGGCGGATGTCGTCCACCATCATTCGTACCTGTTCTTCCGTCATCAAAGGGTCGCTGATTGTGTCGACCTTGTTAAGAATTGCGAAAAGGTTGGACGGGCGGTGGTCATGAATATGGCGGATGTGGTCTTCCCACATCTGCATATCACTGGCGGTTACTCCGGTGTCGGCTCCCAGCAGAAAAACAATAGCGTCAGCTGCAGGCAACATGCTTAAAGTCAGCTCCGGTTCAGAGCCAAGAGCGTTGAGGCCTGGAGTATCAAGAATACGAAGCCCTTGTTTCAGTAATGGATGGTCAAAGTTCACCATGGCATGTCGCCAGGCTGGAATGCAGACATTGTTGTTATTGTTCAGGCTTGCATCGAGATGTTGCGGATCAAAACCAAGGGCAACAGCTTCTTCCGGGCTCACTTCTTTTGTATGGGCTACTGAAGACAGTGTTTGTGCCAGCTCAACAGGGTTGTCACCTGCAATAGCAATTTCATGCCACGCTTCTGGTGTGGCTTGCAGCTGCTGGATACTTTTTTCCTGCAGGCGGGTTTCTATTGGCAGAAGACGAAGGTTTGGAGACGCAGCAGGGTCATGGAAGATCTCTGTGGGGCACATTGTCGTGCGCCCGACTCTTGACGGCAGAAGTCGCTTACCGACAGTACTGAAGAACAGTGCGTTAATCAGTTCAGTTTTTCCTCTGGAAAATTCACCAACAAAGGCCAGAGTCACGTTGTTGTTAGACAGTGTCTGTCTATAAGACAACAGCTGAGCGTTCAAATCCTGAGACAACAGGTGATTGTGCTGTAGCCAGGCATGGTAACGACTGACTTGCACTAGTAGTGAACGTTTCCAGGCCAGATGGGCAGAGATTCCAGAATTTAGCTGTTGCACCTCACTCTCCTGTGGGGCTGAACTGTTTATTTGTGAGTGGATTATAACCACGCAAACACTATGGAGTCAGTCCTTCTGTATGATGTGAGACTAAGGTCTCATCAACTAAAGTTTTGAAGGCCAAATGTCTAATAGTTTTGTTTGAATGATTATCATACTTTGTTGTCAACGAAATCGGTGTATAGAGTTTGGAGCAAGGGATATGCCACAAACAAACGCCAGGATTGGCGATAAACTACAGAAACGCCCTATCCGGCAGCTCGCTCGGCGTATTTCTTACCCTTTGAGGCGACTGACATCTGATGCAATTGCTGGGCAAGCGCTCGTGGGTATTGGTGGAACGCTTGCTGGAGCGGGAACCGGTGCACTGATTTTGGGCGCATCAGTGAGCATGTTCACTCGCAATAGCAAATGGAGAGCAACATCTATCTCTATTGGCGCGATTTTGGGTGGAACCGTTGGAAGCACCATCGGCGGCGTATCGGGCATTGCTACTGGGTTGTTCATCGGAATGGTTCGATTGCCGTTCGCTATTGTGCAGAGCTTTAAGGAGCCTGATCCGACTTTATTAGTCACACCTTTTGAGAGAACAGTAAAAGGTGGCTGGAAGTTTCTGAATGATCCGGGCAAAGCCAGCTTAACCTTGAAGGAAACCTGTAGTTCACTATTCCCCGTCGGGAAGTAAAAGGTTCTTTAAGTAGAACACTTCCAAAAGAAAAGGCGCTGTTGATAGCGCCTTTTTCTTGTCTGATTTGTATTGGTTAAACCCCTGGAAGACCGACCCGCAGAATGTTGGGCAGTAGCTCTTTCAAGAAGAAAATCGCGAACATTACCACCATCACTGAAAAGTCGAGGCCACCCATTGGTGGAATCACTTTACGTACCCGGCTGCACAGAGGTTCTGTCAGCTGGTGTAAGAGCATCAGGCCTGGGTTATAGCTTCCGGGAGCAACCCAGCTGGCAATAACCATAATGATTAGCGCAAAGGTGTATAGATCAAGAAGGGTTTTCAGCAGGAAATACAAAGTTAGAACGGCAACGGTGCCCAGTGGCAGTTGCATGTATCCCAGAACCTTCATTTTCAGAACAACGAATACGCCCTGAACGATAAAGGCCAGAGCCAGTGCGGCAATGTCCATTCCGCCAAAGCCGGGGATAAGCTTGCGCAGTGGGTTCAGCAGCGGACTTGTGACTTTCACAATCGCCTGGGAAATCGGGTTATAAAAATCGGCTTTTACCAGCTGTAGCAGAAAACGCAGCAGGATGGCCATGACAAACAGGCTGCCAATGGTATCTATTAAAAAAGTAATTATGGACATTCAGGATTGTCTCGTTTGGTATCCCGTCATTGTTACATAGAAATATGGGGGACATTCGCCCCCAATACAATGGTTAGGGTGTATCAGTTGTTATTATTTGTGTGTGCTGAACAGCTCTGCCATTTCCTGTGCTCTTCCTTTGCAGGCCGTCATGGCGTTGTCCACAAGCTCTCTCATTCCACCCTTTTCAAAAGTGAGGATAGCTTGCTCAGTTGTTCCTCCGGGAGAGGTCACTCGGCGGCGGAGCTCGGCAACATCCACATCACTCTCTTTAGCCATCATTGCAGCGCCAAGGGCTGTTTGGGATACCAGTCGAGCGGCAGTTTCTCTTGGTACACCGAGCTTTTCACCAGCCTCAATCATGGATTCCATCATCAAGAAGAAGTAAGCCGGGCCACTGCCAGACAGGGCAATAACATCGTCAATGCCCTCTTCGGTATCAACCCACAGGCTGATACCTACAGCGTTCATAACCTGCTCGGTAAGTTCTTTCTGTTCAGCAGTGACAAGCTTGTTGGCATACAAGCCTGATGCTCCAAGCTGCATCAGAGCCGGTGTGTTGGGCATGCAGCGGACAATGGCAAGATTACCACCAGCCCATGAGTTAAGGCTGGACTCTGGAACACCGGCAGCAACAGAAACCAGAAGAGGACGGCTCTTTTGGAAGCTTTCTGCAAGAGGTTCCAGAACCTTTTGCATAATCTGAGGCTTAACTGCCATCACTACAACATCTGCAGTTGTTACTGCGTGGCCATTATCTGAAGTGGTCTGGATTCCAAACTCACTGTTGAGTTGCTTAAGCTTTGCCTCTGCTGGCTCAGAAGCAAGAATGCTTTGTGCGGGCCAGCCATTCTTAATCAGGCCACCAATGATGCTGGCTGCCATATTACCGGCACCAATAAAGGCCAGAGTTGGTGATACGCTCATGTTTTTGATTCCGTCAGAATTTGTATTGTTCGATCAGGCTTTTGAATAATCCCGGGCACCAAAGAGAGCTGTGCCGATACGCACGATAGTTGCGCCCTCTTCTATGGCGGCTCCCATGTCTCCAGTTGTTCCCATAGACAGGGTATCCAGCTGTTGTTCCGGAAACTGGATTTTAAGCCGATCCATCAAAGCTCTTATGGCTTTAAAAGGACGTCGTTGCTGTTCGTGGCCTTCACTGGGTGCAGGAATAGCCATCAGTCCACGCAGCTTAACACCTTTCAGTGCTACTATTTCTTTTGCTGCGGCAAGCACTTCGTTGGCCGTAAATCCGGATTTTGTTGATTCATTATCAATGTTCACTTGAAGGCAAATATTGAGTGGAGTCATGTTGTTCGGGCGCTGTTCGCTGAGCCGACGGGCAATTTTGAGCCTGTCGATACTGTGCACCCAGTCAAAATTTTCAGCCACCGGACGGCTTTTGTTGGATTGGATTGGACCAATAAAGTGCCAGACAATACCCTCAAGATCAGACAATTCGGCGATTTTATCTACGCTTTCCTGTACATAGTTCTCACCGAAGTCTCTTTGTCCGCATTCCCAGGCTTCCCGAATCATCTCCACAGGCTTGGTTTTACTCACAGCAAGAAGCTTGACTTCGTTGCTGCGTCCACACTTTCCCGCAACTTCGAGAATGTGTTCACGGGTCGTCCGTATGCGCGTTTCTATTGAGCTCATTGCCGTGTAGTATCTTGAAAATTCAGTATTTGCCGATGATGGTTTTACCATTGCTGGCATATTAACTAAAAAGATTATAAAGCGAATTAAAAGAGCAGTCTGGCTTATTTAGCGAATGCTGACTGTTATTGGGAGAAGATATGGAAATTACCGAGCTTCTGGCCTTCGGCGTTAAACAGGGTTCTTCAGATTTGCATCTGTCTGCAGGCCTGCCTCCAATGATCCGTATTGATGGCGATGTACGCCGGATCAACCTTCCTGCCCTTTCCCACAAAGAAGTTCACGCGCTGATTTATGACATCATGAATGATAAGCAGCGTAAGGACTTTGAAGAGCGTCTCGAAACAGATTTCTCGTTTGATGTGCCGGGAGTGGCTCGTTTTCGTGTAAACGCCTTTAACCAGGGGCGCGGTGCTGGCGCTGTATTCCGTACCATCCCATCCAAAGTTCTGAGTATGGATGATCTAGGTATGGGGCAAGTCTTTAAGGAGATATCTAATGCTCCCCGAGGTCTCTGTGTTGTCACCGGGCCAACCGGTTCAGGTAAGTCCACCACATTGGCGGCAATGATCGATTACATAAACGAGAACCATTACGGTCATATTTTGACTATTGAAGACCCTATCGAATTTGTTCATGAGCCGAAAAAATGTCTGATTAACCAGCGGGAAGTACATAGAGACACTCACAGCTTTAACGACGCCCTGCGTTCAGCTCTTCGTGAAGATCCAGACATCATCCTGGTTGGTGAAATGCGGGATCTGGAGACCATTCGTCTTGCTTTGACTGCGGCGGAAACCGGTCACATGGTTTTCGGAACCTTGCACACTACTTCAGCGGCAAAAACTATTGACCGTATTGTGGATGTATTTCCGGCTGAAGAAAAAGCCATGGTGCGTTCCATGCTTTCAGAATCCCTTCAGGCGGTTGTTGCCCAGACTCTGCTCAAGAAGAAAGGCGGTGGCCGGGTAGCGGCCCACGAAATCATGTTAGGAACACCAGCGATCCGTAACCTGATACGGGAAGATAAAGTGGCTCAGATGTATTCTGCGATCCAGACCGGTGGCAAGCTTGGTATGCAGACACTGGACAGTTGTCTACGCAACCTGCTCGATAAAGGGATTATCTCTGTTGAGGCCGCTAAAGAAAAAGCCAAAAATCCGGACTCTTTCTAAGTCGCGGGTAGAATAAAACAGGAAAGTTGGAATATGGATTTAACGCCGCTGCTGAAGTTAATGGTGGAAAAAAAGGCTTCAGACCTTTTTGTAACTGCGGGTATGCCTCCGAGTATTAAAGTTAATGGTCGGATTGTGCCGGTCACCAAGCAGCCCCTGTCTCCGGAGCAAGCTCGGGATACAGTGCTTGCCCTAATGAATGACGACCAGCAGGAAATGTTCGACAGAGAACATGAATGTAACTTTGCCATAAGTGCCAGAGGAGTAGGCCGATTCCGTGTCAGTGCCTTCTACCAACGTAATCTGGCTGGCATGGTTTTACGGCGTATCGAAACAACGATTCCTGATGTGGATGATCTTGGCCTGCCAGATATTATTAAAGAACTGGCCATGACCAAGCGTGGTTTGATTATTTTTGCCGGTGGTACCGGTACCGGTAAATCTACCTCGCTAGCTTCCATGATTGGGCACAGGAACAACAACAGTTCCGGTCATATCATCTCTATAGAGGATCCCATCGAATTTATCCATCAACATAAAAGCTGCATTGTTACTCAGCGTGAAGTGGGATTGGATACCGAGAGTTTTGAAGTCGCCCTGAAAAATACTCTGCGTCAGGCCCCCGATGTCATCATGATTGGTGAGGTGCGGAGCCGGGAAACGATGGAGCATGCCGTGGCTTTTGCGGAAACTGGTCACCTTTGCCTGGCGACTCTCCACGCCAACAATGCAAACCAAGCGCTGGATCGCATCATTCATTTCTTCCCGGCTGATCGTCACCAGCAGGTGTGGATGGACTTGTCTCTAAACCTTAAAGGAATTATTGGGCAGCAGTTAATCCAGGCTCCTGATGGCAAAAGCCGTCGTCCGGCGGTAGAAGTGTTGATCAATACTCCGTTGGCATCGGACATGATCCGCAAGGGCGATGTCCACGAACTGAAATCACTAATGGCTCGTTCCAATGAGCAGGGAATGCAAACCTTCGATCAGGCTATTTACGAGCTTTATAATAATGGCGAGATCACCTACGAAGATGCGTTGGCTCATGCGGACTCAGCTAATGATCTTCGTTTGATGATAAAGCTAGGTTCAGAAACTGATGCTGGCCATCTGAACAAGATGGCCGGAGGTTTGAGTATTCAGGATGAGGATGATCACCTGTAAAGGTTATTCTCCACCTGCCAATAGTTCGGTACCCTCTCCATTCATCCAGCTTTCCAGAATAAGTTGGGCCGCCATTCCATCCACAGGGTCACTGCCATAGTGACCCTTATGTCCAAGTTTTCCTGCCCACTCTTTGGCTTCAAAAGATGTCAATCGCTCGTCGGTTGGGTGCCAGGGTTTGTTGAAGCGACCTTTCAGACGGTTGCCAAACTTGCGAGCCCGGCGAGACATCTCTGACTCAGTGCCATCCATATTCAGAGGAATACCAACCACAAAAGCATCAGGTTGCCACTCTTCAATAATGCGTCCCAGCTCATCCCAGTTAGGAATGCCATCTTTAGCCCGAATGGGGGTAATAGCATTGGCTGTGCGGGTGATGGCCTGCCCCATAGCAATGCCAATATTGCGGGTTCCAAAATCGAAGCCCATAACAGATTTGTAAGTCAGTTCAGTCATCTGGTTTATGCGTGGCCAGCCTCAAGGCTGAGCATGTTGAGATCAATGCCGATTTTGGCAACAGCGCGCTCAAGGCGTTGTTCAAATGGCGTTGTGAAGAGAATAGCTTTATCGGCAGGGCTGTTCAGCCAGAGATTGCTGGCAAGCTCCTGTTCCAATTGTCCGGCGCCCCACCCTGCATAACCAAGAGTGATCAGAGCCAGATGTGGCCCTTCACCGGAACCAATGCTGGTGAGGATATCTCGAGATGATGTCAGGGCAATATCGCTGGTGACTGGGATAGATACACTTTCATCCAGTTCCCCTGAGTAGGTGTGAAGAATAAATCCATGATCAGTATCAACAGGGCCACCGAGAAAAACACTTTTCATCCGTTGTTCCTGATCTGGCAGGTAGTCGATATCTATTTTTTTAAACAACTCTTCAACGCTGATATCCAGTGGACGGTTGATAACAACACCCATGGAGCCTTCTTCATTGTGTTCACACAGATAAATGACCGCACCGGTAAAATGCGGGTCATTCATTTGTGGCATGGCAATGAGTAAAGTATCTTGCAGGCTGTTATGAGTTGCTGTTTCGATCATTTTATTCCTTACCCGCCAAAGACGTTCCCAGGTTCAAAGCGCCAGGTTCTGATGATTTCAATAACATCATACTCCTGTAATTCTGATGGGAAAGGAGAGAACGGTGACGACATTCGCACAATATTTTTTGCCGATTCATCAAGAACGTTATAACCGGAAGACCGGATCACCTCTATAGCCTTAAGGCTTCCGTCCCTGCGAATCTGTACGGCTAAACGTAGCTCGCCGTATATCTTCTGCTTCCGTGCTTCAACAGGATAGTTGATCTGACCTATGCGCATAACTTTGCGCCGCCAGGCTTCCTGATAAAACACATCGGCTTTGCGAGTGGAGGCTGAGTTTATCCTGTGGACGACCGGCTTTTTAGCATAGGCCTGCCGTTTTCGGAAAAAATCAGCTTCAAGGCTGGCAATCTCTGCGCTGAGGTCTATCTGACGTCTAGGTGGTTCTTCCACTGGAACAGGGTTTGGTTTTTCCTGGACTTTCTGTGATTGCACCTTCGTCTCTGAACGAACAGAGGTAACCCGTTCCGCTTTCTTATCCTGGGTTTTTTGTAGCTGGGCGGTTTGCTGCTGCAATTGCACAGTTTCTGGTTTGTCACTCTGGAAAGGTGTTTTTACATCACTGGAAGGTTTGGCTTTTTCATCCAGAGAACCACTGCCCTGCTGATTATCCTGTGCCAGATAATCGGCTTTTTTGGGGGCTTCAGTTGTGGGAAATTTTGCCAGAGTGATTTCCAGCGTACGGGCTGGCGGCTCTGGCTCCTGTAAGGCAAAGCTCAGCCCGTAAATCAGAAAGCCATGTAAGACCACTGCTATCAAAACACTGATTGCAGTGGCAGGCTTCAACAGGGAAGAGTTAAGAATATTCACGAAAAACGTCTTTATTGTTCTGCTCCTGCGCTTTTCTCCGCAGACGGTGTTTAATGGCTGTTCAGTTTTTCACTGATGACATCCATCAGTTTGTCAGCAATAACCACGCCCTGTTGGTCTTCGATCTCTCGCAGGCATGTTGGGCTGGTTACGTTAATCTCGGTTAGATAATCACCAATAACATCCAGGCCAACGAAAATTAACCCTTTCTCTTTAAGAGTGGGCCCTACCTGCCCGGCAATCCAGCGATCTCTGTCTGACAGTGGCTGGCTGACACCTGTACCGCCAGCGGCAAGGTTGCCCCGGGTTTCACCTTTCTGGGGAATTCTTGCGAGAGAATAAGGAACCGGCTCGCCATCAATCATAAGAATGCGCTTGTCGCCTTCGGTAATCTCCGGGATAAAACGCTGGGCCATAATCTGTTGTTGCCCATAGTTCGTCAATGTTTCAAGGATCACACTGATATTTGGGTCACCTTTTTTTACCCGAAAGATGGCTGTGCCGCCCATGCCGTCCAGAGGTTTGTAAATAACATCCTCGTGTTTAGCAGCAAAAGACTTCAGGGTTTTCATATCCCGGCTAACCATACTGTGGGCTGAGCACTGGGGAAACAGGGTGGCGAAGTATTTTTCGTTACAGTCACGCAGGCTGGAAGGCTTGTTAACAATCAGGGTGCCCGCCTGTTCTGCCTGTTCAAGAATGTATGTGCTGTAGATGAACTCGTTATCGAAAGGAGGGTCCTTGCGCATCAGAATGACGTTCAGGGATGAAAGCTCTTCTGCTTTCCTCTCTCCCAGAGTGAACCAGTCGGCAGGATCGTTGCGAACGTCTAGTGTTGCCATTTGCCCCATGGCAACACCATCCTCTTGATAAAGATCGCTTTGCTCCATATAGAACAATTGCCAGCCACGCTTCTGAGCCGCCAGTAGCATAGCCAGAGAAGTGTCTTTTTTGAAATTGATGCCCTGTATAGGGTCCATCACGATGCCGAGGCGAATGCTCATGTGTGCGATCCACTGCAGTAACACAACTGATCAGACAGTGTATCGAAAGACTGCCTGCGAACCCAGCTTGGTATGAGTTTTGTTTTTAAAAGTGCCTGCGGTGAAAGTGATAGGGGGTTGATGGATGTCATAGAACTCAATACAAAATCCGGCAAGGATAGAGGCCTAAAAATACCAGTTCGAGTTGTACTAATGATAAGAAGAAGTATGAAAGCGTTTTCAGTTGTGGCGCTTTTGCTGGGGGCGGCATTCACTCAGGCAAATGATCGATTAACTTTACTCACAGAAAGTTATCCTCCGTTTAATATGAGCATTGACGATCGAAACTTTGCCAGAGGTGATGGTGTTGATGGGATATCAACTGACATTGTTCGTGAAATGATGCGACGTGCCGGTGTGGAATACACACTCACGCTTCGGTTTCCTTGGAGTAAGGTTTATAACCTGACTCTAAATAAGGCCAATTACGGTGTCTTTTCTACTGCCAGAAGTGCAGAACGAGAAGATTCATTTAAATGGGTTGGGCCCATTGTGGATAATGACTATGTTGTGTTCTCCCTGCCAGGAAAAAAAATAAAAATAAACAACTTTGAAGATATGAAGAAGTACAAGGTTGGTGCTTACAAAGACGACTATGTCACAAACGTTCTCAAGAAGAACGGCGTTAAAGTGCTGGAGACGTTAAAAGACAGTTACAACGCAACCAAGCTTAAAGAAGGGCGGATAGATCTGTGGGCAAGCGGTAGCTTGTCTGGTCCCTACGGTGCCGACCAGGTTGGTGTCACAGGCTTGAAACAAGTCTATCTCGTTGAGTCCAAAGGCCTCTATTTGGCGCTGAATAGCAGTACGCCCAATCGCATTGTGAAAAAGTTACAGGTCGTTCTGGATCAAATGAAAAGTGATGGTTCTGTTGATGGGATATACG
This sequence comes from Parendozoicomonas sp. Alg238-R29, assembly GCF_947331445.1. Classification (GTDB taxonomy): domain Bacteria; phylum Pseudomonadota; class Gammaproteobacteria; order Pseudomonadales; family Endozoicomonadaceae; genus Sansalvadorimonas. The sequence continues at coordinate 24,540 of NZ_CAMZOG010000003.1, read as the reverse complement.
ATCAGTACCGATGAGTCGACTGCTTTAGACCGCCGTGAACGTGATCCAGTTGTCTTCTGCTGTTGGTGGTGAGAAGGAATGTGTGGTAAAAAAGCAGGCAATGTATCTGTAATATGCAGACGATAATAATAAGAAATATCCTGATGTATTTATTAGGGTTTACAGCAGAATAATAGCTGGCTGTGCATTCAATGGCCTGTCAGGGGATAAGGTACAAAAAAAGATGAGTGACGATTTCGCTAATCTCCGGGTAATGATTATTGATGACAGTAAGACTATACGGCGTACAGCAGAAACCCTGCTGAAAAAAGCTGGCTGTGAAGTTATTACTGCAATCGATGGTTTTGATGCACTGGCCAAAATTGCCGATACACGACCCCATGTGATTTTTGTTGATATTATGATGCCGCGTCTCGATGGCTACCAAACCTGTGCGCTGATTAAAAATAACAGCCACTTTAAGAGCACGCCTGTCATTATGCTGTCTAGTAAAGACGGCCTGTTTGATAAAGCCAAAGGCAGGATTGTTGGCTCCGATGAATATTTGACCAAGCCATTCAGTAAAGATGAGTTGCTTGATGCAATTAAAGAGCATGCTCCGGAAGCGGCTTGAGAAGCAAAAAATACAGCGTAATTAGCGCTGCTGTGTAAGACACAAAGAACAGTTACTGATAGCAGTTATTCATTTGTTAACTGTTTGTTTATGGGGGAAAGATGGCTCGAGTATTGATCGTTGATGATTCACCAACGGAAACCGTGATTCTGGAAAAAATTCTGACGAAAAACGGTCATGAAGTTCTCAAAGCTGAAAATGGTGCTGACGGTGTCGCTCTGTGTCGTGCAGAAAAGCCAGATGCAGTATTGATGGATATTGTTATGCCGGGTTTGAATGGTTTTCAGGCAACGCGCCAGTTAAGTCGCGGAGCAGAAACCAGTGATATTCCGGTTATTATTGTGACGACTAAAGATCAGGAAACTGACAGGGTCTGGGGAGAGCGTCAGGGAGCGAAAGGTTATCTGACCAAACCAGTTGATGAAAGCAAGTTGCTCAGTGCGCTTAAAAGCGTAATGGCAGCCTGATAACTTTTGAAACTGCTGCTTTAGCAGCGCGGATGAAGCGGTGAAGATAACGTTATGAAGGGCTCGTCATGAAGAGAACGGAAACTCCTTTTGAGCTGTTGCTGGATCTGGATCAGCGAGCCAGAGAACATGCTGCAGGTCTGCCCGCTCAGGAAGAAGTAAGAAACTACTGGAGTGGTGTCGGATTTATGCTCAATGGGCAGCGTTATGTTTCCCCTCTTGAAGACGTGCATGAAATCCTTCATATCCCGGAAACTGTGACTGATATCCCTGGTGCTTACCCATGGGTAAAAGGTGTGGCGAACGTCCGTGGACGTTTGCTGCCACTGATTGATCTTAGTGGTTTCTTTGGATTTGAAAGTGGCCCTGTTCAGCAATCGGAGCAACGTGCTCTGGTTGTTGAACAGGGTGATTTGTATTGCGGCCTTGTTGTTGATGCGGTTTCGGGGCTGCAACATTTTGAAGTTGAAACATACAACAGCAGTATTCCGGTCAATATACCGGAGAATGTACGTTTCTGTATGGCAGGTAGTTACCAGCGTGAAGCCGAGTTTCTGGTACTCAGCTTCCGCACTCTGGCGAAGAGTGACAGGTTTCTACAAGTATCGCCGGGAAGTGCGGTGGCCTGATGTCAGACACTGAATCGGTAAAATAACAATAACAGGGAATGCTGCGGCTAGCGGGAGCCAGTAAAAACAATGAAAGCCAATGAATCTGGAAAAGGTGGTAGCAGGACAACAGGTGTCCTGTTTACCATCCTTGTCGTTTCACTTGTCGCAATGGTTGCGGCCTTCTGGTTTATTAACCGACAGGCCAACTTCGATAAGGAATATATTGCCCATGCTGGTGAATTGCGGGTTTTGTCCCAGCAGATCGCCAAGAACGCCACGGAAGCTGTATCGGGTAAGGAAGAGGCCTTTGGTCTTTTGCAGAATGCCCGGAATGAATTCCAGCGTCGCTATGACATTCTTGCCGGTGGTGATACCAAAATGGGATTGCCCGCTGCTTCTACGCAGCCAGGTATTGTTGGCGAACATATGTCTGACCTGTCTGTGACCTGGAACGCAGTGCGGGAAAACACCGACAGTATTGTTGATAACGAAGAAACAGTTTTGGCTCTTCACGATGTTGCTGCAACCCTGTCTGAAACCATTCCTCAGCTGCAGATTGAATACGACGAGATTGTGCAGATTCTTTTGGAAACAGAAGCTTCTGCCGACCAGGTTGTCATTGCTCAGGAGCAGTCACTGCGTGCGGAACGTATTGTAAACAGTATCGCCCGAGTTCTTGAAGGTGGTGAAAATGCAGTAATGGCTGCCGACAGTTTTGGTCGTGACGCCAAGCTGTTTGGCCGGGTGCTGAACGGAATGCTGGAAGGCAATCTTGCCATGGGCATTGATCAGGTGGAAGACGAAGAAGTTATCGACCTTCTGACTGAAATTGCAGACCTGTTCGAATTTGTATCTGGTTCTGTGGATGAGATTCTGGAAACTTCACCTGAGCTGTTCCTGGTAAGGGAAGCATCTGATGCGATTTTCGCAGATTCTCAGGAGTTGCTGGCTGATACATCCAACCTTGCCAACTCTTTTGAAAACCTGGCAGATGAACGGAATGTTGTGCAGGGTAACGAATACACTGTTGTTGCTCCCGGTATTATCGCCCTGCTCTCAGTTCTGCTGATTGGCTGGACGATGGTAAGGGGTACACGTGTCCGCCTGCAGGAAACTGCGGAAAGCAATGAAGCTAACCAGGCGGCAATCCTGCGACTGCTGGACGAACTGGCCGACCTCGCGGATGGTGACCTGACAGTCACTGCAACGGTAACCGAAGACTTTACCGGCGCGATAGCTGACTCCATCAACTTCTCTATTGAGCAGCTGCGTACACTGGTAGATACCATCAACCAAACTGCCCAGTCTGTATCCAACGCTGCGGACGAAACCCAAAGTACAGCACACCACCTGGCCGAAGCTGCCGAGCACCAGGCTCAGGAAATTGCCGGAGCATCCGCTGCGATTAACGAGATGGCGGTGTCCATCGACCAGGTATCTGCCAACGCTGTGGAATCTTCCTCGGTTGCGGACCGGTCGGTAGAACTGGCGAACAAGGGTAACGAGGTTGTACAGAATACAATCTCGGGCATGGATACCATCCGTGAGCAGATTCAGGATACTTCCAAGCGTATTAAACGACTGGGTGAATCTTCCCAGGAAATCGGTGACATCGTATCCCTGATTAACGATATTGCCGACCAGACCAACATCCTCGCACTTAACGCTGCTATCCAGGCTTCCATGGCCGGTGACGCAGGTCGAGGCTTCGCGGTGGTTGCGGACGAAGTACAGCGCCTTGCGGAACGCGCTTCTGCGGCAACCAAGCAGATTGAAGCTCTGGTAAAAGCCATCCAAACAGATACCAACGAAGCGGTTATCTCCATGGAACAAACCACCACTGAGGTGGTACGTGGAGCAAGTCTGGCACAGGATGCGGGTGTGTCTCTGGAAGAGATCGAAACGGTATCTCGTTCCTTGTCTGAACTGATTTCCAACATCTCCGGAGCTGCACGTCAGCAGGCGTCTTCTGCTGGTCACATCTCCAACACGATGAACGTAATCCAGGAAATCACCACGCAGACGTCTTCCGGTACTAACGCAACCGCGCGATCCATCGGTAACCTCGCCGACATGGCGGGTGACATGCGTGAGTCTGTATCCGGCTTTAAGCTTCCCGAAGGGGAAGAGGAAGCGACTTCTGAAGAAGAGAATTTCGCACAGGTATAAAGCCTGTGCAATTGAGGTCAGAGTCCTGACACCCCGTGGTTATGCACAACAGGCATAACCACGGCACATAAAAGAGATACGTAAGAGATCCCGGTCAGGAAATAGAATAATGCCGATACCAACCTGGATGACAGACCGGCTACCGGATTTGACCCGCGATCAGTTTGAGCGCTGGCAGTCTCTGCTGGAAGAACGCACCGGGAATCACTTTTCCTGGCAGCACCGCTCAATCCTGCAAGCTGGATTGGTTCGGCGTATGCGCGAGCTTGAACTTCGGAGCTACGACGAATATCTCAACCTGATTAATGAGCCGTCTTCGCATCTTGAATGGACGACTTTGGTTGAGAACCTGACTGTGCGGGAAACCCGCTTTTTCCGCCATCAGCCTTCCTGTAATGTAGCCCGCAACTATCTCGATACATTGCTGGAAAGCTCTGATCGCAGTTCTATCGAAGCCTGGAGTGTCGGGTGTTCGACCGGTGAAGAAGCCTGGACACTGGCCATGCTGATTCATAACAAAGTCAGTTCACTGGGTCGCGTCGTTCGGTTTGGTGTAACGGCGACAGATATCAGCCTCGAAGCGTTAGCTCATGCCCGTAAAGGTATTTACAAAGAACGGCTGGTGTCGTCCCTTGAGCCAGCGCTGAAGGAACGCTTTTTTCAAAAAGCAGGCCCAGCCCGGGTTCAGGTTGTGGAAAGGTTAAGGGAGCGGGTCTGTTTTGCCCGGGTCAATGTTCTGGACCTGGATCGTGCTCCCATGAGAAATATGGATCTGATCTTTTGTCAGAACCTGTTGATTTATTTCCGCCGCTGGCGGCGTATAGCGATTATCGAGCAGCTGGTAAAAAGGCTGGCTCCCGGAGGCTTACTGGTACTGGGTCCCGGTGAAATTACCAACTGGCAACATCCGGAGCTGGAACCGGTAGGCAATGACCAGACATTGGCCTTTGTCAGGCGGAAACTCTGAGAACAAGAGTCCGCGAAAAGAATTGAAAGAATAATCAGCAATGCCGTGGCATTGACCATGGTAGACAGGAGCGATTATGGGGGATCACCGCGACATGGGTGACCAAAACCTGCCCGAGAGCACTTTGGCAGAACATGGTGGACAATCTCAGGACTGGGTTGCTCTGGACTGGGTGCGGGGAGAAATCACCGATACCCTGGCTCAAGCACGGCAGTCTTTGGAGGCGTATGTCGGGAATTCGCAGGACGATACACGACTGAGATTTTGCCAGAACTACATTCACCAAATCCATGGCACCTTGGAAATGGTGGAGTTTTACGGAGCAGCCCTTCTTGCTGAAGAAATGGAAGGGCTGATACAAGCGCTGCTGGATGGCACTTTATCTGCTCGTGATGAAGCTCTCGAAGTTCTGATGCAGGCGATTCTGCAGCTGCCTCCCTATCTGGAACAGGTACAGGCTGGTCGTAGGGATTTGCCGGTTGTTATTCTCCCTATCCTTAATGACCTGCGCAGTGCCCGTGGTGAAAGCCTCCTGTCTGAAACATCGCTGTTCAGCCCTGATCTCAGTGGTTTGACACGCACGGTTGATTCTGAAGAATTAGCCAGGCTGAATAGTGATTCTCTTATGCAGCTGGTGAAAAAGCTGCGGCAGATGTACCAGTTTGCTCTTGTTGGTTTCTTTAAAAACCCATCTGATAAAGTCAGCCAGAATTATCTGGATCGTGTTTTTAATCGCATGGAATCCTTGTGCGAAGGCTTACCTTCCAAGGATATCTGGCCTATCGCTCAAGGGCTGGTTCAGGCCCTGGTGGCTGGCGGAATTCAGAATAACCCAACTATTCGTAACCTTTTGCGTCAGATAGACCAGGTTCTCCAGCGTTTGGTTAATGGTGGGCCAACGGCATTTAACCAGCCTGTTCCTGAAGACCTTCTGAAAAACTCACTCTATTACATCGCCCTAAGTACCTGCTCTTCTCCGAAAGCGCAGGAGATGAAAGAGAAGTACCAGCTAGGTATTGCGCTTCTGGATGAAGAAACCGTGAACCGGGAGCGCGAAAAGCTGAGTGGCCCTGATCGTGAAGCCATGGGCTCAGTTGTTAAAGCACTGTCTGAAGAATTGATGACAGTGAAAGATGCTTTGGACTTGTATGTGCGTAACCCTGAGGGTTCCGCATTGTCCGAGCAGATTCCAGCCTTGAGACAAATTGCAGACACTCTGGCTGTTCTGGGAATGGGGATTCCCAGAAAGATTATCCTTGAGCAAATTGAAGCTCTTTCTACCACCATAAACAGTCAGAATCACGATGATAACCAGCTGATGGATATCGCTGGCAGCCTTCTCTATGTGGAAGCGACTCTCAGCGGTATGGCTGATAAAAGCACGGGAGTTTTACAACCGTCTGAAGAATCTGCTGATTTCCTCAACGCCCGCCGTACAGTTATTCAGGAAGCTTGTACCGGACTTGATCAGGCTAAGGGAGCCATTGTTGATTTTACCGCCCTGCAATGGGACAAGAGTTACCTTGAGCCTGTACCTGAAACCCTTGCTTCTGTTTACGGAAGTCTGGAAATTATCAGCCAAAGTCGTGTGTCTCAACTGGTCAAGTCGGCAAGTGATTATGTAGAGAAGGTTTTGCTGCCTTCAGATGCTGATCCGGAGTGGGCAAGTATGGAGCTGTTGGCTGATGTACTGGCTGGCGCGGAATACTACCTTGAGCGATTGGGTGACGGTGATGACGAACAAGGTGAGTCGATTCTGGATATTGCCTGTGAAAGTCTTGAACAGCTTGGCCTTACAGAAACGGCAGATATTGATGTCCAAGAAGTAGAAATTGTCGCTCCAGATACCGAAGAGCTAACAATTGAAGACTTTACTGTTGACGAATTCAGTGGAGAAATTGATCTTAATATCGATTTTGAGCTGGATGATGTCGAGCTTGAGGAAAGTGCTGAGCAAAGTGCTGAGGTAGAACTGAGCTTTGATGATCTGGAAGTTTTGGAGCTGGGGGCTTCTGGAAGTTCAGAGCAGCAGGAACCTGCGGACACTGTTGAGGTTATCGAAGAGATAGAGATTCCAGATCTTGAGATTGTTGGTCTGGAGCAAGAAGAAACTATTCCTGTCGCAGTTGTTGAAGAGGAAGAAGACGAACTCGATGAAGAACTCATTGAAATCTTTGCAGAAGAGGTTGGTGAAGTTCGGGAATTATTGCAGGAATACTTCCCACGCTGGCAGGCAAACCAGCAAGACCAGGAAGCACTGACAGAGTTTCGCCGGGGCTTCCATACACTGAAAGGCAGTGGTCGCATGGTTGGGGCGACGGTTGTTGGCGAGCTGGGCTGGTCAGTCGAGAATATGCTCAACCGGGTTATTGAAGGCACGGTGGGCAGCTGTGATGCCATCGTCAATCTGGTTGATCGGGTGATTGCACTACTTCCTGCTCTTGTGGATGACTTTGCTAATAGTCGTCAACAGATAACCGATGAAGTTCAGGCTTGCATGGATGAAGCCGATGCCTGGAGCCGTGGAGAAGTTCCAGTTCAGGTTGAAACTGAAGTCGAAAGTGCTGCTGAGAATGCTGTTGAAAATACTGTCGATAGCGCAATTGAAGACTGTGAAATCAGCCTTGATGAAGACGAGCTGGATCTCAGCTTTGAACTGGACGAAGAATCTCCAGAAGAATTCACAGAATCTGAAATTGAAGTTGAAGAAATCGAGCTTGAGACGATTGCTCTGGATGAGTCGTTAAAGGCTATATCTGAAGAGGTTGTCTCGGAGGAGGTATTTTCTGAGGATATCGCGCTGGAAGATATTCTTCTTGAAGAAACCCCCTTTGATAACGAAGTGACGCCAGAAGGGGAACAGGAAGCAGAATCTGTTCTGGATATGGATTCTGAACTGCTGGTTATTTTCAGCAAAGAAGCTTTGACTCACCTCGGCACTGTAAACGTCTTTATTGATCAGTTTAATAAGTCAGAAAGCTCACTCGTTATCAGTGATGGATTGCAACTTGCTCTACACACCTTAAAAGGCAGCGCCGGTATGGCTGGCCTTACCCATGTGGCTGAGCTGGTGTCCGGGCTGGAACGCATGGCGAAAGAGTTCCGTAGTATGGGGCTTGAGGCCGATGAGCAGGTTGTAGGTTTATTAACTCGTACCAGCCTGTTACTTCAGGAAAGCCTGGATCAGATTAATGCAGGCGTGTACCAGGATCTTGAAATATCCGGTGCGATTGAGCTTGCTGCTGATGTACAGGAGCTCTATGAAGAACGCATAGCTGCCTGTGTGGACGAACAGACCGAGTCTTTACACACAAAACCTTCCATTTCTTCTTTTATTACCAAGTATATGGATCTGGTGCTGGATGCAGCACCGTCTCTGCGGGAATGGAATCGGAATCCTGAAGATAACCTGATTAATGATTTTCAAACCGGTCTTCAGTCGTTAGTCGACAGCGCCAGAGAGATTGAGCAGGATATTTTTGCCGATGCTTCAGAGCAACTGATAGTTGTTTACCAGACCTTAAGAAACAAAGCGGAGAATGTTTCCGATGCTGCACTGGAAACGCTGATTACAGCCCATGACCATCTTGTTGATATGATGGATCAGCTGGCTGCCCAGCAGTCACCTGTACAGTCTGAGTCAATCCTTTCAAGATTGCAGGCTCTGGTTGATGGCCTTGAAGCAGAGCCAGAGTTTGAAGATATATCCCATGCTATTGAAGAAACTGTTGAAGAGCTGTCGTCTGTAGATCAGCAGGCCAATACCGAACAGGTTTTGCCAGTTGCTTCTGTTGAAATCGTTGAAGATGATGATATCGATCCAGAACTGGTTGCCATCTTCCTCGATGAAGCGGTTGATAATCTTGGTGCAGCTTCAGCTGCACTTTACCGCTGGCTCGATGAAACTTCAGACCTGACAGATCTTGCTGAATTGCAGCGTCATCTGCACACCATAAAAGGTGGTGCTCGTATGGCGGGTATTACTGCAATCGGTGATCTTGGCCATGAACTGGAAGATGTTTATGAAGCACTTAGCCAGCGTCGCCTGCAGGCTTCGAATGACCTGATTAACCTTCTGCTTCGGGGTCATGATGCTCTGGAAGAAATGCTCAGTGCTATCCGCTCTCATAACCCTTGCACGCCTGCAGATGGTCTCTGCAAAGAAATCCGAGCTGTTATGAAACAGGCGGCGGATACTGAACAGTCAAGTGAAGAACCGGCTCATGAAGTCATTCAAACTCCAGAGGTTACTGCTGAAACAACGCCTGAGCCTGAAGCTGATCTTGCGCAGAAGTCTGTTGCGTCAGTTGAGTTGCCTGAAGATATTGATCTGGAAATGATCGACATCTTTAAGGAAGAGGCAGGGGATCTTCTCGACGAAATTGAAAAACAGGTGACCGGCTGGATTGAAGAACCCGGGAATCGTGAATGGCCAGAGCTGCTCATGCGAAGCCTTCACACCCTGAAAGGCAGTGCCCGAATGGCGGGCCTTCAAACTCTGGGTGAAGACAGCCATAACTTTGAAATGAAGGTGCAGCAGATACAGGAGTTAGGAACGTCTGATATTGATGTTGCAGCGATCAAAGAGCTTGCGGGTTTGCAGGGGCAGTTGCACAGTGGTTTTGATGCCATTCTGAACGCCCTGAGTGCTTCTGCACAACAAGAAGTCGTACCGATAGCTGACAGTAATGTTGTGCCTTTCCCTGGTTCTGGTGCTCCAGATAATGACGAGCGCATCAGTGCTCCTGCTGCCGAGATTCTGCAAAAGGCGGCAGATGCACGAACAGAAACCAGCGACAAAGAAATGGTTCGGGTTTCTGCCGAACTTCTTGATGAATTGGTAAACCTTGCTGGTGAAACCAGTATATCCCGTTCTCGTATTGAACAGCAGATCAGTGATTTCAACTTCACCCTGAAAGAGATGCATACCACCATTGATCGTTTGCAGGGGCAGTTGCGCCGACTTGATATTGAAACACAGGCTCAGATTCTTTCCCGTCATGAAGGTGATGTTGCTGACCATCCTGATTTCGACCCACTGGAAATGGACCAGTACTCGGAATTGACCCAGTTGTCCCGTGCACTTGTGGAATCTGCCACTGACCTTATGGATCTCAAAGGCGCACTGGAAGACAAGAACCGTGACTCTGAAACCCTTCTGCTTCAACAGTCCCGTATCAATACGGAGCTGCAGGAAGGTTTGATGCGTACGCGGATGCTGCCATTCAACCGTATGTTGCCACGACTTCGCCGAATTGTGCGGCAGGTATCTGCTGAACTGGGCAAGCAGGTTGAACTGAAGGTTGTGAATGCTGAAGGAGAAATGGATCGTTCTGTTATGGAACGAATGGTTGCTCCACTGGAGCATATGCTTCGTAATGCCATTGACCATGGTATTGAAGATTCCAGCCAATTACGCGTAGCTAATGGCAAACCAGAAGCTGGGGAAATTCGCCTGAACCTTGAGCGGGAAGGTGGAGAAATTGTTCTCTCTCTTGCCGACGATGGCCGTGGTTTGAATCTCGATGCGGTACGCAGCAAGGCCGTTGAAAAAGGGTTGCTGGATGCTAATGCGGAAGTTTCAGAGAGTGATATCTCTCATATGATTTTCCAACCCGGATTCACTACAGCATCGAATGTTACGCAAATATCCGGTCGTGGTGTGGGTATGGATGTTGTGAACAGTGAGCTTAAGCAGCTTGGTGGGCACATTGATATCCATACAGAAGAAGGCAAGGGAACAGAGTTTGAAATTCGCCTGCCATTCACTCTTTCTGTTAACCGGGCATTGATGGTTAATGTGGGTGAAGAGCAGTATGCCATTCCACTGAACACACTCGAAGGTATAGTACGACTGAGCCCGTTTGAGCTGGAAAGTCATTATAGTGCTGATGACCAGACACTTGAATATGCCGGTCGTAGTTATCAGCTGCATTATCTGGGTGAATTGCTGCATGACCGAAAGCCAAAGTTGGAAAATGTCACCCATGAGTTACCAGTTCTTCTTGTGCGTGCCGGTGATAGCGGCATTGCTATCCATGTAGACAGTCTGGTTGCCAGTCGTGAAGTGGTAGTAAAAAGTCTGGGGCCACAATTTGCTGGCGTACGAGGTGTAAGTGGCGCAACCATTCTTGGTGATGGACGGGTGGTTGTGATTCTTGACCCCGTAGGGTTGTTGCTCGGTTATACCAAGCAGCAAGTTTCTGAAGGTGCAGCTCAAACAGCAGCTCCTGTTATTGAAGAAGAAAATAATTTGGTTATGGTTGTGGATGACTCTGTAACAGTTCGGAAAGTTACTGGTCGTCTGCTGAAGCGTAATGGCTACCGCACTGTTTCTGCTCGGGATGGTGTTGAAGCAATCTCTCTACTGCAGGAGCACCGCCCAGCAGTGATGTTGCTTGATATTGAAATGCCACGAATGGACGGTTTTGAAGTTGCAACTGCTGTGCGTAACCATCCGGAGTTGAAAGACCTTCCAATCATCATGATCACCTCCCGTACAGGCGAGAAGCACCGTCAGCGCGCGCAGGATATTGGTGTGAATGAGTACCTTGGTAAGCCGTTCCAGGAAGGCGTGCTGCTTGAAACCATCAGCGGATTCGCTAAGCGCCATGATTGATCAGAAAACCCGCACAGGAATAGGCATTATCGCTGACCGGACTCTTGTACGGCAGCGGCTTCGGCAAACTCTTGAAGAAAAAGGGTTTACCGTTGTTGTCAATATTCCACCGGAAGGCTGCAGCGAAAGTTTGCTGGAGTCTCCTGTTGTGCGGGTTTGGCTGATTGATCTGGAGAATGAAGACAATCACGACGAGTTGTTTGATCAGTTGGCTGACATTCCGCGTGTGCCAGTGTTTTACGATATTGGCTTGCCAGATAGTCAAGCATCAGGAGCAAGCTCTTCTGATCTTAAGCTTCGCTGGGAGCGCAGGCTTACTTACAAGCTGAATGAGTTTCGTGATCCTGAGCCTACTGTAGAGCATTCAACCTCTAACATTGAAAACGATCAGCGGGTTGTGACCTGGCCGATTAAACCTTTCCAGAAAAGACATTCGGCACGCACAGGAAAGGTTGCTGAAACGGTGTGGGTGCTGGGCGCCTCTCTTGGTGGGCCAAATGCAGTAAAACAATTTTTGGATGACTTGCCTGAAGGGCTACCTGTCGCTTTTGTTTATGCACAACATATCGATAGAGAGTTTGCTTCTACACTGGCTTCCACAATTGCTCGCCACAGCTTCTTTAATGTTGTGGCTACAAGTCCAGGACTGGTATTGGAGGAAGGCGATATTCTTCTGACTCCTGTTGACTACAAGATCGAATTTGATAGTCGGCGAAGATTGCATCTTATGGATCAGGGGTGGAGTGGCTCATACAGCCCGAATATCGATGAGGTTATGGAAACAGTTCGCCGAGCCTGGCCACAGACCAGCGGTACAATTATTTTTTCCGGAATGGGAAAAGATGGTTCCTGTGAGGCTCGCCATTATCATCGGAATAAACGTCCAGTCTGGGTACAGACCCCAGAGAGCTGTGCCAGCAGCCTGATGCCAGAATCCATTATCGAAGTTGGCTGTGATGACTGGCAAGGAACCCCTAAAGAACTGGCGGAAAAGCTGACAAAAACAATAGAGAGCAACCTGAAACAGAAAAATAGTCAGGTTGTCTCTGGAGATTAAAGATCATGGCAGAAAATACTCAACAGATTGCAGCGATGCTGGTGTCAGTGTCCGATGATGTTTTACTGGTTCCGGGTGCTGTTGTTGCGGAAATGATTCCCTATCAGGCTCCAAACCCTGTTCAGGGAAAGCCTGAGTGGTTTCTTGGTGAGATCCTCTGGCGGGATGAAACTGTACCGGTGGTTTCTTTTGAGCTTGCCGGAAACAAAACATTGCAAAAGCCAACAACCGAAACCCGTTTAGCGATTCTCAATGGTGTTTCCAGAAATAGCGATCTGCCCTTTTACGCCATTCCTGTTGAAGGCATTCCTCGCTCGGTCAAGGTTGAAGCTGGTGATGTTATGCCGCTCAAAACCAAGAATAACAGTGCAGATGTTGTCAGCATGGGAGTCAGTGCCGCTGGGTCAGAGGCCATCATTCCTGACTTGGATAAACTGGAAGAAAAACTGCTTTCAGCGTGATGGCTGCTATTCTCCATTATTGAGGCACTGACGTTTAAATTGCATGTGCAGTGCCTCCAGTTCCTCTTTGTTCAGTTCCATTCGATGATTGATATCCGGAAGTAACTGATAAAGGCAGCGGCTCACAGCACCGCTGTCACCTTCTGGTATTCGTGGAAAAGATGCCTGCGGAAAAATCGTAACACGGTTCAAGTGGCTTGAACCCGTGAGAGAGTAACTTTCAGAAATTGTGCCAATACAGCAGAGGGCACAGTCCGGAAGTGTTGTTGATGGCGTTTTTTCACCCTGACCAAAGTTGATAAGTTCTGCCGGAGTGATCCTGCGGGTAATGATAAATCTGTTCGGTGTCTGAATAAGAAGATCATCAATTCCACCGAAACAACGGTCACCGCCTGCGAATACCTCAACAACCTCAAGCGTTGATGGCATCTTTCCTGAGAGGTTAAGAGTCAGGCCTTTTACAATAACTGCATTAGTGAATGTTCCGCTGCCACCATAGTTTGCAATGTGAGTCAGCAATACCTGATCATCATCTAACCCGCCGGCAATTTTGTAAGCAGAAAATACCGGTAGGTCTTCATTGATATGTCCTTCTGAGTTCTGATCGGCTGACCACGACGCTTCCCAAGGAGACTCAGCAGTAAAACTCAGGCCGTTATATTTCTTCTGACATGCAGAAAGGTTTATAGAGGCCGGTTGTGACCCGGAGTGCATCTGTACCAGTTCGCTGATGCAAAGGGGATGCACAACCTGAGTTTCCTCATTGAAGGAGCAGGCAGCTAGAAAACATAGAATGAAATACAGTGACAGTCTTTTCATGGCTGCTGATTGTAGGTCTTAGGTTATGACTGTCGCCAGTCGCCCCAGATATATTGCATCAGGCTTATGGCAGAGATCGGAGCAGTCTCAGTTCTGAGAACTCGAGGCCCAAGAGCCAGCGGATGAAACTGCTTTTGTTCGGCCAGTGAAATTTCATCAGCAGTCAGGCCGCCTTCAGGCCCGATAAGCAAGGAAACGGACTCTGGTTGTTCATACCCAGTCAAAGCTTTCTCTGTTCTGTGATGAAGTACAAAGTTGAGCTGGGTTGTACGACCTTCCAGCCAGTCGTTGATTTGCACGGGAGGGTGAATGACTGGAAGTCTATTTCGACCACACTGTTCACAGGCGCTGATAATAACCTGTTGCCAATGGCGCAGCCGTTTGTCCTGACGCTCACTGTTGAGTTTCACCTCACAGCGTTCTGTAAACAGGGGCGTGATTTCTGTTACACCACACTCTACAGCTTTTTGGATGGCATAATCCATTCGCTCTCCCCGACTCAGGGTTTGGCCGAGAGAAATATGCAAAGGGGATTCTTTATCTCCGGGCATGTGTTCCAATGGTACGACCTGAACTTTCTTCTTGGTAACCTCACTCACACGAGCCTGCCAGCAGCCGCCTTCCCCATTAAAAAGAATGAGCGGGTCGCTGGCTTTCAAACGCAAAACCCGGCCCACATGATTGGCTGCACTCTCAGGAAGGTCTACAGGCTGATAGTCATCAAGAGTTACGGGAGCATAAATACGAGGGTTGCGCATGGGCTTGTCTACAGAAGAAGTTGGCGGGTAAGAAAAAAGCCTGATTATTGTAACGAATGGGGTGGTTGAATACTAAACTACCTTAGGCTTTTTGAGGCGACGGTTTACGAAGGAGTGGATTGTGACAGAGCGAACGGTTCCATCATTGATTCTTGGCATCTGCTTTGTAGCAGGCTTGGCTATTGGTGGTTACCAGTTAGCCGAAGGAATCGTGCGTTTTCAGACCCTCAATCGCTCTGTTGTAGTGAAGGGTTTATCTGAACAGGAAGTTCCGGCAGATATTGCTATCTGGCCGATTCGCTTTAAGCAGGCGGACAATCAGCTGGGTAATCTGATCAATGGTATCGATGAAAAAAATCAACAGATCATTACCTTCCTTCAGTCAAAAGGCTTTGCCCGGGATGATGTTTCCATAAGCCCACCGTCTATAACCGACAACGAGGCCAACAGTTACGTTGATACCAGCAAAATCCGTTTTCGATACACTGCAGATTCTGTGGTCACTGTTTATACCAGTGAGGTGAATAAAGTCAGAACAGCTATGCAGGATGTCGGTGAGCTTGGACGACAGGGTATTGCTTTCAGTACAGATGATTACAATGCACGGACAGAGTTTCTGTTTAACGGATTGAATGATCTAAAACCAAAGATGATCGAAGAAGCTACCCAGAAAGCTCGCGAAGTAGCCGAAAAATTTGCCCGCGACTCAGACAGCAAACTTGGCAAGATTAAGTCAGCCCGCCAGGGGGTATTCCAGATCAATGATCGCGATCGGAATACACCTTACATCAAACGGGTGAGAGTGATCTCTACTGTAGAGTATTATCTTGTTGATTAGGTTTATCGGTGTGGTGATATGGGCAGCCGCCTCCAGGAGTTATACGCCCCACCAGTTTTTTAGGATCCAGGCTGAAGCCTTCATATCCTTGATGTTCATTGCCTCACCAAGGTCTTTAAATTCTCGATAAAGTGCATATTGCTCTGAGCTTTTCAGCTTTCGATAGCCAAAGCTATTCATCCAACGGTCGGGCTCAATAATAAACAGTGCCAGTGTGTATAAATAATCACCGTTAGTAATTGAATGGCTGTGTATCCAGTTAAGGTGGCTCACCATGTGTTGTCCGCGCTCGCTATGAACGCTGTCTGTCATGATTTTAACAAGTATGGCTCGGGTATCCCGGCATGCTTAAAATTATCAGTCAGGGTGGGGAAGTGGTGCAGCATGAGTTATGAGAATAATGGGGGCAGAAGGTTAAGCTTCCGCCCCGATACAGGTGAGTGTTTAGCTCTCTGGATATAACCCAAGATTTTTAACAATAGCCAGAGAAGGCGCTGCCTGGTTCAGTGTGTAGAAATGCAGCGACGGTACACCAAAGGCGATCAATTTTTCGCACATCCTTGATACTGTCTCTTCGCCAAACTGACGAATGCTGGCGCTATCGTCACCATAAGCTTCCAGTTGTTTGCGCAACCAGCGAGGCAATTCGGCACCACAGGCATCGGAGAAACGAGCCAGCTTCATATAGTTGGTTATGGGCATAATTCCCGGGACAACTGGCACATCAATTCCCATGGCAGCTATACGATCCATAAAGTAGAAATAGCTGTCTGGATTAAAGAAATACTGAGTGATCGCAGAATTTGCTCCCGCATCTACTTTACGCCGGAAGTTATCCAGGTCTGAATCCATAGAACGAGCCTGAGGGTGAACTTCCGGGTAGGCTGCAGTTTCTATATGGAAGTGGTCGCCTGTTGCCTCACGGATAAATGCGATGAGTTCACTGGCGTACTGAAATTCTGCATTGTCCAGTCGCCCCATACCCGACGGCAAATCTCCACGGAGAGCAATAATCCTGTTGATTCCCAGAGATTGATAATCTTTGAGAATGTAGAGGACTTCTTCTTTACTGTGACCAAGGCAGGCAAGGTGAGGCATAACCGGCTGAGCGGTAGTTTCTCTGGTTGCCAACAGAGTTCCACGGGTTCGACCACGTGTGGAACCGCCTGCTCCGTAAGTGACGGAGTAAAACTCAGGGTTACTTACTGCCAGCTGCTGGGCCTGAACTTGCAGTTTCTCCGCACCGATTTCTGTCTGGGTGGGGAAAAATTCGAAACTGATGGGTGTCATGATGGCCGGGTCAGCCGGTATTAAGCCAGACCCTTCCTCCTTCTTGGAATCGTTTTTACTTGTCTTTATATCCTACCAGAGTCGAGTAATTATCTCTGGCAGGCGTTTTAACCTGTTGTACTGGATTTAGTACTTGTAGTCGTCAGACTTGAATGGGCCATCTACAGGAACATGGATGTAGTCTGCCTGTTCCTGGGTCAGTTTAGTCAGGACACCGCTAAAACCTTCAACCATATAACGGGCTACTTCCTCATCCAATTGCTTTGGAAGAACTTCTACAGTTACGGCTGCTGCTTTTTCCGAAATTGGCAAATCTGCAAATTTAGCTTCGAATAGATGGATTTGTGCAAGAACCTGGTTAGCGAAAGAGCCATCCATAATACGGGATGGGTGCCCAGTGGCATTGCCAAGGTTTACCAGGCGACCTTCTGACAGAAGAAGCAGATGATCAGCTTCTTCATTGCTGCGATGGATTTTATGAACCTGAGGTTTGATCTCATCCCACTGCCAGTTTTCGCGCATGTAAGCTGTATCAATCTCAGTGTCGAAGTGACCAATATTGCTGACCACGCAACCATTTTTCAGGTGGCGAAGCATCGCGTTGTCGCAAACATGGACATTACCAGTTGTGGTCACAACCAGATCAGTGCTACCGAGTAGCTCTTTATTAATGCAGCTGTCGTTGCCGGTTTTCACACCATTAATGTAAGGAGAAACGACTTCAAAACCATCCATGCAAGCCTGCATGGCGCAGATTGGGTCAACTTCCGTTACCCGAACAATCATTCCTTCCTGGCGTAAAGAAGCTGCAGAGCCTTTGCCAACGTCACCATAACCAATCACAAGAGCTTTCTTACCAGCTAACAAGTGATCTGTCGCCCGCTTGATTGCATCGTTCAACGAATGGCGGCAGCCGTACTTGTTGTCGTTCTTACTCTTGGTAATTGCGTCGTTCACATTAATAGCCGGAATCTTCAGCGTCCCCTCTTCCAGCATTTCCAGCAAGCGGTGAACACCGGTGGTGGTCTCTTCAGAGATACCGTGGCAACTGTCCAGAATCTCAGGGTATTTGTTGTGGAGAAGAAGAGTGAGGTCGCCGCCATCATCCAGAATCATGTTGGGCTGCCATCCGGCTACATCAGCGCCAATAGTCTGTTCAAGGCACCAGTCATACTCTTCTTCTGCTTCCCCTTTCCAGGCAAAAACCGGAATGCCACGAGCAGCGATTGCCGCAGCGGCATGATCCTGGGTTGAGAAGATATTGCAGGAAGACCAGCGAACGTCAGCGCCAAGAGAAATCAGGGTTTCGATTAAAACGGCTGTCTGAATGGTCATATGAATGCAGCCCATAATCCGGGCATCTTTCAGAGGCTGAGAGGCGTTATAGCGATTTCGAATAGCAATCAAAGCCGGCATTTCAGACTCAGCAATTTGAATTTCCTTTCGGCCCCAGTCTGCCAGAGTAATGTCTGCGACTTTGTAATCACTGAATTCCGGAATATTTGCGGCGTTCATATTCATTCTCTTTTGTGACTGGCTGTCAGGGTGATTGCCAGAAAGATTTTTAATTTTTTAGGCAGTCTAGCAACAGCCTTACGCTATATCAATTTATTTTGATATAGCGATTGGTGAGTGTGAATTATCAAGTAGGAGCAGAAGTTACCTCTTCTTACAAAGGTGTATGGGGTTTTGTACATAGGCGGGAATGTTTGTAGGAACCGCAGGTCATAGGTGTAGACCATAGTGACAGCCGCATATTGCGATTGCTGGTATTGGATGTCCTTGCGGTCCATCGAAGCCACATACCCCAGTCTATTTGAGAGGAGGAAAGGGAATGAAAACTATCAAATCAGGGAAATTGACCACCAGGATTGCAGGAGTTCTGTTCACAGCAGCAATGGCACTGTCTTTCAGTGGTGTTCTCCATGCAGGTGTTAGATCGCGGGATAGCGATGAAGCCACCCGCATCATGTATAAGAATAACGGTAATAAACCACCGGTTGTGGTAGGCACTTCACCAGCAGCCCCTGCTACTACGACAAATTCTGATTCCAATATTCTTAACAAGCAGGGCGAGCCGAAGAAGCAGGACGAGACGAAGAAGCAGGGCGAGACGAAGAAGCAGGGCGAGCCGAAGAAGCAGGACGAGCCGAAGAAGCAGGACGAGCCGAAGAAGCAGGACGAGACGAAGTTGGGTAGCTCTTGGAAAAGTACTGCTAATCAATTTGTTAACTCTTTCGGCTTTAGTGGCTTCTTTAACACTGAGAACACTGAGAACGAACAGGTGCAGCAGGACGAACAGGTGCAGCAGGACGAGCAGGTGCAGCAGGACGAGCAGAAGCAGCAGGACGAGCAGGTGCAGCAGGATGAGCAGAAGCAGGTGATTGTGCCTAGCAAGGTTACAGATCAGGATCAGCAAGGCGAATCTAAAGGACCAGATTCAGATAAAACCATGGATAAAGAAGCCACTCAGAACACAATTGCTGATAAAGCATTTATGAATGAGGTTACGAAATCGTTTAGTAGTGCTCACGATGATGGCTTCAGTGTTGATGACTACTCAGACAATGTTGCAAAAGCCTTTGTTCATGCCTTTAACATTCTTCCTGCAGCAGGAGAGATCAAAATTGCTAAAAATTCTATCGGAGGCTATTCACAGCCACTGATTACAAAGGATACGTTTAAAACGTACCCCATCATCGCTGGCCGTTTGGGTAATGATGAAGATGGTGCAGAAGTCATCTCCATGAAAGTTCGTCTGCGTGAGTCAGGTAAGATTTGTGGCGAAAGCCCTGAATTTAGAGGGTTCTACTACATCTCTTTTGTGCATAATAATGGCGCGGCCGGCGCATGGCGTGTAATTGTCTCGACTTATGGGCTGCCTGTAGTAGAGGGAAGACATGCTGTAGATGGTAGGGCGATCACGGAGTGTTTGAAGACTCATCAAGATACACCATTCTCCAAGGATGCCGCAGCGAAATCGCCTCAGGATGCGGGTAGCCATACTATTTGGCAAACCGAAGCTGTACTGCTGTTAATTGCAAACGGTAAAGCGGAATGGGG
Organism: Parendozoicomonas sp. Alg238-R29; assembly: GCF_947331445.1. Lineage (GTDB taxonomy): Bacteria > Pseudomonadota > Gammaproteobacteria > Pseudomonadales > Endozoicomonadaceae > Sansalvadorimonas. The sequence continues at coordinate 4,808 of NZ_CAMZOG010000003.1, read as the reverse complement.
TACAAGACAGTTTGAATTTGCTCCAGAGGATAAGGACGCTCTTCAGAAGTACCTAGAAGCTCCAACCGTTCGTCAGTACCCAATTGAGCACAAAACGCACTTTGAGATTATTCAGTAATCTCCTTACTGGCAAATGAATAAAACAACGGAGCCATTAGGCTCCGTTTTTATAGAAATTTGGGATCAGAGCCCAGCCTGCTCACGCAGAATGCTGGCCTTATCTGTGCGTTCCCAGGTGAAGTTTTCATCATCACGACCAAAGTGACCATAAGCGGCAGTCGCCTGATAAATAGGGCGTTTCAGATCCAGCATGGCAATCAGGCCTTTTGGACGCAGATCAAAGTGTTCACGAACGAGTTCAACGATTTTTTCATTGCTGACTTTTCCAGTGCCAAACGAGTTCACACTGATAGAGGTAGGTTCAGATACACCGATTGCGTAGGAGACTTGGATTTCGCAACGATCGGCAAGACCCGCGGCAACAATGTTCTTGGCCACGTAGCGACCAGCATAAGCTGCTGAACGGTCAACTTTAGAAGGATCTTTACCAGAGAATGCACCGCCACCGTGACGAGCCATACCACCGTAGGTATCAACAATAATCTTACGGCCAGTCAGGCCACAGTCACCAACAGGGCCACCAATTACAAAGTTGCCAGTTGGGTTAATGTGGTACTGGGTATCAGCGTGCAGCCACTCGGCAGGGAGTACTGGCTTGATAACTTCTTCCAGAATTTCCTTACGTAGCTGCTCAAGGCTGATGCTTGGATCGTGCTGGGTAGAAAGAACAACAGCATCAACGGCTACTGGCTTACCATCAGCACCGTAACGCATGGTGACCTGGCTCTTAGCGTCAGGGCGCAACCAGGCCAGAGTTTTATTTTTGCGTAGCTCAGCCTGTTTCTGCACAAGCTTGTGCGAATAATAAATAGGAGCGGGCATCAGGGAGTCGGTTTCGTTCGTCGCGTAGCCAAACATCAGACCCTGGTCGCCAGCACCCTGCTCGCGTTCTTCGGTTTCATCAACACCAATGGCGATATCGGCAGACTGCTTGCCAATAGCATTGAGTACGGCAACACATTCACCATCAAAACCAAGATCGCCGTGATCGTAACCAATGTCTTTGACTACTTTGCGAACCAGTTCTTCGATATCAACATAAGTGTCTGTGCGAACCTCGCCGGCAACAATAACCATGCCGGTTTTAACCATTGTCTCTACTGCAACACGGGCATCCGGATCATCTTTCAGAATGGCGTCCAGAATGGCGTCAGAAATCTGGTCGGCAACTTTGTCCGGGTGCCCTTCAGATACAGATTCTGAAGTAAACAGGGAATATTCAGCCATGGTTTTATTAATCCTCAAGTAATTCTTGTCGACGGCGCTGGCGATAAAACTGCCGAACCTGTATTTGAAAGCCATTGCGAAGCCCAAGATATTGGGCCTCCCCTTCAATCAGGCCAGCTTCTCTTGCCCAGCCACTCAGTTCATCACTACTGAAACCCAGCCACAGATCACCGCAGGATTCTTTCACCCACTCTTGGTCGTGACGGCTGAGATCGCTGATAAACAGACTTGCACCGGGACGTAATAATGTTGCCGCTTCCCGAAAGATAGCGGCTGGTGCCGGAACATGGTGTAAAACCATATTGGCAACAATACAATCAACAGACATGCCTTCATCTGCCAACAGAGACAACTCACCAAGCCGGTATTCAATATTAGTGATACCGGCCTGGTGTGCGCGTGTCCTGGCTTGCTCAAGCATGTCGCGAGAGTTATCCAGAGCGATAACTCGTTCAAATTGTTCTGCCAGCTGAGGCAGGAATGTCCCTTCCCCCGGGCCCAGTTCAAGAACAATTCTCCGGGACGGGTGATCTACATGAACCAGCATTTCAAGTACTGTTCGTGTGTATAGCTCGTGGTCAGCAATCAGTTCCTGATGGTGACGGAAAGCCTGAGCATTGCGGGAGAAGAAAACCCGTGACTGTTCAGCCCGTGCCTGTCGGATTTCCTGCAAGCGCTCCCGGTAATCAGGTGCCAGAGGAACTTCATCAATAGCCTCAAACAGGGATTGAATAAGCTGCCCCTGTACTGAATCAGAAGGCGGCAGAGCCCTGCGGTAGAAAATAGAGTTACCTTCCCGCCGGGTAGAGACCAGGCCTGATTTCGCCAGCACTTTCAGGTGATGACTAAGGCCGGACTGACGGGTCTCCAGGATTCTGGTGATCTCCAGAACCCCGAGTGATTCTGTTCTCAGTAGTCGCAAAACATTCAGGCGCAGGGCATCCCCCATGGCTTTGCCAAGGGCTGCGACGTGAAGAAGCTCATTTTCTGAATCAGATAAATTCGGGGTTGTAGCCTGAGACTTGGCTATTGCGACTGTCATAGTGTGAGAAGTTTAACAGTACGCAAACGCTGTATCAAAATATTTTGATACAGCGTGATATTTGATGGGTTCGCTATCTCAATCAATATCCAGTCAGACTGTTTCCCGTACTCCTGAGCAGAAGGTTCTGGCCCAGCACTGACAACACAGTTGTGATTCCTGACAAGCCCTGCCTGGCTCAGGAGTCTTCTTGTTCCCGGTGATGTCCAATTTGGCACATCACATCAAACAACACACATCACATCAAACAACAAAGGGAATACACAATGTATAGAACGCAAGGGTCCTCTGGGGGAAACTCATGGAGCCAAACGGCTGGTTACCTCACTAATACGGAGGGGGCTTCCGGTATGTCGGCATCTTCTACCAATGCCGCTGTGACATCGGAGGAAGGCCTGGATATCAATAAAGTCATAGAGTGCATAGGGCCATCTCTGGGGAACAAGTGGTCTGATTTAGCGATACAGTTGTTTGATAGCGATGACCGAGCAGTTAACTCTATCGAACATGACAAAAAGAGCATAACAGAACAGCTGAGAGCGGTACTTATCCACTGGAAAAAAATACCCGCAAAGGTGTACGCTCGAGAATTTAAAGGCGGGATTATATGATCTCGAGTTCAGAGCCTTATGCAGTAACATTGATAATTTAAGGAGCAGAGGGGAAGATTTTCTTATTGATCCCTACGCTAATATTTTACCTGAGTGCCGCCCTCTCCCATCACGAGCAGCCCTCGATAATATGATTGTGGGACTAAGTGTTCACGCCCACGAGATTGGGTATTGTTTGCTATCGGAGGATGAAATGCTGTCGCTGGAAAGCGACATAAGGGGTGACTGTGAAGAACTATTGTCGAAAATTATAAATACGTGGATCGAATCACATCCGGCAACAGCCAATCTGGATGTTTTTTTAAAGGTTTTACGGAGTAAAAATGTTCAAGCCATTTCAACAGCCGATAAAATAGAGAAGCGAGTAGGTCAAACCTCCTACGAAACTAACCCCCACTATCAAAAAGCGATGAAAACCAAGACATTGCAGGATGATAATGCCTGTCTTGTATCGGAGGTAACGCGTCTAACACAAAGCCTTGAAGACTATAAGGCCAAAGAGAAAAAACAACGCAAAATCCACGAAAGAGAGCAGAGGGAAAGCGGGGAGAAGATAGCACAACTGGAAGCAGCTATTGCCAATGATGCCACTGTCAAAGAACAAAGGGAAAAAATCAAGGCTCTTTCTAGTCAGGTTACCCAGTCAAATAATGAGAACCGTTGTCTCACACAGACGATTGACGCGCTAAGAGCTCAAGCATCACAACAAGCCAGTGAAGCACAGAGGTCACTCTCCCATACCCAAAATCTGCAGGATGAGGTTAAGCGTTTAACAGCGATAAGCGACCATGACTACCAACAACGCTTCTCTAAAGATGTGGAAGCAGTTCGTCAGGATGGCGAGAGAAAATACGCACAACTGCAAGCGCAATATGGTGAGGCACTCAAACAACAACAGAGACAGACTGCTGAAATAGCAGCCAAAGACCACCAGATAACAGAATCACAGGAGCGCCTCATAGCCTATAGCAAGGAAGTCACGTCGTTGAAGAGACGTCGGGAACAGAGCGGGAGTGACCCTGTTGATACACCTGCCTCCAAGAAACTATGTGCACAAATTGGCCAGTATCCATCGGTGAGCATACCGCCCGCGGCCAGATCACGAGCCGCCCTGAAATCTGTCAGCACTTTCAGACGCGAGATCGCAGTGCATTGGCGAGATATTGCGGTGCAACTTGGGCTTGGCGGGGAAGCTAGTATAATCGAATCGAACAATCATGGAAATGCGGATGGGTGTATGAGTAGCGTCATTAACATATGGCTGCAGCGAGAAGTTGACGCTAGTTACATAAAGCTGGCAGAAGCCACATTTGATGTTTACGCCGCCGCAGGGCAAAGCAAGGAGGACGCTGATGCAATCTATAAAAAAATCCTGGCTTCCTCCAGTCGGCGTTAAAAGAATGTGAGTGGTTGTTGCGCGATTATGCCTGTTCGACCGAGGAGCGGAGATCAGGCTCAAGCCCGATTATCGGTTGCAGATGGTCAATCATGGCTAAGTTGCCATTTACAGAGAGCTGGGACAGGCTGTGCTCCCTGATGGGAGCCGGGTGATAAGATGGGGGTTCAAATGAAGGCCTGCATACCTGCAGGGTTCCAGCGGCACAGTGGCCACTGTGGAACTGAACTGCATCATCATCCGCGATCACGACCGTGAAAAGTTTGAAACACGCAAGGAACTGGTGTTGTCTGTTGTTGAAAGCATGAACAAGTAGCTGAGCAAAGAGTATTAAAGAGTATTAAAGAGTATTAAAGAGTATTAAAGAGTATTAAAGAGTATTAAAGAGTATTAAAGAGTATTAAAGAGTATT
>NZ_CAMZOG010000002.1 GCF_947331445.1 Parendozoicomonas sp. Alg238-R29 | reverse complement strand
GACCAGAATCGCTGGGCAGCCATGAAAGACGAAGCTCGCCGCGAACTGAAGAAGCAGGAAGAGCAGGATGCGCAGAAGCTAGCTTCTCACGATGATGACAGCGGCGAAGGTGTTGGCAGGCTGAACAGGCGCCGTGAGAGCTCTACCGACAATACCGTGGAAGGAAACTCTGGATCAAAAGAGGGTGGCTCTTCTCCGTCTCCTGAGATTCCTCCTCAGGGTGACAGCAATAACCATTATGCCAGCCATGATGATGACGGGACGGGTTCATTGCAGGGGCAGGTAACAAGTGGCGACAGCGGACGGTCTGAAGTTACTCAGGTTGCTGGCAATGACGCAAAGCCTCAGACGCAACCTCAGCCAGTAGCGCCAGTTGTTAATAAGCCAGCCTTTGACAGCGCTCTGGTAGCGGCTCTGCCTGCTACTGCTGCTGAAGCGTCTAGTAACGCAGCCATGCAGATGTTCGCCGGGCATCATAGGGTTATCTCAGATTTCCGTAAGGGGCGTGCAAAAAGTGCTGATTCTGCCATTGAGCGTGTTGATGCCGGTGCAGTTGAAGCCTTAGTCAAAGGTGGTTTGAAGGACTCTCTGCAGCCCGGTGGTGTTTACAGCTATGTGCGAACCTACGGTCACCGTGGCTCAGCCAAGATGAGTTCTGGCCTGCCTGGGTACAGCAACAGTGGTTATGGTTTCGACATCGGAGCGTTCAAAGCTTTGGATACCGAGCTTCTGGTGGGTGTGATGTTCTCCGCTGAGAATAACAAAACTTCCCCGAAGGGTAAGGGTGGCAGCACCGATATGACCAGTTTGCGGGTTGGCCCATTCTTCTCCTGGAAGCGTGACAACTTCCATATCGACGGTGCTCTGACTGCTGGTCATCACGATGTGAGGGCGAAAGGCAAAGATAAGATCAGTGGTGACAGTTATAAGGGTAACTTCACCATGAACGACTGGGCAGCCTGGATTGGCACCGGCTACGACATTCATCTTGATGAACTTGTACCGGGGCTGACCCTGACACCAATCGCTGAGTTTATGTACATCGATAGCCGTCAATCTGGCTTTGATCTGAAGAGTCAGCACACAGATAAGGTGAAGGTAAAAGGTGGCAGCCGTCATGGCCGTATCGACCGTTATGGTTTGATGATGGATTATCAGGTATCTGACTCCCAGTACCTGACCAGCATTCACGGCGGTGTCGGTGTTCAGATGAACCACTTCGCAGACAATAAAACAACGATGACTCATGTTGAGAGTGGTAATAGTGTGACTGAGAAGCGTGAGCAGCGTGATCGCAAATTACAGTGGTACACGTTGGGCGTGAATTCACAGTTCAGCGATTATAGAAGTCTGTCGTTTGATCTTGAGGGAACCCGCGGACGTGAGAGTCACACTTATGGTGCGTCACTGACCTTTGAGAAGAAGTTCTGATAAATCAGGACTGTAAGATAAAAGAGGGCTGCAATGGTAGCCCTTTTTCTATCTGAAAAAAACAGAAAGGTTAAATAACCCGAGAGAACTTCTGTTGTTCCTGCGCGGCTGCCATATACCGGTCAAAAGTCATGCAGATATTGCGAATCAGTAAACGGCCACGAGGCAGAACACTGATGGACTCGTTATCCAGAACCAGTAGTTCGTCTTTTGCCATCACGGATAATGCTTCCAGTTCTGGTTTGAAGTGCTTGGTGAAATTGATGCCAAACTCAGACTCCACATCGTGGAAGTTCAATTCGAAATCACACAGCAAACGACGAATAATATGGGAGCGCAACTGATCTTCGGCAGAGCTTTTTAGCCCTTTGTTGACAGCAAGGCGGCCTGCATTAATAGCTTCACTGTAACTGGCCATATCAGTGAAGTTCTGGGCATAGGTGTTGCCAACCTGACTGATAGAAGACACGCCAATACCGATCAGATCACAGTGACCATGAGTAGTATACCCTTGGAAGTTACGATGCAGGACACCATCTTCCTGAGCAGCAGCCAGGTCATCGTCGGGTAAGGCGAAGTGATCCATGCCAATGTAAACATATCCGGCTTCAGTCAATCGTTGTGTGGTTGCTTCCATGATGCGCAGCTTTTCTTCCGGGGAAGGAAGATCTTCACTGCGTATACGACGCTGGGGCATAAACCGGTGAGGCAAATGAGCGTAGTTAAAAACAGATAGTCTTTCTGGTGCGATCTCAATGACTCGGTCAACAGTCTTGAGAAAGCTGTCACAGCTTTGTAGGGGCAGTCCGTAAATCAAATCAACATTGATTGAGTCGAAATCCATAGCCCGGGCAGCGTCGATCACGCTTTCGGTCACGGCTCTTGGCTGAATGCGGTTAACGGCTTTTTGTACGGCGGGATCGAAGTCCTGTACGCCGAGGCTTATGCGGTTAAAGCCAAGATTCCGAAGCAATCCCATCATGCCCCAGTCGGCTTCACGGGGGTCGATTTCAATGGAGTAGTCGGAAAATTCACTGAAATCCAAATGGAAATATTTGTTTGCAGTTTCCATTAGCTGGGTTAGCTGTTCCTGACTAAGGAATGTGGGGGTTCCTCCCCCCAGATGCAACTGTTCAACCGTTGCTTTGTAACCAAGATTTTTGGCGTGCATAGCCATTTCCTGGCACATCAGATCCAGATAGGGCTGAGCCTGTTCACGACGTTTGGTAACGATCTTGTTGCAACCACAGTAATAACAGACCGTATCGCAGAACGGAATATGGAAATACAGAGAGATGGGTTTTCTCTGGTGTCCGCTGTCTTGTTCTGCCTGAATAAAGGTATCTGTTTCGAACTCACTGGTGAATTGCACCGCTGTCGGGTATGAGGTGTAACGAGGTCCCGGGCGATCATATCGCTTTAATAAACTGGAGTCCCAGATCAGTGAGTTGTTCATCTATGTTTCCTGCAATCGAAGGTGCAATATTATTTTTTTCGCAAAATGGCAAATTGAATACGATTGCCTGCACTAAATACTGATTGACAGTTTATAGTTTGCTGGTTCTAGTGCCTTGATGTGTATCAATAGAGAACAACTTTTACTCTCAGCTCGTTTTGCTGAGTGACAAAAAGTTGAGTGGGGGTGTGGTCAAACAGCGGGCAGGGGCATCCTTCTGCAAATTCTACAGAAGGATGCAGTAAAAGACATTGTGGTCAATGCTCCATCTTTGAGTGATCTACTGATGGAGGTGTTGTTTGTTTATGGCTCATTTGTGAATGATTCATGTTGTTATGATCCATGCTGCTGTGACCCTTATCGTTGTGCATGTTGCCATGCATCTGATGAGGTTGATCACTGAAATCCAGTTTCATCATAACCCACATCTGATGAGGGCCGGGTATCGTCCAAAGGCCAAACAGAATAACCAGAGTGCCTGCTGCTGAACGAAAGTACTTATTCTGCAGAAGGTTGCGTATCTGTTCAGCAAGAAATCCGGTCAGAAGCAATACGGGAAGTGTTCCCAACCCAAAAGCCAGCATAAGCGAAGCAGACTCAATGGCGTTGCTACTGGCAGCTGCCCAGATGAGCGTGCTGTATACCAGACCGCAGGGTAACCACCCCCAGAGTGCACCAACACCAATGGCTTTTACAGGGCTGTTTACAGGTAGCATGGCAGATGCTGTTGGTTGAATACGACGCCAGAGTTTGTGACCAGCTTTTTCCAGTATAGTAATGCCCATCCACCAGCCCGCAAGATACAACCCCATACCAACCAGCATGATTCCCGCAAACACTCGCAGGGCAATACTGGTTTCTTTGCTGAAGCCACCAATGAACCAACCCAGCCAACCCATCAGGAAACCAATAACTGTGTAGCTGAAAATGCGGCCCAGGTTGTATCCCAGCAGAATATTAAAACTTTTTAACGATCGGGGAGGTGCGCTGCTGCCTATACTCAGTGCCGACATGATACCCCCACACATGCCAATGCAGTGCCCGCCCCCCAGAAGACCCAGCAGGAAAGCTGCTGTCAGGCTCAGTTGGTCAGTCATTACTACTCCTGGATATATTTTTAACCTAAGGCTGCTTATCTTTATTTTGTTTGGTTTCTGGTTCATCGAACAGAATGCTGTGGGCCGGGCCTTCAAGGTCATCAAACTGGTTGTTATCCACAGCCCAAAAGAAGACGGAAACTGCCACAGCGACAAAAACCACGGCAATGGGAATAAGAATGTAGAGGCTGTCCATTGATTATTCTCCGTGTGTTGCGCGATCTTGTTTTGGTGGTTTTGAAAGCCGCAGTGCATTGCCAACTACAACCAGCGAGCTTGCAGACATCCCAATAGCAGCCATCCAGGGCGCCAGCCAGCCAGACGCTGCTAAAGGTAGTACCAGCAGGTTGTACCCCAGAGCCCAGGTCATGTTTTCCCGAATGATTCGACGTGTGTCGCAGGCCTTGTCGATACTGGTCAGCAACTGATTCAGGTCTCCAGACAACAACAGGGCATCGGCATGGGTACGAGCCAGATCAGAAGCGGTGTTCATGGCAACCGACAGATCTGCTGCCGCCAAAACTGGAATATCATTCACGCCGTCTCCAATCATCAAAACGCGATTGCCCTGCGCTTGAAGTTGTTGCACGTAACCAAGTTTGTCGTCTGGTGTCGCCTGAGCATGGCAGCTTTCGATGCCAAGTTCTTTACCAACACGGTTAACAACACCCTGATTGTCACCACTCAGCAGCCCGACTTGCAGGCCTTTTGTTGTCAGTTCGCTGATAATCTGTTTTGCCTCGGGGCGCAGAGTATCATCAAGGCCAAACCAGGCCAGTGGCATTTTGTCGCAGCTTAACAGCAGCCAGGTGAGATGATTGTCTGGCGGGCTGGCCTCCATGCCAGGGCTGACAAAAGAGGGTTTACCTATACGCCAGGTATGACCAGCAATTCTGCCTTGAAGACCTTGTGCGGTAATATTTTCAACATCCTTCACTGGGGTGGTTGAAGCGGGGAAGGCATGGGCAATAGGGTGTTCGGAATGACTTTCCAGAGCCGCGGCTACATCCAGTAATTCACTTCTGCTGTAGGTTTTGTTGAGGATTTTTACACTTGTGAGGCTAAGGTCTCCTTGAGTCAAAGTGCCAGTTTTGTCGAAAATGACGTGTGTAATCTGTGGCAAACCTTCCAAAACACGACTGTGGCTGATAAGCATGCCTTTGGATTGGAGGAATCCGGTCACAGCTGTCAGAGCCGCAGGGGTTGCCAGGGAAAGCGCGCAGGGGCAGGTTGCCACGAGTACAGAAAGAACAATCCAGAACGCATCATCTGGCTCGTGCTGGAGCCAGTAAAAGTAAACCCCAACAGATGCAATCAATACTGTGCAGACAAACCAACCTGCCACACGATCAGCTTGTCGGGCGATGGTGGGTTTATCCCCCTGAGCTTGTTCCAGTAAGCGAGCAATAGCGGACAAGCGGGTGTTTTGCCCAACATGGGTGACTTCTACTTCAATAGCGTTTTCGGTATTGATCGTTCCGGCAGTAACCTGATCACCTATATGTTTGGCTACTGGTAGATATTCACCCGTTAACGCAGATTCATTGATTGAGCTTTGACCGTTGAGAATGGTGCCATCAGCAGGAATATTTTCGCCGGTAAGAATACGAATGTTGTCGCCAACCTGTAGATCGGAGGGGCTGACCCGTTCCGTGTTGCCATCTTTATTAACCCGTAAGCAGCTTTCAGGAAGGAGTAAATGCAGGCTGCGTGACGTTTGATTAGTGTGATGGCGTGCCCGCATTTCCAGAAAACGACCACTCAACAAGAACAGGGTAAACATACTGACAGAGTCAAAATACACTTCACCGGTACCTTGTATGGTTCCCCAGAGGCTGGCCAGATATGCGCCGCCAATGGCAATGGATACAGGAACATCCATGCCAGGGTGGCGATTCTTAATATCTCGCCAGGCTGCGGAAAAGAACGGGCGGGCAGAATAAAATACAACAGGCGTCGCAATCAGGGCGCTGACCCAGCGCATCAATGTGCGAAACTCTGATTCCATACCCTGTGACCCGCCAGCATACATAGCAATGGCATACATCATGACTTGCATGGTGCCAATGCTGGCAACAGCAAGACGTCGGATAAATTGTTTATGTTCTTTTTCCAGCAGAGCATCTTGCTGCTCCTGGCGCCAAGGGTGAGCCCGGTAGCCAACCGCAAGAACCGCCAGCATGATTTCGCTGATTTTTACAGTGTCTGAAATGAAGGTCACTGTTGCCGTATGCTGGCTGAGATTTACAGTGACGGATTCGACCCCTTTTATAGACGAAATATGGTGTTCAAGAAGCCAGACACAAGCAGAGCAAGTGATACCTTCTATCAGCAACCGTGCTTCATACTTTTGCTGAGGGCTGTGTGAAGAACGGCTCGAGGGAAGGCTGCGAATAAAGCTCTGCTGAAGATCTTCCCGGTCATAGAGTTTATATTCCGCTTTTAAGGCTTGGCTTAAGTCGGCTTGCTGCGCAGGTTCAGAACGGTAGCGGTAATAGTTATCAAGCCCGCCGGATACTATGGCTGTCGCAACAGCCTGACATCCGGGGCAACACATGGGGCGGTCTTCACCATCAATAAGCGCTGTAAATTGAACAGGTCCATTGATTGGCAGATGGCAGTGAAAACAACTTTTTTCACTCATGTATATTCACATCCAGGGGCATGCCTACTCGTAAGCGGCCAATTCAACAGGCATATTTTCTTCGATCCAGATTTCACGGTTTAAGCGCCAGCCGCTCAGGTAGCCTTTTTCCGGAGTGATTTCGTCAAGGGTTTCCAGGTGCACGTAGTAACGACCTGCTGGAATCCCCTGAGATTGACCTTTATAAAGGGTGTTTTGAGCGGGTGTTTGCAGCAGGGCAATAACCTGTTTTTCCACGCCTTTGGCCGCAGGTAGAAGGCGAAGGCGCAACTGCTGGGGCCAGCTGTCAAGGGAGCCGGACATCGCCACGTTTAAAGAGCCAGACGCTTCATCGAAGTTGATGTTGGCCGCGATATTTTGCTCATGGGCCCGGCGATCACGACTCAGATCCTGGTTGATGGCCTTACCCACCTTGTAATAGTCATCAACCACAACCTCGTCAGCATTTTTAAATGAAACTATGACCTGGAATGTGCCCCAGGTAATAGTGACAAGAATTACACCAACAATGTACCAAGCCCATGGTTCCTGGTACCAGTATGTAAATGGCTCTTTTTCTGCATTTGGCGTCATGGCGTTGTCCTTGGGGACAGGAAACGGCTCTCTGCGGAAGTCGCTGGACCGTCTGCACTGTCACTGTTCGCATGGAACTCAATAGTGGTGTTGGTTCCGGTTAATACTTCAGGTGGAACGGTCAGTCGCACAGGAAGGCTTGCTACAGAACCCGGGTCCAGTGTGATACGGGTATCGCCGCGGATAATAACACCTTTCAGGCCAGACACACTGATATTCAGTGTTTGCGGCTGCTGAGATTTGTTAACCAGTTTGAGTGTGTAGATGTTTTCAATCTGGCCCGCAGTGTTGGTGCTGTACAGGCTTTGACGATCTCGCAGAGCTTCAAATTCCAGCACCGTGCGTTGGGTCAGGGTAACAATAAACAAGCCGGTAATCAGACACAGGGCGATGAAGTAGCCAATCAGACGTGGGCGGAACAAGTGAGTTTTGTTGCCTTCAATGGCGCTTTCACTGGTATAGGTGATCAGCTCACGATCGTAGCCCATCTTGTCCATAATGCCGTTACAGGCATCGACACAGGCTCCGCAGCTGATGCACTCGTATTGCAGACCGTCACGGATATCAATGCCAGTGGGGCAAACATGTACGCACAGGTTGCAGTCGATGCAATCACCAATACCCAGTTCTTTCGGGTCGGCATTGCGTTTGCGGGGGCCACGGCTTTCACCGCGAGTGGCATCGTAGTGAACAGTCAGAGTGTCTTTGTCATACATGACGCTCTGGAAGCGGGCGTAAGGGCACATATAAATGCACACCTGCTCACGCAGCCAGCCAGCATTACCGTAAGTGGCAAGAGTGAAGAAGCCAATCCAGAACACGGCCCATGCCGATGCTTCTATGGTCAGCAGATCGCCAATCAGCGCGCGAATTGGGGTGAAATAACCAACAAAAGTAATACCGACGGCCAGAGAAATCAGCAGCCAGAGCAGGTGCTTGGCAAATTTTCGGGCAAACTTTTCGGTACTCATTGGGGCTTTGTCGAGGCGCATGCGTTTGTTGCGATCACCTTCGGTGACTTTCTCAACCCACATAAATACCCAGGTAAAAACACTTTGCGGGCAGGTGTAACCACACCAAACCCGGCCTGCCAGTACCGTGATGAAGAACAGGCCAAAGGCGCAGATAATCAGCATCCAGGATAGAAGGATGAAGTCTTGAGGCAGAAAAGTTTCGCTGAAAATATGAAATTGGCGGGTGCCCAGATCCCAGAGTATGGCCTGACGGTCGCCCCATGTGAACCAGACTGTACCGAAATAAAGAAGAAACAGGAGTGCGCCGCCGTAGTTACGCAGATTCCGGTAGAAACCTTCAAAGGCGCGGGTGTAAATCTTTTCCCTGCGTTCATAAAGGTTAATTGTTTCTATTATTTCCGGTTCATTCTGCTGGTTTTCAGGCTTGATCACGGGGCATTCCTCAACCGTTATTCTTCAGGCTCTCGACGCTTCTTGGTTTTATTTGTTGTAAGGCTGGGGAGAGTTGTTCTTGGACTTAAAAAGATAAGCAGGCAACTAGCTAAGTTGCCTGCTGTTATGCAGTTTACTGTGTTGCCTTGTCTTTATCGGACAGGCTGTAAACATAGGCAGAAACGAGGTGAACCTTCTGTGGGCCGAGAATATCTTTCCAGGCCGGCATTACACCGTTACGTCCCTTACGGATAGTGTATTCCACCTGAGTCTGGCTGTTACCATAGAGCCAGATATTATCGGTTAGATTTGGTGCGCCAAACAGCTTGTTACCGCTGGCATCGGCACCGTGACACACAGCACAGGTAGTCGCGTAAGCGGCTTTACCGGCTGCCAGATCTTCTTCGCTGGCGTTGACCGTGAGGCCGCTCAGGTCACGTACATAAGACGCAACATTGCGAACACCCTTTTCACCAAGAACCGGTCCCCAGGCGGGCATCTGGCCGTTACGGCCATTCAGTACCGTGGCTTCAATGTCTGCAGCAGAACCACCCCACAACCAATCGTGGTCGTTCAGCTGAGGAAAACCAAAAGTACCGCCAGCATCGCTACCGTGGCACAGGGCACAGTTATTCAGGAAGATACGCTTACCCATAGACAGTGCCTTGGGGTTGCTCTGCAGTTCTTCAATACTTTTGGCTGCGTACTGATCAAACAGTGGCTGGTATTGACGTGCATGTTTTTCCTGATCGGCTTTCAGCTCACCCCGAGAGGTCCAGCCAAGGATGCCATCAAACTTGCCAGGCCAGATACCTGGGTAGAGTACCAGGTAAACAGCACTGAAAATCATGGTTCCCAGGAACAGGCCAATCCACCACATAGGCATGGGGTTGTCATATTCAGTGATACCATCAAATTCATGGCCGACAGTTTCTTCAGTGGCCTTTTTACGCTGAACTTTCCAAGTGGAAAACAGCACGAAACTGATAAATGCCAGGCATCCCAGAGTCAGGACCAGAACCCATGCGCTCCAGAAATCAGACATGTGGAGCCTCCTTCTTATTCTTGTGTGTGCTGCCCGTTAGCCCTTCATCCTGAAAGGGCAGATTGGCAGCTTCTTCAAAATCCTTATGCTTACGGTCGCTGTAAGCCCAGAGTACAACTGCGATAAAGGCCACCAAGCAGAACACTGTTGCCAGGCCTCGCAGGGTATTAATGTCGATATCCATTGCACTTTCCCCCACTTAACGCTTCTGGGTAATAACGGTGCCGAGGTTTTGCAGGTAAGCAACCAGAGCATCCATTTCAGTCTTACCCTGCACAGCCTCAGAAGCACCGGCGATATCTTCGTCGGTATAAGGAACACCCAGAGTTTTCAGGGCTTCCAGCTTCTTAGGTGTAACAGCACTGTCAATCAGGTTTTCATTCAGGTGTGGGTAGGCCGGCATGATAGAAGCTGGCACCACGTCACGGGGATTGTACAGGTGGGCGCGATGCCACTCGTCAGAGTAACGTTCGCCAACACGAGCCAGATCAGGACCGGTACGTTTGGAACCCCACAGGAATGGATAGTCGTAGACCGACTCACCAGCGACAGAGTAGTGACCGTAACGTTCTACCTCAGCCCGCAGTGGACGAATCATCTGGGAGTGACAGCCTACGCAGCCCTCTTTGATGTAAACGTCACGACCTTCCAATTGTAAGGCAGTGTATGGCTTGAGGCCTTCAACGGGCTCAGTGGTTTCCTTCAGGTTGAACAGAGGAACAATTTCCACGAGGCCGCCGAAGCTGATGGCGAAAATGACGCCAATAACCATCAGACCAATGTTTTTTTCAATAATTTCGTGCTTGAGCATGTCCTTATTCCCCTTACGCCATGGCCGCAGCTGCTTCAGACTTTTCGGGCTCGGATGCGCGAATTGTCTGCCAGACGTTATAAAGCATGACGAACATGCCGATCACAAAGAATCCACCACCAATAAGGCGAACAACATAACCAGGCATACTGGCTTCTACTGATTCAATAAAGCTGTACTGCAAGGTGCCATCTACGTTAACAGCCTGCCACATCAAACCTTGTGTGATGCCGTTCACCCACAGGGCAACGATGTATAATACGGTGCCAATTGTCGCCAGCCAGAAGTGAGTATTGATCAGGCTTGTGCTGTACATGCCGTCGCGACCAAACACTTTTGGAATCAGGTGGTAGAGAGCACCGATAGAAACCATGGCAACCCAGCCCAGAGCACCGGAGTGTACGTGACCGATGGTCCAGTCTGTGTAGTGAGACAGGGCGTTAACAGTCTTGATGGCCATCATCGGACCTTCAAAGGTAGACATGCCGTAGAAGGACAGGGATACCACCAGGAAGCGCAGGATTGGATCAGTACGCAGTTTGTGCCATGCGCCGGAGAGAGTCATGACACCGTTGATCATACCGCCCCAGGAAGGTGCCAGCAGGATCAGGGACATAACCATACCAAGGCTCTGTGCCCAATCAGGCAGAGCGGTGTAGTGCAGGTGGTGTGGGCCAGCCCAGATGTAGATAGCTACCAGCGCCCAGAAGTGCACGATAGACAGGCGGTAGGAATAAACCGGACGCTCTGCCTGTTTGGGGACGAAGTAGTACATGATGCCCAGGAAGCCGGCAGTCAGGAAGAAGCCAACAGCGTTGTGTCCGTACCACCATTGGATGGTGGCATCCATGGCGCCGGAGTAAGCCGAGTAAGACTTAAACAGCGTAACCGGGATTTCCATGTTGTTAACTATATGGAGAACAGCGACAGTTACGATGAATGCTCCGTAGAACCAGTTAGCCACATAAATGTGACTGGTTTTACGCTTCATTATCGTACCGAAGAAAACGATGGCGTAGGTGACCCAGACCACTGCAATCAGGATATCAATAGGCCATTCGAGTTCGGCATACTCTTTGGAGGATGTCATACCCAGAGGCAGGGTAATGGCCGCCAGAACAATCACCAGATTCCAGCCCCAGAAGGTGAAAGCTGCGAGAGTGTCTGACAAGAGTCGAGCCTGACAGGTCCGCTGTACAACATAATAAGATGTTGCGAACAGAGCTGATCCGCCAAACGCAAAAATCACCGCATTGGTATGCAGTGGTCTGAGTCGGCCGAAGGTCAGGTAGGGTTCAAAATTCAGTTCTGGCCAGACCAGCTGGGCGGCGATTAGGAGCCCGACGGTCATGCCGACAATCCCCCATATCACCGTCATCACTGCAAACTGGCGAACCACTTTGTAATTGTAATGTGTGTCCGTTGCGTTGCTCATGTCGCGATCCACGATTGCGGTTGTACGTATAAACCGAGAGGAGTATGAAAAAAACGAAAGCTGCCAACAATGACCCAGATCAATAGGTGATCATATAACAGGCAATTTTGCAGTTTTCAGACACATTCTACAGCTTATGATGTAGTGGAGCGTACTACCTTATTGCTTTTTTTAGAGTGGTATGCGGTGCGCGAATGCGGTAATTGCTACGCCACCGGCTCCATTTGGCGGCGCAATCATAACAGAAGTTAGGTGTATGTACGCAAGGGTGCTTTGCAATAACCAGATAGAAAATATGGTTATTATCTGTCGTTTAATCAACCGGCAGGGCTGCGCATTCGTACTGTTCGCTGGTCACTTCTGCTATGGATAGGTACATAGCCGATGCTCCACAGATTATACTTTCATAACCGGCAAAGGTTCTGATGCTGACAGAGCCAGTAAAATCCCTGGTTGCTAATAGAAAAACAACAACGCGAGAGATGCCAAATTGTAGAACTTTTGGGTGGCGAAGGGTTCCGAAAAACATAAATAGCGTGAAAGCGCCCCCAGAGCCCCATCAATTTTCAGGATGTAAAAGTATGAGCGAATACCTGTGGAATAAAGCTAAGGGGCAGGAAAAGGCCGTTCTGGTTCTGGCCCATGGCGCGGGCGCATCTATGGACAGTTCTTTTATGGAGGATATTGCCCAACTTCTCTCTGGGCGGGGCGTAACGGTTGTTCGCTTTGAGTTCCCTTATATGGTTGAACGCCGGGTTAATGGTAAGAAACGTCCACCTGATAGAGCTCCCAAACTACTGGACAGCTGGCGTATAACAATTACCGATATTCAAAAGCAGGTTTCGAGCGTGCCTCTTTATATAGGAGGCAAATCCATGGGCGGCCGAATGGCGACTCTTGTGGTAGCCGAAGGTGAGGGTGTTGAAGGTGAGGGTGTTGAAGGTGTAGCTGGTGTCGTATGTTTGGGGTACCCCTTCTACGCAACGGGTAAACCAGAAAAGCCTCGCATAGATCATTTGCGGAACATCTCTCTGCCAGTATTGGTGTTGCAGGGGGAGCGTGATGCTATGGGAAACCAGGAAGCTGTTGCGGGTTATGACTTGTCTGATCGAATAGAGATTTGCTGGCTCGCGGATGGTAATCATGATCTGAAACCTCGCAAAGCTTCCGGTTTAACCCATGAGCAACATCTTGCAACCACTGCTGAAAAAATTGAGTCCTGGATTATGGGAGTTAGGTGAAGTTGTAAGAGAAGCTGCTTGTTGGGAAGAGACTGGCAGTCACGAAGGGGTTGGTGATTCTGACCGTCCGAGCATAGAATGTTTGCCGTTTTCTTAGCCGTTGTATGAATCAATTATGTCCCGTAATCATCTTCTACTGTATTGCCGTCCCGGGTTTGAATCGGATATGGCAGGGGAGATTCAGGATAAAGCTGCTGTTGCTGGCATTTATGGTTATGTGAAAACCAAAAAAGACAGCGGCTATGTGGTGTATATCACCCAGGAGCCGGATGGTGCCTGGAAGTTAATGGGCAATCTACGCTTCGACGATTTAGTCTTTGCCCGCCAGTGGTGTGCGGCAGTGCCTATGCTGGAAAATATTTCGCAAACCGACCGGGTTTCAGCCATTCTTGAAGCTCTCAATGAGCATGACTTCCCGTGCTGTGGTGATGTTGTGCTGGAAACGGCAGATACCAATGAAGCCAAAGAGCTTTCCGGGTTCTGCAAAAAGTTTGTGAATCCGTTGCGGCAGTCATTAAGAAAGGCAGACAAGCTTACTTCCAAGCCTAACGAGAAGATTTCACGACTGCACTGCTTCTTTCTGGATTCTACCAATGTGTATGTGGGAATAACCGATACCCGTAATAGCAGCCCGTGGTCGGGTGGTATTCTCCGACTGAAGTTCCCCAAAGCTGCACCCAGCCGTTCAACACTTAAGCTCGAAGAGGCTTTTCACACCTTTATTCCTGCCGATGACAGGGACACCCGATTAGCGCCGGGCATGAAAAGTGTTGACCTTGGTGCAGCCCCTGGTGGTTGGACTTGGCAATTAGTGAACCGTTCCATGATGGTGATAGCCGTTGATAACGGCCCAATGCAGCAGGAACTTCTGGATACCGCGCAAGTGGATCACCGGGAAGAAGATGCCTTTACCTTTCAGCCTCCTAAGCAGGTTGACTGGATGGTTTGCGATATTGTTGATAAACCCTCTCGTTCTGCAGAATTAATGGCTCGCTGGCTGGTTAACGGTTGGTGTCGGGAAACAATTTTTAATCTTAAGTTACCGATGAAACAAAGATGGCAGGCAGTGCAGAGTGCCTTGCAGATGGTTGAGGATATTTGTGCCGGGCAGGGTGTGCAGGTGGAATTGCGTTGCAAGCAGCTGTTTCATGACCGTGAAGAAGTCACTGTACACGGAATCTCCGTTTGATAACTGACATGAGGCTGAACTTTAGTTGTCGAAGTGCATTTTCGGGTATGCGACTCTTCCTTTTCGGTTGACCTTGATGACGAATGTTGTTGGTGTAAATGTCAGTTCTTGGTGCTATTGACGGGGGATTGCGGCGAATAGGTCATTGGAAAAATAAAAGCAATATTTGTTGGCACTATAGTTCTTGTACTATGGTATTAAGTTTATGGTTTTTCGGTGTTTTTTGTTGTGAATGTGCAAAATCGTGGGATATAGTGGCGAGCATAAATATAATAAGAAAGAGTTCGCTATGTCCTTCAAACGACAACAACTATTTCACTGCCTTTCTCTTATTACCATTCTTGCCACAGGTTTTTCGTTGCCTGTATTGGCGCTTCAAAGTCTTAATGATGATGAACTGGGTGATGTCACCGGTCAGGCGGTTGTGAATCTGGTAACAGATACTATTGGCAGTGGAGCCAATGAAACCCGATATACCCGTGTGGATTTGGGTATCGACGTAAAAACCCAATTAAACGCAGATCAGATCTCTCTGGGTACCCGAACCCGTGATGGCGTCGAAGGCGCAGACCTCAATATCGATAATCTGGCCCTTGGTTACATCACTGATAATGGCAACGGTGAAATTGAGCCTTTCCGTATACGTAATCCCTATATTGAGTTTGCCTACCAGGGGGATGAAATTGTGGGTATGCGGGTGGGATTTGGTGAAGCGAAAGGTTATCTCTCCGGGGATATCAGCCAGCTGAGCGGGAATATTGCTGTTGGTATTAACGGCACATTAGGCGAGATTCGTGATGCCTTGCGGGCAACGGGTCAGGATGTTCCTTTTTTGATTAATCTGGCAGCGGGGATTTCATCCGGGGCCAATATGGAGGCAGAAGCGGAGCTGGTACTGGAAAATGGTGTGCCCAGTAATGTCCGCGCCACACGGGTTGGTATACCCAATGGGGAATCTCTGGCAACGGATGATCCTCTGGTGGCTGCCATCGGTGGTTTGCTGGGTATATTAACCTCCAATGATTGCGGTGCTGCCGGTTTGAGTACTTGTTTTCCTCTGACCAATTATCGTTCACTGCCGGTTGGAAATGTGGATGTCCCAGATGATCTGACAACAGATAATATTGAAGGGGCAGCGAGAGGGATGTTCCTTGCCTTTGGTCATCAGGATGTGCAATGGCGGGATTTGGAAAATACTGCAAATACTGTGTCATCGGCAGCGGGTGCTTTTTTGAATGTGCCCAAATTCCGGAACGAAGATGGGGAGTTGCAGGCGCCTATCAATGTGAATTTCACCCAGGTATTCAGTGGTATTCAACGCTTGGCCAGCTGTTATAACAGTGGTGGCCAGGGGACGGTGGGTTGCTGATGGGTTGTTCACAGAGTGTTCGTTTGAGAAAGGCCTGGTTCGTCCTGGTCGCACTTTGTCTGACTGGCTTTGTCAGGGCTGAACTGCAGGAGCTGGATGATGATGATCTTTCCAGTGCTCAGGGTTCAGGTGTGGGGCTTGTGATCGAAGACTTCAGCTTCGACGGCTCCACCGGGTCGCTCTCTGTCGGCGGTGTGGAACAGAAAACACCCTCCGGAAGTGATGTAGAAGTGGGTATTAGTGTAACCCGCCTCTATCTTAAGGGTGAAGGCAGTCGCCGTGGTATAGACGACGTTCGGTATGGTTTTGGCAGCATTGAGAACCCTTTGCGGCTGGATATTCTTTCCGGCTCGGATATCGCCAATGTACCCGATACCAGTACTGTGCTGCAGGTGGCCTGGCCAACGTACCAGGAGCGCTCAGTTGATGAGGTTCTTAATGATAACAGTGTTGATCTGAACGGCTTGGATGGATTGCTAGCCGAACGACGCGTTGCATTGCAGGATAACCTCGCCGCTGTTGCGGCTATCAACCCTACGGATTTGGCTCGCTGGGAAGCAGAGGCGGCTGTAAGAAATGCAGAAATTGCTCGACTGAATGCATTGAGGGAAGATGTACTGGATCGTGCCAGAGACGCTGGTATTGATATCGAAGATATTACCGATGGGTGCGGTTTGTTTGGTAGCCGGGCTTGTCGCAGACTTCGGGATGAATATCAAGAGTATGGCGATGATTTACAGGATGAGAGAACAGCTTTGAGCAGCGTGCTTGAAGATTTGACCCCTGCCAGAAGAACTCTGTCCCAGACCCCGGGAAGAGAGGCCCAGGTGAAATCCATCGAGGGGGTCATCCAACGTCTGGGCGGGGGGATATCCGGTGCAGATGTCGGGATCAGTTTCAGTTATGAGGTTGCAGACTTTTCCAGCCTTGCTTCCGATGCTACGCAAACGGGCACCAGAGTAGATCATCATTCTTATGACCTCACCGGTGTAGATATTTACGGAACGTCTTTACGGTTGTTTGGGAATTCCAGAGCTGGAAAGCGCACACTGGATGGTGAACTGGATCTAAAACTGTATGTGAAATCCCTTGACTTAACCAGTTGCGATATTTCTCAGGGGGCCTGTCTGAACAACCCTGTTTATCGTGGCAACAGAACCTATTATTTTTCCGATATCTTTTTTGACCTGCGTTTGGGCTATGGCACCATACAGCCGCTGGAATTTGCTGTCACGCCGGAGGGACATATCAATCTGCGACTGGCACCTGTTACATCAGCAACGGCCGCAGACTTTTATGCTAACAGCCCTAAATCCAATATCTACATTGGCCATGTTGATCACGGTGGTGTTCGCCCTGCGGGTGGAGGGCTGCCTTCAGGTTCTGGGCACCAGTCATTTGGTGCATCTGAGGTGGCGGGTTTGAGAATTCAGTATCTTGATGTCACAACACACGATCTGTAATTATGAAAAAACAAATAATAAAAAAGATTGCAGTTACTAGTTGTTTTTTGTCTATCAGTTGCTTTTTTTCTGGATTGGCTCAGGCAGAACTTGAAGCCTTGGATGATGACATGCTGTCTGGCAGTACTGCGCAGGGGGTTACGCTCTCGGGAAATTTTTCTCTGAATGAAAATGGCGGCCCACTTTGGCGTGCCCCGGATGGAAATTGCTCTGTGTCCACGAATAATGGCGAGTGCGGAACGCGTATAGCCATTCAGGAAGATGAGGGGAGCGGCTGGATTATTCTGGATATTTTCCAAGGCAGTCTGGCGTTTGGTAGTTACGCAAACTCTGATCCGATGGTTCTTTCTATTGAAGAACGCCAGATTGCGGATAACCCGAATACTCCCGAAAATGAAGCGCGCTCTCTGGATGTTATCAGTGCTGATTACGAAGGGCGATTGGAGTATGAAAACCTGAGTCTTAAGATTGCCTCTCAACCATTGAATCAGGGGCCGGAGCCAAACCCAGCCAGCCAGCGCGATCTGATGTCTCTGAACTTCAATGGTTACAGTACTTTTACTGGCAACCTCTTGCTTTTCCCGGTG
Organism: Parendozoicomonas sp. Alg238-R29; assembly: GCF_947331445.1. Lineage (GTDB taxonomy): Bacteria > Pseudomonadota > Gammaproteobacteria > Pseudomonadales > Endozoicomonadaceae > Sansalvadorimonas. The sequence goes on along the minus strand of NZ_CAMZOG010000002.1, from coordinate 97,263 downwards.
GACTGATATGAATACTCTCAGAATATTTTTGACGACCGCACTGCTTGTCTTTTTGAATGCTGCCTCTTTCAATGCTGTCTCTGAACTAAAGAGCTTGGATGACAGTGTATTAGGAGAAACCAGTGGTCAGTCGGGCGTGACTATTGAATACAAGACAACACTTGCAAAAGGTTCAGAAAGCCAGCCTCAGAACAATATCCGATGGAAGAGTAATGACTCTGATCCGAACACATTTATTGAGTTTCAGAATATTCATACTGAAGATGTGGATGCTGGTAATGGGTTTGAAGGCTTGAGCGTGATTACTAAAGTTGATGTGATCGAACGGTCAGGAGCGGCCGTCAACAATGGCAGCTTTCTGGTTCTTGATACTGTGACCGAAACAGAAAAGCTCAATGTTGGCCGAGTCAACCTTGGCAATAATACAGCGTTGCACTCGGTGCAGATCTTTAACCCTAGTCTCAGAGCACAAATGGAAATAGGTGCTCAGTAGACGTCGTATATACCTAGCCATTTAGGCAAAGCCCACGGTACTTTACATAAGAAAGCCCGGTAAAATCCGGGCTTTCTTATGTCAGCAATAAAACCAATAACAACTGGCATTCTCAAGCTCAATACTCCACCAGGAAAATATCTTGCCCAAGCCTCCTTCTTCCGTGCCGGTTTCGACTAATCGTCAGGTCTGGCAGTTTGCCTGGCCAGTGATTCTCTCCAATATCACTGTATCCCTGTTGGGTTTGGTGGATTCTGCTGTACTTGGGCGACAGGATTCCCCTATCTATCTCGGTGCTGTTGCCGTTGGTGCCAGCCTGTTCAGTTTTATCTTCTGGGCTTTTGGTTTTCTGCGTATGGGAACCACGGGTGAAGTCTCCCGTGCTTATGGCCGGGGGCACTATCAACGTATGTATGATGTGCTGATTCAGGCGCTCACCATTGCTGGTGTTTTGGGGGTTGCCATAATCGTAATATCTCGACCCATTCTTGATCTGGCCTTGCCATTCTTTAATCCTGGCCAGGCTGTTAGTTCGGAAGTGGGTAACTACTTCTTTATCCGGGTACTATCTGCACCGGCGACACTGGCTAACTATGCTGTGTTGGGCTGGTTGCTGGGTCGGCAGGTTGCTAAAGCGTCTTTGATTCTGCTGGTGTTTCAAAACCTACTGAATATCGTTCTGAACCTGCTCTTTGTTCTTGGCTTAGGGATGGCAGTAAAAGGTGTGGCACTGGCAACAGTGATCGCAGAATACGCCAGCCTCGGCTTGGGTCTTTATCTTTGTTTGCGTTATCTCAGCGGTGTGAGTGGGCACTTTCGTTTTCGAGAAGCTTTGTATTTGTCTCAATTAAAAGCACTGATGGTTGTTAACCGGCAGCTGTTTATCCGCACACTGTGCCTGCTATTAACCATGTCTATGTTTACCGCATGGGGCGCTCGGCAGGGGGATGAAATTCTTGCCGCCAACGCTTTGTTGATTAATCTGCTCATGCTGGTGATTTATGCGCTGGATGGTTTTGCTTTTGCAGCGGAAGCTCTTATTGGAAAAGCGACAGGTGAAGGTTGTATTCGCCTAATTAACAAACTTCTGACGTCTACTTTTCTGTGCTCTGTGTTAATGGCCGCGGTATTCAGTATTTTCTTCGTTGTATTTGGTCAGTTGTTACTGTCGTTTTTAACAGATATTGAAGGCTTGGCTGAACTGGCTGGAAATTACCTTCCCTGGTTGATTGCGATGCCGTTTCTTGGTGTGATTTGTTTCTGGCTGGATGGCGTTTACATTGGCATTGGTCGAACAGGGTTGATGCAAAATATTATGGTGCTTTCAACGTTTCTTGTTTTTATCCCTGTACTGTATCTGACCCGTTCAGCTGGGAACCACGGCTTATGGTTTGCGTTTGCCGTATTCACCGCCGCGAGAAGCAGCGGTATGCTGATGTCTTTCTTGCCCATTTATCGAAAAATACGCAAGGGGCAGAGTTTTAGCTTTTAAAGTGTCGTTTCTGGGGTTCAGTGGGTCAGTACTGTGATTTCTTCTTCGTGATCCAGTAAGGGATCAATCTTATTGTGGAGAAGACGGCGGTTCTCGGAATGCAGCCACTGGCTCCAGCACTGGACATTATCCCAAAGGCTGACGGTGACTCTGTGGCAGGAATTTTCTATATCCCGCAGAGTCTCACTTCCCAGAAAGCCTTTGGTATCCTGAATCAGGGGAACAGTATCCCGCAGGCAGTGGTCGTAGTGTTGTTCCAGTCCTTCGGCTATGGTGCGGTCTATGATCACCTTGATCATGGGGTATGTCCTTATCAAAGTCGTTTCTGGATCGGATTAGGCTATCGAGCCTGTTGGGGTTTTATTCCTGGGCTCAGTGGCTCTAAAATATTTTCGCCCGTTTCGAATATTTTTTAAGTGTAAGCGTATTTTTGTAATGACCTATAGCATTTCCCGTACTCTCGATACCTGTGGCCTTAACTGCCCTGAACCTGTAATGATGCTGCACAAGGTCGTGCGGGATATGGCGGCGGGGGATATCGTCGAGGTCATTGCCACCGACCCCTCTACCAGCCGGGATATTCCCAAGTTTTGTAACTTTCTGGATCATGACCTGTTGACCCAGGAAGAGCGGGATAATCGGTTCTATTACCATATTCGAAAAAAGCAGCTTGATGGCCTCTAGCTATCAGGCTTGTCAGTTCCGCTTACGCACAGATTGCTGATTTCTGCTGTCTTACAAAAAATGTGAGGCTAATGTGCAGGATGAGTCATTATGAAATCAGTGAAATCAGTGAAATCATCGTTGTTGCCGACCTCTTCTCCAGTGGATTATTTACAATCTGGTTCTCGGGGGAGAGGTCGGGGATCTTTGGCGGCTGATCAGAAGCGGACTCCGGGACTTACCATAAGCCCACCACAAAAAAAAGCTGTTGTAGGTGTAGGTGTAGGTGTAGGTGTAGGTGTAGGTGTAGGGCAAACTCGCAGGAGTTGTGAAGTTGTCACAGGGCTGGGTTCTGGAAGGGTAGCCACATCAGATAAAGATAGATACCTGAGTGCAGGGTCGCTTGGAGAAAGGGAAAGAGTCGAAAAGCGAGATGCTCAGCGTAGTACTGCTGTTCATCCATTGGGAAAGGATAGGGTAGAAGAGTTAGAGGGGCTCTGTAGGGCAGTAGATCAGTGTGATAAGCTCGATGAGAAATTGGGGTCAATATGCAATAAGCTTTTTCAAGAGCTTGAGAAAGGTCTAAAGGGAAAAGCTGCTTCCCCAATTCTGCATGCTCTTATTAAATATATAAGAATGCTAAACAATGCCAGTCAGTATTCAAAAGCGGTTCAATGTTGTGGTGACTTGTATCCTTATAAAGCTGTTATGAGTACTAGACAGAAGGGTTATATAGATAAACAATTGGGTTACTCTCTGGATAAGATGAGTAAAGACCTCTTTCATGCAGATTTTTCTGGCATTCGCGCTAATAGGGCTATGCCTGAGCGACTCAGGCTTCTGTTGAACGTTTTTTATGAAGCACCTGACACCTTCAATTTGATGGAAAAAAAACATCAACTGGGATTTCTTGCCAGTGCCTTTCAGTATGCAGCAGAGCTTGCCGAATATGAAGAAATTAGTCATATCCTAAGGTTTGTAAACAAAGATGACTTGTTAAAGAGTCGTGTCTGGGAAACTGAAGACCCGATCTTTCCATATAGCTGGATGTGCTGGATGAGCTGGATTGGGATGGAAGCAAGATGCCGACAAAATTCTAGCGCTGAAGTTACAGCTGAAATTGAAAATCTTAAAGAATTTGAAAAAGTCCTTTCCTCTGTGACGTCTAAGACAGCCAAAGATCGCTTATATATGCAGTACTTGCATGTGCGCGTTTTGGGGCTTGAGGCATTTTTTATTGAAGAAAAAGATAATGATGAAGTCGTAGCTAAGAACCTGATAACAGAATTGAGTGACGAAAATAAAGGGGGGGTGTCCATATCCAAGGGGTATGCAGAATATCTTCTTACCAAGAGCCAGATAGTACTGAGCAGGATTCTGTTAAGCCGTGAAAGAATAGAGGAGGCTAAGCAGGCACTGGACGAATGCGAAAAATACCAGCTTTACCAAGGGAAGGTTGTGACTAAGAGAATGGTGCAGGCAGAAATTGATTTAGCCCTCTATGCCAAAAAAGCAATAAGTAATTCAGATTTAGAGAAAAATATCCCCAGCTTGGAAATGTCTATATCTGAGGAAAATTGCGAATCTGCCAAAGTGATTTTGGCACAAATCTATATAGCACTTGGAAGCAGGGATAAGGCTGAAGAGGTTCTGAAAACTTACCAGGGGAAAGGTTTAAGAGGTTTAAAGATACGAGCAATGAATCTTACTTATTTGAAACAGTTCGAGCTAGCGAGTGAGCTGTATCAATATATAGAGCCATTGGCTGGTGTCGGCGCCTATTCTACGTACGTTGATCATGGCGCATGCCTGTCAGACTGGGCGCTATCCATTATAGAGCAAGATAAAACGAGTGCTGTTGCCCATATGAGCGCTGCGCTAACGAAGTTCACCACAGGCATTAATATGAGGCCTGGATGGTGCGGTGGCTGGAACTGTTTTGCCCATCGGCTGGGCTCGTTAAGCGATACGCCATTGCTTCAATTCGATGTTTTCAAAAGGAAGCTGCCTTCTCCGTTGGACAAAGCAAACAGTTGGGGTCTCGCGACAAGAATGGCATTTCATATTTCAGGCTCAAACTCTGTCACAGAGACTATTCAAGGGTATCGCAGTCTTACCCGTGTGCGCGACATCCGCTCATATGCGTCGCGTTCTAGGTACGTTCCCGGGGGGGCTGAGGGGCATACAAGTAGTCGCTGGCAACGGCTTTCGGACACAGCTACTGATCCAACAAGCGCGAAAACGCAGCTACGGCTTCGGGATCCCCAGCTTTGATCTTATTGGCGATAATATGGTGGAAGAAGTATTTGAAATCACTGTTTTTCTGAACTGGATACAAGCATTCGTCTCCCGGCAGCACAGGGGTGTTGTCAATTTTGTCCGTATCCGCAATCATGGCCTGAATTGTTCCATCATCCATTAAACGCCAGCTGGTGATTTGGGTGAGGGTGATGGTGTGGAAAGAGTTTCCGGTCAGCACTGCATGTGTGCCAATATTATCAGGAATTTCCTGAATAATCTCAGGCTCTTCATTACCTTCTGCTCCCACTCTCTCCATTCTTTCTTCCAGGCTCTGGAAATAGGTCACAGCACCTTCCAGCTCAACAACCTTATGAACAGGAGGCTCGTAGAACAACCGCTCAAGTTTATTATCGTAATAACCTTCCCAGTGTCCGTTCAGAGGATCTTTCAAATCCTGCGCCGGAACCAGCCTGCTTAGCCAAGGCACCATGGCATCAACCTGGCCATTCTGTCGCAGCGCCCAGCACAGTATTTTCATGCTGAACATTTTATCTTTGTTGGCGTCGTTGCTGTAAAGCATTTCCAGACCATCTAGCTCAGGAGCCATTCGTACAATGCGATTGGTGTTGTTATCAATCACCTTTTTTCGGGTGAAGATATCAACCACATTATCGGGCTCAGACTCAGGCTTGAGTGGTGCCGAGGTATTTTCTTTACGGTTTTTGTTATTACGACTTTTCTCGCTAAATCGATCAGACATGCCACATCCTTGTGAACACCGCTGTAAAAGCAGGAAAATCCTTTTCCTGATCTTTTCAATCTAGTCGTTAACTTAAGTTGATGCTTTATAACTTGAAGACATTAATGTGACAGAGTGTTGTTCTGTACGTTTGATAACAATCAAAAGGCGCGTGCCAAGGAAAATAGCTGCAGCGGTTAAGCCGCTAACTAGTCCGATCCAGAATCCTGCTGAGCCCATAGGTTGAGTAATGATGCTGGTTAATCCCAGGATGTAGCCAATGGGTAAGCCAATCAGCCAGTAAGCGATACTTACCAGAATCATAGGTGTCCTGGTATCTTTAAATCCTCGTAGTGCGCCATTAGCAGAAGCTTGTAGGGAATCGGAAATCTGGTAAACGGCCGCATAAACCAGCAGAAGGGCTGCACCCTGGGCAACAACAGGGTCTGTTGTGTAAACGCGAATAATGGCTTCCGGGAACAGCAAAATACACACAGCTGTGATTGTTGCGAACATTATTCCGAGAATTGTTCCGCTTAGAGTTCTTAGCTTGGCTTCACTGAGATTATTGGCTCCAATAGCATGTCCTACGCGGATGGTGATACCGAAAGAAATACTGAGTGGCACCATAAAGGTTAAACCTGAAAAGTTCAGGGCAATCTGGTGAGCAGCGACGGCGGTAGCACCCAGCTGACCAATCAACAAAGCGATGATGGCGAAGATGCTGCCTTCAATAAAAATAGTGATACCAATTGGAATCCCCAGTTTTAGCTGTTCACCAATTCGGTGGCCAATCATTTTCAACTGATTGCCTGCAGGCAACAGGTTTGTGTAGCGGTGGTGACTTTTGAGATAGAGAATCATAAGCAGCGACATCACACAGTACACCAGGCTTGTTGCCCAGCCACAACCAACAGCACCTAACGCGGGTAATCCCAACTTTCCGTAAATCAACACGTAGTTCACTGGAACGTTCACCAATAATCCGGCGATAGCTACCACCATCGGAGCGCGGGTATTGCCCATCCCTTCACACAGGCTGTTGAGGGTGAAATAGATAGCAATGCCGGGTACACCAAACGACAGCGCATACAGATAACCGGTAGCAATAGGGATAATTGCCGAGTCAACATCCATAAATGAGAGGATGTGTCCTGCGATATTCAGGTAAACAATAAGAATGACACTGGAAAAAAGGGCAATCCAGAGTGTCTGGCTAAGATCAGCAGGGATTCTTTGTTCCGTTCCTGCTCCCCGGTGGTGAGCCACTATAGGGGTGAGAGCCATCAGGGTTCCGCGCATCAGCAGGTTAACTGGCATCCAAAGGCTGGCGGCCACAGCAATAGCGGCCAGGTCTCTGGCACTGGCCTGCCCGGCCATAGAGGTATCTACAAAACTCATCCCCTGGATAGCAAGCTGGGAAATGATGATCGGCATGGAAAGAGCAAGAAGGGCTCTGGCCTCTGTAAAAAAGCGAGGCAAATAAGATTGAGCTTTATTCATTAATTGTGAGTTGTATCTGCACGGTTTGCCGGGGTTAGGGCGATATGGCGAAGGGAGGCAGCCGTGGGATAAACCTTTCGGATCGTGGGCATTTTATCCCGTCAAGAGCCCGAAGTCTTTTGTATTTGTTCTGTATCTTTGAGGCCTGCAGTTATGGATACCGAGAGGAGGACGATATTTCTCTATAAGAGAATGGCGGGATACCCTTGTGAGCTTAAATTCAGAACAACAGGTCGCTTCAGAGCTGTCAGAAGAGAAAAACCATAGACTCTGGCGAGTCGGCTTTGTCGCTGGCTGGGTACTTCTGTTACTTCCTTTGTTTGTGGATGCCCCGGAAGGCATGTCTGATATGGCCTGGCGCTGTTCTGGCCTGGCTTTGATGATGGCGGTCTGGTGGTCTCTGGAAATTATGCCCATTGCCATCACCGCACTTCTTCCTCTGGTCATGGGGCCGCTTTTAGGGCTTGGCAAGCTGGACACTGTGGCTGCGCCCTATGCACATCCGGTTATTTTCCTCTACCTCGGTGGATTCATGCTGGGGTTGGCTATGGAGCGCTGGGGGCTGCACCGGCGTATAGCTATTCACATCATGCTTAAGGTGGGAACGGGCGAACAAAGGTTGGTGATCGGTTTTATGCTGGCTACGGCTCTGCTCAGTATGTGGGTCAGTAATACCGCAACGGCAGTGATGATGTTGCCCATCGGTGTTTCCGTGATTCATATGTTGCGGGAAGAAGGGCAAGGGAAGGCAGGATTCTCTAATGCCTTGCTTCTGGCTATTGCCTACGGTGCTTCCATTGGTGGCATGGCCACACTGATAGGAACTCCCCCCAATGCCTTGATGGTCGCATTTCTAGAAGAACAGTACGGCTTGAAAATTGGTTTCGCTCAATGGCTGATGATTGGCCTGCCAATCTCTGTATTAATGTTGATCTTTACCGGCTGGTGGCTAAGTAAAGGTGGCTATCAGCTTGAGTCAGTCAGCAGTGACAAGGTTCATCAGGAACTAGCCAAAGAATTGAGTGATCTTGGAGGCTTGGGCCGTGGTGAGAAAATGGTGGCTTCTGTCTTCTCTTTGGCCGCCATTTGCTGGTTGTTTCGGCCTTTGTTGGTAGACATGCTGCCTTGGTTGCCGATCTCCGACACCCTTATTGCACTGATGGCCGGCATTACCCTGTTCCTGTTGCCAGTAAATCTTCGCAAGCTGGAATTTGTGATGAACTGGGGGGCTATGAAGAAGCTGCCCTGGGACATTTTGCTGTTATTTGGTGGTGGCTTGAGTATTGCGGCAATGATTCAGAAGAGTGGTCTGGCAGGCTGGACAGCCAGCCTGTTTTCCTCAATCCCCGGGGGGACAGAGCTGTTAGCTGTGATCTTGGTTGTTACGGTGATTATTTTCTTAACCGAGATTACCAGTAATGCTGCAACGACTGCGGCATTTCTTCCACCTTTGGGAGCTTTGGCATTGTCTTTGGGGATTCCTCCCGCGATGCTGGCCATTCCCGCAACACTGGCCGCCAGCTGTGCCTTTATGTTACCGGTGGCAACACCACCTAATGCCATAGTGTTTGGGTCAGGCATGATTACCATTCGCCAGATGCTGAGAAGCGGCCTGATTCTGAATCTGATGGGGATTATGATTATTGGTTTGCTTGCTTACTGGCTGGCAGGCTTTGCTCTGGCGTAACATCATTTAAAGAGTGGCTGGATCAAGCTCGCTGGCAGCAGGTGATGTATCTTCTCTAAAGTGTCGGGACAGTGCTTTGGCAAAATGCTGAGGCCGTTCCGGCAAGCCATTCTCCAGATACTCCACTGCTTTGTTATAAACATTTCTTTTGAATGATTCACTGGCTCCTATGGTGCTATTGAGGTTGTCTGCACTGATTCGGAAAGGAGCGTTGCAGCACAGAGAGAAAATCCATTCTAAAGCCTGGGGCTCGATTTCCACAGATTCAAACAATGCCTGTTGCTCTTCTGTACGGCCATCCGGCTCATACCAGTAACCGTAATCTTCCAGAGTGCGCCGGTATTCACCGGCAATACACCAGTGGGCAATCTCATGAAGGGCGCTGGCGAAATAATCCCGGGTAAAGTGAATTCTGGCTGGCTGATCAGGTGTGGCCGGTGTATACAAAGGCTCTTCGGCATGTGCAGACAGAGTTGTGTGATAATCACGGTAAAAGCACTGATTAAACAGGGTGATCAGATCGTTATGGTTATAAACACTGTTATCAGGTGTAGTGAGCATGGATAAGATGTCATGTTTCCGAATTGCTGGTATAACGCTCGGCATTATAACATTCTGTTCTCAATCGTATTGTGTGGAGTAACCACGGACGCTGATGAAAATCGTTGCCGATGAAAATATTCCCCTTTTAACCAGCTTCTTTGGTGGTTTTGGTGACATTGTGTCCTGTCATGGGCGCACCATGACTGCTGCTGATGTGAGAGATGCTGACCTTCTCCTTGTTCGTTCTGTTACAAAAGTGAATGAGCAGCTGCTCTCTGGAAGCTCGGTTAAGTTTGTCGCCACAGCCACGAGTGGAACAGATCATGTGGACAAAGATTGGCTTCGGGAAAATAACATTGGTTTTTCCTCGGCTGCGGGGTGTAATGCCGAGGCCGTAGTGGATTATGTGATGGCGGCTCTGGATACTTTGATGGAGGAGCAGGGTTTTCACCTTCAAGATAAAACCGTTGGTATTGTTGGTTACGGGCAGGTGGGGAGCCGCCTGTATCAACGTCTGACGGCCTTGGGCGTTAACTGCCTCAACTGTGACCCTTTCAAAGACGCTCCTGATAACACCGAGATTGACGAGCTGATTGAAAAGGTTGATATCCTTTCTCTGCACACGCCTTATACCCGTAACTGCCAGCACCCAACATTTCATCTGTTAAATGATAAGCGGCTTCGTTATTTCTCAGAGAATGCCGGCAATGGCATTTTGATTAATGCCGGGCGCGGAGAAGTTGTAGACAATGCCGCGCTGAAGTCGCTTTTAAAAGAAACTCATTCTTTAACAGCGGTGCTTGATGTTTGGGAAAGCGAACCTTCTATTGATCCGGAACTTCTGGATTTGGTAACACTCGGTACACCTCATATTGCTGGTTACAGTGTGGATGGCAAAGTTCGCGGCACAGCAATGATCTATCAAGCTGCCTGTGAGTTTTTGAATCGTCGTGAAGATGTGAAATACGATGAAGTGAATCCGGCACCTTTACTGCAATCTCTGACTATTGCCAGCGATAATCATCAGGAAGCGTCGGCTGCCACTATTCGCATGGTTTACGATATTCGCCGGGATGATATGCGTTTACGCAGGGCAGTGGCTCGCCATCCTGAAAATATTGCCAGGGAATTTGATCTGCTGCGCCGCCATTATCCCCGCCGTAGAGAGTTCAGCACCTTGTGCCTTGAACTGGAAGACTGCTCGCCAGAGGTTCGTGAGTACCTTGCTGGTTACGGCTTCTCTATTAACGACAACTCTTACAATAACAATTCTTCCAAAAGCAGCGCAGGCAACCGATGACGCAGTTAACCATTGGGCTGATTATTAACCCTCTCGCCGGTATCGGTGGCTCCGTAGGATTGAAAGGCAGTGACGGGGAAGACACCGTTACTAAAGCGCTGGCTATGGGAGCTGTCCCTAAAGCCGAAAAGCGCGCCCAAACGGCGCTGGAAAAGCTGCTTCCGTATAAAGAACACATTGAGTTTTTAGCCTGGTCTGGCCCAATGGGAGAAAACCTTCTCAAGGCGATGGGGTTCTCGTTTCAGGTTGTTGGCAGTATAGAAAGTGAACAGAGTTCTGCAGAGGATACCATTGCTGCTGTTCACTGCTTGTCTGAGCGCAAGGTTGATCTGATTCTGTTTGCTGGTGGTGATGGCACCGCCAGAAATATCTGCGACAACGTACCGGAAGGGCAGCCAGTTCTCGGGATTCCTGCCGGAGTCAAAATTCATTCTGCGGTTTATGCGGTGACCCCTTCTGCTGCTGGTGAAGTTCTGAAAGGTTTAATCACCGGTGAAATGACCGATATCCGCAATCGTGATGTAAGGGATATTGACGAGCAAGCGTTTCGAGAAGGGCGTGTGCGCGCCCGCCATTATGGCGAAATGCTGGTGCCGGAAGCCGGTCAGTTTCTGCAAAACGTAAAGCAAGGCGGTCGGGAAGTTGAAGAGCTGGTGCTGCAGGATGTTGCCGATGATCTGCGGGAACAGTTAGACGACGGCACACTGATTATTGCTGGCCCGGGTTCGACTACGCGAGGTGTAATGGAATGTCTGGGGCACGACAGCACTTTGCTGGGTGTTGATTTGTTCCGGGATGATGAATGTCTTGCGGATGATGTCCGTGAAGAAGGTATTCTTGAAGTGTTGCGCCATCACGATGGGCCGGTGTTGATTATGGTGACCGTAATTGGCGGTCAGGGGCATGTACTGGGGCGTGGGAACCAGCAATTGAGCCCGAAAGTTATTCGCACCGTATTGGAGCGGGAAGGGCGTGATGGTTTGCTGGTCATTGCTACCAAAACCAAGATCAAAGCCCTGGAAGGACGACCGTTGTTGCTGGATTCTGGTGATCCAGAACTGGATGCAGAATTATCCGGAACTTTGAAGGTCATGACCGGCTACCGGGATGCAGTGCTTTATCCGGTCAGTGCGCTGTAAGTATCTGCTCAGGGGGGCTAACCCCTCTGTTATCCACATTAACCGCACCCTATCTGAACAATTGCACTCTCAGTGGTTTATTAAGTGGTTTATTGAGCAATAGGTCACAGGAATTATGTGTACATGTTATCAAACCCCATCAGAACCTCTCCTTGTTTATGATCTGCAAGCATTCAGGAAACGGTAAGTATCTGGGAGCAATCAACAACGGTATCAACAACGGTTTAGAGGAAAGCATGGCTTCGGGATATTTCCGAAACCATGCCATTGGGCATTACAGGCTTTGCAGGTGAGCGATACGCTTTTCCAGTGGCGGATGGCTCAGGAACATTTCAGAAACGGTGCGCTTACCGTTAATGCCGAAAGCCATCATCGAACCTTCCAGCTGTGGCTCATGGCTTTGCTGCAGACGACGCAGAGCCGCGACCATCTTTTCACGGCCAGCTAACCGGGCTCCACCTTCATCGGCACGAAATTCTCGCTGACGGGAGAACCACATAACAATAATGCTGGCACCAATACCCAGAATCGCTTCAAGAACAAAAACAACGCCCATATAGGCAAACATGCCCAAGCCACCTTCTTCATCATCCCCTTTCAGGAAATTATCAATCACCATGGCAATCGCTCGGGCTATGAAAATCACAAAGGTGTTTACCACTCCCTGAATCAGAGTCAGGGTAACCATATCACCATTGGCAATATGAGCGATTTCATGACCCAGGACAGCTTCTGCTTCGTCCTGACTCATGTTGCGTATCAAGCCCGAACTTACGGCAACCAGAGCTTTGTTCTTGCTGGCACCAGTGGCAAAAGCATTGATATCGGGGGAGTCATACATGGCAACTTGTGGCATGCCAATGCCGGCCGCCTGAGCCTGACGGGCAACAGTTTCAAGAAGCCACTGCTGGGTGCTATTACGGGGTTGCTCAATAACTTCGGCACCTGTGGTTTTCAATGCCATCCATTTGGAAATAGCCAAAGAAATAAAGGAACCACCAAAACCGAAGATCAGGGCAAAGACCAGAAGGCCTCCCATACCTCTAGTGTTCAGCCCCAATAGAGGCAAAACAATACTGGTGACTGTACCCAGAACCAACACCACGGCCAGGTTTGTCGCTAAAAATAAGGCTATTCGCTTCATCAGGAATAATTCTCCACTGCTTCCCATTCCATTACCCCATTTATGTGGGTTTTTGAAGAGGATTCAAGGGGGAAAGTGTATTGAATTGTCATACCTTAGATTTTCTCGTTATATAAATATTCATTGGTGAGACATGGAGCTCATCTTTCCAGGGGGTATCGTCCTCTGGTTTTCCGAGAGGTTGATGGAGTTCGATCAGTTCAAGGTTTGCGGTTTCAAACGCCTGTTTATAGTCGTTGTCCGTCCAGTAATAATCTTCGAAGACTATATCTGTGCCCCGAAGCTGGCACCGCACACGGCTGCCGCTGCATAATGGGGGAAGGTCGGGGAAGTCGGTTTTTATGTGAAGCCACTGGTTGCTTGGTGTGTAGCGTGCCTTATTTCCAGTAATAGCGATAAGAATGCCGTTAGGTTTTAATACTCTGTGAATGTCTGTTAACACCTCAGTTATTTCTGTGATGGTGCCAATTTCAACTAACACAAAATTTAATATAACGAGATCATAGCTCTTGTCTGCTTTGGGAATAGCGGCAGAGTTAATATGGAAGAAAGCTGTATTCTTCACATTAGTTAGTGCCTGAGAAAGCATACTAGGTTCTATATCCATTCCATCCACCAGATATCCTTCGCGCTGCAATAAAGGAATGAAGGTACCGGTGCCACATCCGTAATCAAGAGCTTTTCGTCCAGTGGTGACGTAGTGGCTGATTAAAGTCGGTATATCTCTTGTGAGAAGAGTGGTGATTTCCGTGGTTATTAGCTGTTGGTATTGTTGGCTTAGCTTTTGGGAGTATTCCACTACTTAAGGTTCCTTGATTAAAGGAACCTTAAGGTAGCAGTGAGACGATCATGAAGATTAATATTTAACCGGGCATGGAAACGACTTGATGCTTTCTTTTTAGCCGATCAAGAAAACGGGCAAATTTTTCCATGGCTTCTTCCAGCACATCAACCCGGGGAAGGGTGACAATCCGAACGTGATCATGGCTGGGCCAATTAAACCCGGAGCCCTGTACCAGTAACACTTTCTCTTGGCGGAGAAACTCCAGAACCATCTGTTCGTCATTTTCAATGGGGTAGATTTTCGGGTCAAGCTTTGGAAACAGATAAAGCGCTCCTTTGGGCTTTACGCAGCTCACTCCCGGAATGGATGTCACCATCTCCCAGGCTTTATCCCGTTGTTCTTTCAATCGCCCACCGGGTAAAACCAAATCATTGATGCTTTGGTATCCGCCCAAAGCTGTTTGAATGGCGTATTGAGAGGGAACATTGGAGCACAGACGCATCGAGGCCAGCATCTGCAAACCGTCGTGATAATCTTTAGCCAGATGCATGGCGCCACTCAGAATCATCCAGCCTGTACGAAAGCCTGCGGCTCTCCAGGATTTTGAAAGGCCATTGAAGGTGACACAGAGAACATCCTGAGTCAGAGAGCCCATAGGAATATGTTCGGCTTCGTCATATAAAATTTTGTCGTATATCTCATCGGAAAAAATAATCAGGTTATGTTCCCGGGCCAATTCAACAATACCTTCGAGAACCTCCCGGGGATAAACGGCACCAGTCGGATTATTGGGATTGATGACAACAATACCCCGGGTTTTGCTGGTGATTTTGCTGCGAATGTCGTCTAAGTCCGGGCACCAGTCCGACTGTTCATCTTTGATGTAATGAACCGGACTTCCTCCGGCGAGGGTAACGGCCGCTGTCCAGAGCGGATAGTCTGGAGCTGGAACCAGCATCTCATCGCCATTGTTTAAGAGCCCCTGCATGGCCATCACAATGAGTTCGCTGACTCCGTTACCGATATAAACGTCATCAATGGTGACGTTGTCGATCTGGCGCTGCTGACAATATTGCATCACCGATTTACGGGCGGAGAAGAGGCCTTTGGCATCACAGTATCCCTGAGACGCAGGGATATTGAGGATCATGTCTTGAATGATTTCTTCAGGAGCATCAAAGCCAAAAGGGGCCGGGTTGCCGATGTTGAGCTTAAGTATCCGCTGACCTTCTTCTTCCAGCCGACGGGCTTCATGAAGAATGGGGCCACGAATTTCATAACAGACGTTCTGGAGCTTGCCTGACTTCTGTATATCCTGCATGGTGCTGGTTATTGTTATCTGATAATAATGTGATAGGCATATTATCAGAGATTTTGAGAAATTTTGGTCTGAACTCTGAAAAGTTCGGGAGTGGGACATGGCTAAGCAGAAAATAACGAAAACAGAATCCGCCTGGCGTGAGCAACTTACGCCAGAACAGTTTCACGTTTGCAGGGAGAAGGGCACTGAGCGTCCCTTTACTGGTGAATACCTGAATCACAAAGAAACAGGTTTGTATGTGTGCACCGCATGCTCCTCTCCGCTTTTTCGTTCTGATGCCAAGTTCGAAAGTGGTTGCGGCTGGCCGAGCTATTGGGCGCCGGTATCAAAGGACGCCATTGTGTATATAGAAGATAACTCTCTGGGAATGACACGAACAGAAATTCTGTGCGCCTGCTGTGAGTCTCACCTTGGCCATGTTTTTCCCGATGGTCCTGAGCCTACCGGGTTACGGTATTGCGTGAATTCCGTGTCTTTGGGGTTTAATGAATCAGGTAACCAGGGGGGGTAAACCGCTCAACGGGTTGTTTTTATCCATTGACTCAGCTTGGCTTGCAAAACCTTCCTGTCCAGAGGTTTACTCATGTAGTCCTGCATGCCGTTATGAAGGCACCGGTCTTTGTCGTGTTCAAGGGCATTAGCCGTCAAGGCAATAATGGGAACGTCCTTCAGGTAGTCGCTTTTACGAAGGTTACGACTGGCATCGTAACCATTCATAACTGGCATATTGCAGTCCATTAAAATCAGATCAAACAGAGTCTCTTTACAGATATCCAGACACTGCTGACCATTGCGGGCTGTTTTTACATGAAACCCCATTTGCTCGAGCATACCTTCTGTCACCATCAGGTTGGTGGGGTTGTCTTCAACAACAAGAATTGTTCTTTGTTCAGGTTCCGGGCTGTTCGAGATAACCTTAATCTCTTGATCAGGTTTTTGTCCTCTCAGGAAGGCTTCGACCTCTTCTTTTAGTGTTCCGAGAGCTTTCTTTCTGATTGGCGAGTGAATAACAGGAGTTGTGGGTTTTTGGGGCAAAGTCTGCCCATGCTGGTATACAGGAATACAGAGTTTCGGTGCTTTGGGAAGCAGGTGTTCTGGCAGGTTTGTTATGAATACCCCTGCCAGCGCATTATTCATTTCGTCAGGGTGCCATGGGCCATACCAGCTCAAAACAGAGGGGTTGAGTCCGGGAGTGTCGAGAGAATATTTATAGAGAGCTTCTGCCAGCAGAGGCGGCGCAAGAATTGTAATATCTATCGAGGAAACCAAGGCTTCCTGTTCGCTGGTGGCTTGCTGAACATTCTGGTAAGGCAGCTGCAATTCAAACCGACTGCCTCCACCTTTAATATTTCTTGCCTGAAGCCTTCCTCCTAAGGCTTCTGCCATATTTCTAGATAGCGCCAACCCCAGCCCAGAGCCCCCGAATACCCGATGTGTTTCTGCAGTGGCTTGTGAAAAAGGTTGGAAAATAGTTTCCAGCCTGTTCTCAGGAATACCAATACCCGTATCAGATACGGCAATATTTATCAGTGTTTTGGCGTTGGCAACGGCTCGTGCTTCTACCAGAACGGCAACATGACCTGCTTTTGTAAATTTAATCGCATTGCTGACTAAATTGGTAATGATTTGCTGAAGCCGGGTCGGGTCACCTTTTACCATTTGTGGAACAGATGAATCAATAATGCATTGTAAAGCAATCTGCTTTTGAGCAGCTTGTTGGGAGAACTGCTCTACAGTCATTTCAACTTTATTGTGAATATCAAAATTCAATGATTCAAAGACGAGTTTCCCCGACTCGAAACGGGAAAAGTCCAAAATGTCATTCAACAGTTGGAGGAGTTGCTTTCCAGATTCGTGAGCAAGCGCCAACCTTGTTTGCTGACTGTATTCTGTGGCGTTTTCTTTTGCCAGATCAACAAGCCCTAACAGGCTGCCGAGAGGGGTTCGTATTTCATGACTCATGCTTGCCAGTAAGGTGGCTCTTGCCTGCGCCATTTGTAGCGCCCTCTGCCGAGCATCCTCTAATTCCTGATTCGAATCAGTCAGCTGACGGTTACGAGCATTGAGTTCGGCGGTTCGACTGACAATGCCGCTTTCCAGGGTGGCCAGATGATCTCTTAGCTGACGCTCTGCCCGGTAGCGGCGTTTGGTATTACTGCTGATGGAATAAAGCAGGTTATTGATCTCTTCGATCAGCAGGCCAATTTCATCACTCTTATGCGCTTCGGGACAGGTAAGGTGAGATGACGGTGATGGTTCATGGCTGCGCAGTTTGCTCAGGGATTTTGTCAGCGCCATCAGAGGGCTGGTTAACATACGGTAAAACAGCAGTAGAAGTATGAGAGCCATCATCAATCCTTTCACCAGCCCGGTGAAAAAGGTGGTCAGGGCGCGTTGCAAAAATGAGCTGCCGTAATTAAATGTGTCGACTTCAAGTTGGATAAAGCCCAGCGGCTCATCCGGGTCATAATCCACCTTAAGAACCTGACGATAAATACGACTGCGACCGAACAGGGAGTCACTTATCCAGCGTGCCTGATCCTGACGACTATCTCGGCGAACATAACCAAGCCTTTGATTAGTATCGTCCCGTATTTCTGCACTGATAACAGAGGGCGATCGGATCAGGCCATTCAAAAGCTCCTGAGCCAGTTCTGAGTCAATGTTATAGGAAATGCGTGAAGCAGGAGCGCTACTGATTTCAAGGAGGGCGGTTATTTCATCGTCAATGGCTTGATTCTGGTGGCGGTAATCCAGAGCGATTTGCAAACAGCTGAAAACCAGTCCGGTTACAAATGCGACGACAAGAGTATATTGAGTCTGGCGAAAGGAAAGCCTCTTGCTGAAATGTGTGGTTTTCTCCACGGCTGTTGCGCCTTCCTGATTATTATTGATTTTCTCTTTCCTGCATTCTATCGCCGTTATGAAAGGATGACTATCTCTCGCTTTCTTAGTGTGGTTTTTATAGACGTTGCCGCAGATGGAAAATACAAGAATAAAGGTTGTCTATTCAAAGCCTCCAGAGTCGTCTTCTTCTATATCCTGACTTTCCTGTTCATCCTGCCAGTCTGCATCCATACCGCTGGACGTGTCATCATATTCATCTTCTTCCAGGTCACTCTCTTCGGTATAAATACTATCCTCATTGAAGTCTGCCTCAAAAGCAAAGCTACTTTGCAAAGACAAAAGGTAACCTGTGCACAACAGGGCACATGAGAAAAAGGCGAAATATAGAAGCCTTGGGAAATGTTTGAGGGCGTTCAGCATAAACATTGGCCTCTTAAAAACAGGGTATCTTAAAAAATAGGGCATCTTAAAAACAGGATGACTTAAATAACCAAGCCCCCCGTAGAAAAACTACGAGAGGCTGGTAGAGGTTCGATTAAAGTCCGTTGTTGGTAGCAGAAATCCTAATCATCATCTTCAGGCAATGATTCTGACTCGGAAACTGTTGAAGGATCAAAACCGTCTGTTATTCCAGCCTGACCCTTTAGCGCTATTGCAAAGCGCTTGGCTTCTCTGGCTTCCTGATTGAGTTTTTTCTGTGTTTCCTTTAGAGCGCTGTGCTTCTTCTCAAGTTCACCTAGCTGACTGGATACAGTCTTTTTCTCTGAGCGCAAACGTTCCACCTCAGAATTAGCGTTGTGAAGCTCAGTCTCTATCTGTAAGGTCTTGTCCCTGGCTGCTTTCAGATCTTTCAGTTCTTTCAGTTCGGCTTCTACAGTTTCCAGCTCGGTGCTCACTGAGCTGACGCTTGAATCAGCGTTATCACGATTGTCTGCCAGTTGAGTGACTTTCTCTTCAAGTTCTGCCAGTTGCTCCGCCACCTTTCCAGCTGATGTGGCTTCGTGTGCTTTTCGTTCCAGCTCTTGTTGCACTGTCTTGGCTTGGCCAAGTTCACGATTCAGCCGCTGAGTATCATCTTTGTGTTGAATGAGTTGCAGTTCCAAATCCAGATGTTGAGACTGAGCAGTACGTGCTTGATCATCCAGTTGATTTGCCTTGCGCTCTGTCTCTTGAAGCTCAGCTGTGAGTTGACTTACTCTATCTTTCCATTCAGGGATTGATTCTTTTGATAAGGATTCACGCGCTTTTTGGAGCTCTGTTTTCAGCCCTTGTACATCGGTTTGGGTATTATTCAGATGACTCTTCGTGGTCGCTAGCTTTTGTTCTGCTTGACTCTTGTCAGCACTTAAGTTTTCTAATGCAGCTTGTTTGTTTACAACCTGTTGTTTGGCTTGTTCGGTTTCAGCTTCAGACGATTGAAGAGCAGTCCTTGTATTCTGTACGGTGATGCTTACATTCTTATGATGTTGCTCAACGTGTTGCCAATGATCCTGTACGGTTTGTTTTTTCTGATCAATGCTAGTAATTTCCGTAGTAACTTCTTCGAGGTTCTGCTTAGCAGTGCGTATTTTCTGTTCCAGTTGTCTATGGCTATTGATCGAATCCTTGGCTGCATCAGTAGCCCTTTTAACAGTTGTATTTGCCTCTTCTAGTTGAGCATCAATCTTCTTATCTGTTGTTTGGGCGCTGTCCAGTTGACTCTGCAAGTTATCTATTTGCCCTTGAACTGTTGTGACTGCATTCTCCAGCTCTTTAGTTTTACTTGCATTTTCTGTCAAGCGAGGCTCTGTTTCGATCCGTTGAGTATCAGTTTCTCCCTCCTTGTTAGTATGGCCGTCGGTAATCTGTTCTATTGGAGAGTCAGTGATTTTCGTGAGACTTTCGCTTAATTTACTGCCTTGTGGTTCCAGTTTTTCAATTGCTTCCTTGTGGGTGGTTAGTGCAGAAAGTGCAGCCTGTTTATGCTCATTGGCCTCTTGAATTCGTTTTTGAAGCTGGAGGATGTTTTCCTTAGCTATTTGATGCTCGCTAGCCACTGTTTCTGCATGAACATTAGCTTTTCTCAAAGCCTCGTGTTGCTCCGCTCTTAAAGGCGCTCCCTTCCCTATTTCCTCTTGCAGTTGTTTGATCTCTTCATATAGCTCATTTCTTTGTGCTTGAATACTCTCTAGCTGGCCATTAAACTCTTTAGTCTGTTTTTCTTCAGCTTCGCGAGCTGTCTTCAGTTTTGGCTCAAGGTCTTTGAGTTCGGATTCTGCTTTCTCAAGTTCGGTCTTCAATTCAGTGGTTTTACCTTCCAGTTCGCCCTGCTTGGTCCTCAGTTGTTGAGCTTCCTGATTCTCGTCGTCCAAGCGTTGTGCAAGACCCTTATACTCGATCTCTGCGGCAGAGGCTGTATTCTCAAATTCTGAGATTGTGTCTTGCATTTGTGCGAAGTTACCCTCTAGGGTTTTAATCCTCTCGTTGGCTGTTTGATGGGCTGTTTTGGCTTTAGTCAGAGCTTCCCGTTCCTGCCGCTCCTTGGCTCTGAGATTTTCCAGTTCAGTTATGGCTTTCTGATGGTCGGCTTTAAATGTCTTAGATTTGGCTTCTTCCTCACGGCTCCTCCGGGTCAGCTCAGCCACATTATCATCAGCCGTCTTCACTTGAGATTCCAGATCGGCCATGTGTCGAGCTGCATCACTAACCTGGGATTGGAGATCTTCTGCGAGTTCTTTAATCGAGCTCTTGTCTGTGGCGGTGTCCAGGCCAGCTGTAAGTTGCTTTAGCTCTTTCTGAAGTTGTTTTTTATTTGCTTTAGCGGTTGCATGTTGGTTTTTCAGGTTATTGGCACGGGTTTCGGCGTCCTGCAGTCTCTTGTTTGTCTCATCTCGTTTTTTGTTAGTTTTAGAGTGTTGAGCCGCTAGCGCTTCCGCAGCCTGTTTTTCTTGCTCATAGTCTTCGTGGGTTTGGGCTAATTGCTGCTCATGGTTCTTTATGTTTTCGGCCAACGTGGTGTTGCGTGCTGTGGTTTCATCAAGTTCCTCTTTAACCTGTTCTCGTTCCGCTTTTACAGCTGTGTAGCCTGCTCTCAGCTGTTTGGAGTGTTCAATTTTTCCCTGCAACTCGGCTTTTTGCTGTTCAAGTTCACTCTCCTGTGCGCCTTTTTCTTGCTCCAGTTCTCTCTTAGCTATTTCAGCTGCTTTCAGATCATTTTCAAGTCGGCTTATTTCGGCCATCGCAGTTTTCTCAGCGTCCTCTTCACTGGCGGTACTCAGCTCTTTCTTCTTAGTGGCCAGAGTTTTGTTGATGGCATCAATATCTGTTATCGCGTACAGCAGCTTACCGCTGGTCTCATCCAAAGCCTGCTGTTTGTCTTCAATAGTTTTCAGCTCATCGTCCACTTTGGCTTGACGTTGTTTCTCCTGACGTTGCTTCAGTGCTTCCTTTGCCGCAGCCTTCGCATCCT
The DNA here is from genome assembly GCF_947331445.1 of Parendozoicomonas sp. Alg238-R29. Classification (GTDB taxonomy): domain Bacteria; phylum Pseudomonadota; class Gammaproteobacteria; order Pseudomonadales; family Endozoicomonadaceae; genus Sansalvadorimonas. The sequence goes on along the minus strand of NZ_CAMZOG010000002.1, from coordinate 75,919 downwards.
GTGCTCGTTTCTCCATAGTTTCTTTGTGATACGCTAGCTCTGCCTCTGGTCCAAAGTGAGAACCAATAACAGGAATGGAGCCAACGAGGTTTTTAAAGAAGGCTTTGGTTTCGTACCAAGAGCCACCGGGTAGAGTCCAACGACTTTGGCCCACCTTGCGCATATCATTGAGCATGCCTTTAAGGGTATCTTCACTGGCATCAGCCTCAACACTTTTGCCAAGCTTATTCAGTTGATCTAGCACAGAATGAAGAACAAGCGTTTCATGTGAGGTGATATGCGCATCCCTCGCTGCTTTCTTTGCCTCAATATCGCTCTGAGCCCTAATTATTCTGTCTTGCAGATTGTTTTTGTCTTTTGTGGCTTTCGTTAATTCACCCCGCTGTTTGTAATCTGTTTGAAGCAACAACAATGTTACTTTTGTAGGAGATTGCAGCTTGAGTGATTTTAAATAATCGGAAAAACTTTTATCGGCTGCGTCAAAACCGTCTTTCCCTTTTTTATTTTCAGCCTCATCTTTAAGTGTCCGAGCTGCTTTCAGATTTTGGGGCGTTAGCTTGTGTTTTTCCATCAGGTCTTTGTAGGTTCTTTCGAGATTTTCCTGCGCTTCAGAAAAGGCCTTCTCTACGTCGCTCTGTGCCTGCTTTGTAGGCACTTTGGCTTCTAGATCCTTAAGTTCCCCCTCAAGTTTAAGGAGCTGGTTGTATTCGTCTAATTCCTGAATCTCGGCCATCGATTGCTCAAGAGCTTCTTGGGGATCCATCCCTTGAGTTGCTTCGTCACCCAGCTGGTTAATAGTTGCCATATCGCTTGCCGTAAAGCTGTCTGGCATATTTTTTATGTAGCGTTGTGCCATCTCTTGCTGGGCTTTAAACTGTTTGGAGCGAACCATCATTAATCGCTGTACAACCCAGCTGTAGGCCTGACCTTTCGCCCAGGTAAAGGCAATTTTGTAACTACCACGGTACTGTAACCATGGCATGTGTTTCTCAAGCTCCAGTAAAGTGGCAGTTTTAACATCGTCGGAGCTACTTCGGGTTACCATCACCATGATGGGTAGTTCTGCCCCCTGACTGTAGTGGCCATCCATAAACAGGAAAGCTTTCTTTTTGCCAGCTTGTATTACGGTGTGATTCATTGATTGCTTGGGTTTCCCGGGGTAGCCAAGATTCAAATCATCTTCTGTATCAACAACATCCGGCTCAGCAGCTGTATGTTTCTGTTGCTCAAGGTTAAAGCCGTAGTCGTTGGCAATAGGTTCATTTGAGGCCCACTCAATTAATCCAGGCAGTTTTTCAAGAATGCCATCGGACAGCGGTGTAATAACGCTGCTTTTGTAGTCCATCAGGCTGTTGAGGTATTTGACGATGGAATACTGATCGTCGTTATAAGTCCGCTCAAGGATTCCCCGATCCATCGCGTCTGTCCACCAGATACGAGTGCTGCTCGAACCAAATCGTGCCGGGAAACGTACCAGTGGCCCTGGTTGATGGTTGAAGTAAGGACGTATAAATAGAGCCAATTCACCACCTTTTCTCTGATCCCCCATAACCGATGGATAGAGACGAATGCGGGTAACATTATGGGTGCGGCTGGCTTTATCGAGCGCAACAAGCGCTTCTTCAAATCTGCCTTTTGGGTCATCAAAAGGCTTTGGCTGGTTTACAAAATCAAGGTCTAAGTAAGCGCTGTCTGGCCTGCCTGGGTCATCTGCGGTACTGGAACTGATAAATGTCAGTGCAAAATGTTTATTAAGCGATGCTGTTTCGAATGGAATTCCGACAAATCCTACAGAGTTCACAACATGCTGACGGAGAGCGTCTGGAATATTACTTCCGATCATATAGCTATAGGCTAAGCCTCGCTTCAAAAGTCGCCATGCGATGGCTCCATTCTGACTGTCGGCAAAGTCTGGTGATTTAAAGAAATCAGCGTTGGTAGCAAACAGTCGCCACATCAGTTCAGTGACAGTGTCAGTTGTAGCGAGGTCACCAATCGCCTCGCCGAAGCGCCAGGCGTAGTCGGCGACCTTTTCAGGATTTGCCCGCCATAACTGGTGGAACTGCAGACCTGCGGTGGTGGATAAAGAATGAAGCGCAACAATCGTGAGCAGGGGCATTATTTCGCCAGAAATGGCTTCATAGGCACGATCAGCAAAGGTGTAGGGGGTTTTTGAAAGGCTCTCGATTTTATAGCTGGGCAGCCATCCCCACTCAGGGTGGTGACGGAGGATTTCCTGAAGCTGTGGTGATGAAGCAAACCCGTTGCTACCAGCAAGAGCTCCCCCCAGAACCCTGAAGTTATCCACATCTGTAGAAGCCATAGCTTGTGTGGAAACAGCAATACTGGCAGTTAGCAATAGACGACTGGAATCGATCTTAGGGCTCTGAATACCTGGCATAGTCCTTCCTCTGCACACTCCGGCAGAATGAGCGTTAAACGCATGATTAAAATGGATAGGGGGTATATCTAGCAGGGGTTTACGGTCTTGCAAGGAAGGGGATATAAAAAGCCGAAATAATAGTGCCTGATTTATCTAATGTTATATGGGTTCATACATGTATACGTTCAGGTTATAAAAACAGGGGTGTGATAGAAGATAACTGTCGGGTAGTTTGCTTTTTTGGGGAGGAGAGGGGCAGAGGGGAAACAGGCGGGGAGATATCCCCGCCCAAGTTTGATCAGGCTTCAGCAGCGTTTTTCTTTTCGTAGAAAGAGATGCCTTCAATCTCGTTGGTGATCCAGGTGCCTGCCTGGCCTTCAACAATGTGCTCAACATCGTACAGGCTGCCGATAGCGGCGAAGCGGCCTCCCTGCTCAACGAAGTTGGCGCAGGAATCGATCTTTGGTCCCATGGAACCGGCAGGGAAATCCAGTTCGCCAATACTCTGGGTGGAAGCTTTGTGGATTTCTTTCTGGTCTGGTTGGCCGAAGTTTATGCAAACAGCGGACACGTCGGTCATGATAACCAGAGCATCAGCGCCCAGTTGCTCAGCCATCAGGGCAGCTGTCAGGTCTTTGTCTACTACAGCTTCAACACCAGACAATTTGCCTTCTTCGTCTTTACGAACGGGAACGCCGCCACCACCGGAGCAGATAACCAGGGCGCCCATTTCAGACAACTTCTTAACGATATCAACTTCTACGATGCTCTGAGGCAGAGGAGAAGGTACTACACGGCGGAAATATTCGCCGTCAGCTTTGATGTCCCAGCCTTTTTCAGCGGCCAGGGCTTCAGCATCTTCCTTGCTGTATACAGGGCCAACAAACTTGGTTGGGTTCTGGAATGCGGGATCGTTGTTGTCAACCAGAGTCTGGGTTACCAGAGTGGCAACCTGGGCGCCTGGCATCTGGTTATACAGTTCCTGCTCCATCATGTAACCGATCATGCCGGCCGTTTCTGCACCCAGAACGTCCAGTGGGTAAGGGGATACTTTGTCGTAAGCGGCGTTCTGCAGAGCCAGCAGGCCAACTTGCGGGCCGTTGCCGTGGGTCAGAATCACTTCGTGCTTCTGGGCAACACGGGCAATAACTTCAGCAGCATTACGGATGTTCTCACGCTGAATGCTTGCTTCCAGAGGTTGACCGCGCTGAAGCATGGCGTTGCCGCCAAGTGCGATAACAATACGCATCTTGTTTTCCTTGAATCCAATATATGTTCGGACGCATAAGAAAGAGGGTAGCTCTAGATTACAAGCGTCCAGTCAGTGGTGGAGGTGCTCTCCGGTAGGTACTTGCCATCTTATTCCTATTGAAATCAGAAGGAATAAGTAGATGTTCTTAATACCCATTAACTCTGCTAATGTTCGGTGGTGTTCTGAAAACCTTCAGTCAGACTTAACCTTGCAGTCGCCTGCATTGTCACTTCTTCCCCTCCTTCTGCCGTTTTATAGTAAAAAGAGTCCAAGCTCTGACGCCAAAATCCAGGAAGGAAAAAATGCATACATCTTGCTTTATAAAACTCGTTATTGTCGGGTTTGCTCAGGCAGGCTTTTCAACGAATTGAATTCTTTGCGGCTGTGAACAACAGTCAGCCGGGACATTCCAATGTCAGCGAGACAACTCAGCGAGACAATTCAGCGAGACAACTCAGTGAGACAATTCAGCGAGACAACTCAGTGAGACAACAAAGATGGCCGTTACTATTTTTAAATGGTGTTTACATTTGCTGAGGCATGACGCCAGAACACAGCTCACCTGTGGTACTTATGAAATGCAAAGCGACCTTATCAGTTGCAGAGAAGTCTCAGGGAATATCTATATAAGACAGCTGAAAGACCTTGGATAACAGGGTATAGAGGTAGGAGAAGTTTCTATCTTCTTATGCTTAAAACTTTCTTTTGTTTGCTAATCGTCAGGCATAAAAGAACCGGCGAAGTTATTCGCCGGTTTTTGTATAACAGCTCAAAGGATGAGCTGATTATGCCGCTTCTACAGAGGACTTGAACTCGCCCAGCAGTTCTTCGATTTTGGCAACGTACTCTTTGTACTCGCTGGATTCGAAGTGTGCGTAGTTCAGGTTCTTGAACAGACCGGTCAGTTTCACGAAGAAGTCGCGGGCTTCTTTCTTGTCTGCAAACTTCAGCTCACTATGAGCGATGTCGGCGATCAGATTGAAACAGAAACGCTGACGTTCCATTGGGCATGCAGAATCAATTTTGTCAAAAGCATCCTGCTGCAGATAAACCATATCCATGAACAGGGCTTTCTGGAAGGTAAGGTAGTCAGCGAGCGTGACACCTTCTTCACCCGTTACCTGCATCATCTGGTTAATGCTTTCACCTGTAGCGATCAGGTTTTGCATCTGCTTAACATCATCCACCCAGGTGTCGGAGATATTCTCTTTGTACCATGGGGCGAGCTGTTCCAGATAACGAGACCAGGAGATCAGTGGATCTACAGCCGGGAAGAAACGCTTGTAGGCACGGTCATAAGACAGGCCCAGAAAGCACTTCACGGTGGCCAGAGTGGACTGGGTCACTGGTTCTTCAAAGTTACCGCCGGCTGGAGATACGGTACCGATCATGGTCATGGAACCACTTTCGCCGTCTTCATTGGTGATAACACCGGCACGCTCATACAAACCCTTGATAGCGGAGTCGATGTAAGCCGGGAAGCCTTCTTCACCTGGAATCTCTTCCAAACGGTTGGAGGTTTCACGCATCGCCTGCGCCCAGCGAGATGTAGAGTCGGCCAGCAGAAGAACGTTGAAGCCCATCTGACGGTAGTATTCCCCCAGAGTCATACCGGTGTAGATAGAGGCTTCACGTGCCGCAACAGGCATGGAAGAGGTATTACAGATGATGGTGGTACGATCCATCAGAGTACCGGAGCCCGTCGGATCAGACAGCTGCGGGAATTCGGTGATGGTTTCTACAACTTCACCCGCACGCTCACCACAGGCGATAACGATAACGATATCAACAGAGGCGTACTTGGATAAAGTGTGCTGCATAACTGTTTTTCCTGCACCGAAAGGTCCAGGAATACAGCCGGTTCCGCCACGAGCGATAGGGAAGAAGGTATCAATCAGACGTTGCTGAGTGATCAGAGGCTCAGAAGGGAACTGACGAGCGGTTTTACCTTTACGGCCCAGAGTTTCGGCAATGGATTGCTTAACAGGCCAGCGCTGAATCATGTTCAGCTCGATCTCTTTGCCTTGTTCATCACGAACACGGGCAACAGTTACGTCTACAGTGAAGGTGCCTTCCTGAATCCATTCCACAGCTACAGTGCCGCGCTGGTTGAAAGGAATCATGATTTTATGGGTGAAACGGCCTTCCTGAACGGTACCCAGGGTTTCACCGGCACGGAGCTTGTCGCCAACGCGGGCCGTTGCAACGAAAGACCACTCTTTGGTACGGTCCAGTGCATCAACCTGAACACCACGCTTCAGGAAAGTGCCGTGCATTTGTGCCAGACGTTCCAGAGGGTTCTGAAGACCATCAAAGATCTGACTCAGACAGCCTGGGCCGAGTTCTACAGACAGCAGTTCGCCAGATTGGTAAACCTCGTCACCAACACCAACACCACTGGTGTCTTCAAAAACCTGAATGTCTGCAGTTCTACCGTTTACACGCAGAACTTCGGACATCAGTTTTTCGTCAAGGTCTTCGTTCTCTTTGCGGCTTGGAGCCACATAAACCACTTCGTTCTTGACCAGGCGAGTCTCATCGCTGGCCGCTTCAATGGTGAGGATGTCACCATTTACCGCAACCACTCGGGCTGTGGCAGTTGTCTCACCTTTGGTTTTAAAATCAGTGCTCATAATATTCTGTAATCCTCGCCCCTATTCATTTACGCAAAGCTTGTCGTTTACGAAAAGCTCACTTCAGAGTGGCTATGAAAGGCTCGCTTAAGTACGGTTACTCGCGGGCAGCTGATCTTTAAAGTCACCAAGACTGTTTTCGATCAGGTTGCGGAAGCGAACCCGGGCTTTGTCAGTATCGTAGGCTGTCCACCGTGCCACCAGGTTCCAGCGCAGTACGTAGATAACGACAGCTTCGAAATCGTGGTGGTGCTTCATGGCTAAATGGTTCAGATGTTCCCAGACAGCCTGAAGCAGAATTTTTTCAAGAGCTACGCATTCACCGTTGCGCAGACATTCATTCACCTTTGGAATCCATGGGAATGCGCTTCCCAGGCCAAGAGTGGGTGAATTCCAGTGGTTGCGGATATATTCGTAGCGGGTGCCGTAGCTCCACTTTGGAACGGTAGGCGCCTGCTGTCCTGCGTGTTTTCTGCGCAGGGCAGCAATAATCGTGCGCATATCCAGACGCCAGTCGATCAGGTCGTTCAGAGCCTGACTTCCCAGAGTCGCCCGGGCGCGCTCGGCCTGACGAATCAGGACGGTCTCGTCAACATCGTCGCCCAGATGATCCCAGTGCAGCAGGTTCTCGATCGTTACCAGTCGTTGCTGGTCCGCGGTGTTCAGCATGGACAGACGTTTGTCGAGCTGAAAGCGGGAGATCGGAGTGATCTTGCTGCTGAACAGGGAGTCAATATGAGGCAGCGAAGTCAGTAAGGTGTAATAGGCATTTTCTGCCATGACTTGCTCCGTTGCGTTTGTTCAAAGACTGCTTTACAGAGGCTGTTCGGGAAGCAGGACTGCTGCTGCCCGAACAGAGTGCAACCTTACCTGGTGGATGGTTACTTGATAGTACCTTCCAGCAGCGCACGGAAGCGGGGCTGCAGATGCTTCAGCAGCATTTCGCTGACAGCTGCATCGTCCAGTTCCACCTCAATGTTTTTGTCGTTCAAGCGGAAAGTCACGCCGGACTTCTGCTCATTGCTGACTTCAAAGGTTACGCCGTCTTTCAGCATTTCCATGCCATTACGGGCTACAAAGTAAGCCAGAGTGCCTTCTTTCAGCTCTTCCGGATTAGCGCGCAGGTCATCAACACCCACTACCTTGCTTGGCAGGATAGCTTCGATGTTGCTTTCAGCTTTCAGGGAGCTGCGACCGGCTACTTCCAGAATCATGCTCTGAAGAATGCCCTGGTTTTGCATTTCACTGGTAACGGCTTCGCCAATACGGTTGGAGAACTTCTCCATCAGGTAGGCTTTCAGTTCCAGTACTGCGTTACGGCCAGCCAGTTCCAGAGACTCTTCACCGGATTTGATGGTGAAGTCAGCTTCTTTCTTGGCTTTGGAAGTGATGGACTCAGCTTCCTTTTTTGCTTCAGCAACGATACGGGCAGCTTCATCACGAGCCTGCTCGATCAGGCGTTCGCCTTCAGTGCGGCCGGAGCTCACACCCTGGCTGCGCAGCTTTTCGATCAGCTGCTGAACGCCTACTGAGATCTGTTCGTTAGTTACGCTCATCAGTATCCCTCTCTATTCTTAATGGGTCGGATCAGACGATTGCCTGACCCAGAACCAGTGCGAATACAAAGGCGAATACCGCAAAGCCTTCTACGATAGCCGCAGGCGCGATAGACAGGCCGAAAACTTCAGGCTTGTTCTTGGAAGCATTAATACAAGCGGCAACGGCTTGACCCTGATAGATGGCAGAGTACATCAGAGCAATACCGGTCAGCAGACCAATACCGAACAGGCCTGCAGAGGTCGTCATGGTTACACCCAGACCAGACAGGGTGAACATGATTACGATACCGTAGATAACCTGGGAGGAAGGCATCGCGGAAACACCAACGAATTTACCGTAACCAGATTCAACATCCAGCATGGCGCCACAGGCAGCCTGACCAGCCACAGAACAGCCGATAGCAGAACCAACGGCACCCAGTGCAACCGGTGCGAATACGCCAACCCAGCCCAGTGCGATAATCAGTTGTTCCATTTTCAGTCCTCTTGTTTACGAAACGCTTTAAACGGGTAGCCTTCGTCAGACATACCCCAGTTAACAAATTCAATAACGTTGAGACGCATACCGTGTACCACGCCACTCATGATGCAGAGTGCGAAGTTCAGTACGTGACCCAGCAGTAAGATCAAGCCAGCGAACAGGACACCGGTTACCGGGCTGCTGTTCAGGGCGTCTGCTGCCAGATTGTTGAAAGTCATAGCCAGAGATGCACCGGACAGACCTAAGGCAAACAAACGCATGTAACTCAAAACATCACCAAATGCACTGGTGACGTTATAGACGCCTTTCAATCCGTCGAGTATGCGCAGCAGAAGATTGGTGATGCTGGTGATTTTCCGTTCACTGGTGAACAGGAAGATCATGGCAGCACCTAGAATCATCAGCGCAGGACCTGCGGTATCGGCAAAAACAACCGGCAGGTAGTCACTCTTGGCCAAGTAAAGGCCGAGACCACCAGCCATCAGCACAGCCCAGCCCAGAGGTGCCAGAGCGGTACTTCGATGTCGGTTCACCCAAGCACTCATGCTGTTGGCAATCACCAGATGGGCAACACCGATAACGATAGACAGTGACATCATGGCGCCATAGTCATTGAGATCGATAAACGCGATCTTGCCGAGCAGCGAGATTTCATCGGGAGAAACACCAAAGTAACTGCCGATCAATACACCCCAGATCACTCCTAGCAGAGACATGAAATAGCCCATGTTTCTCAGGCGGATACCACCAGTGCTGCTGTTAAGCTTGCTGCGATTCATAAAGATAATGCCGGCAAAAATCGCACAGTAAGCGGCATCACTCATGATCATGGCGAAGAACAAAGCAAAGGAGTAAAACACCATGTTGCCTGGGTCCCACGCCCGGTAACCGGGTACCTGGAAGAAGCTGAAGGCTTCGCTGCCGCCACCGGTTGATTCCGCACTCTCAAGTAGAGTAGGGGGCACATCATCTTCCGTTGGCTCTTCAATGGTGACAGCCGCAGGCTGTGCATCAATGAAGTCGCGGACATCTTCTTCCCGGTCTGTAGGCATCCAGCCAGACAGCAGGAAGAACTGGTCATCGTCCAGAACGCTGTTGCTGACATCTGCCAGAACCTTTTCATCTTCAAAGCGGGCAACCGCCTGGCCGATGATATAGATCCAGCGAGTCAGACTTTCGCGTTCACCCTGGACGTCTTCCAAACGCATTTCTGCTGCTTCTAACATCTCTTCCAATTCAGAAAGAGAGTGCTCGCCTACGTGGGAACGCTTAACAGGCAGGATTTCCGTGTCGGGCTCTTCTTCAGAGAGAATCACCACATAGCAATCCTTGTTGTCCCGGTGAACAACCTCACAGGGCAACTCCAGAGCGTTAACGGCTTCCATATCTTTCTGCGGCACGACATAGAACCACAGGCGGATGTTGGCCATGTCACTCAGATACGGGAAGGAAAATTCACCCCATGGGCGAACTTCCTTAATCCGTTTCACCAAAGCGTCACGCTCGTCTGAGGCATGACGATGCTGGATCTTGTTCTCCAGAACGCTGGCCACAATCGAGTCGGCTGTAAAATCACCCGCAGCCTTGGCTTCACGACGTTTTGTCGGGCAGCTGGTCAGCCAGTTCAGTGCGTCCTTGGCAGACTGAGGTTCGGTCAGTTCGCCTTCACCGCTCTGAGCTTCTGTCAGTGGGATCAGATGCATGCAGCCCAGGCTTTGCAGCCCACGCAACAGAGCATCTTTCTCACTGGCCAGCCCGTAGAGGGTGATTTTTTTGAGCGCTTTAATACTCATACACGTCCTCTCCTTTAGCTGGCCGCGGCGGCTTTGGCAGCAGCCCGCTCTTTCAACATAAGCGCTTCCGCGGCATCCATTTTGCCTTTCGAGATCTTGGCGTTAACAACGCCGGCCCGATCCTGGTCGGACAGGAAGATCTTGATCTTGGCAATGTTCTGCTTGGTCTTTGGAATCAAAACCTTGGAGAACAGGTTCACCCGCTGAGAAGTGGTTTTGGTCGCAGCGCTGATTTCCTGGTAACGCAGTTCACGTACCTGGCTTTCAACGTACAGTTCAACCATCTCTTTCAGCTTTTCAACCAGAAAGTCGACCCAGTGAGGTTTAGTCAGAAAGCTGTAAGGCTTTACTTCGACTTCGACCCGTTCCAGCAGAGGAACACTGGTGCCAACAATATTTTGTTCAGTCAGAACAACATTGGTGACCTTAACCAGATCATCGATATTGATATCTTCGCAGGCCAGCATAGGTAGCTGTGCAGCGATATCCGCTTCGATGTGCTCAATACGGTCATGCACCTCTCTAAGGGCTTCTTCCGCCTTTTTGCGCTCGGCCATTAACTGCTGACGCTTGAGTTCAAGCGCAGGAAGATAACGGTTAAACGTTTTAAGGCTGGCTTTTTCCTTATTGAGCGAGCTTTTGTTCAGAGATATTTTGGTGGCCATGATTTAGGCCTCCGCTGCTTTTTCCGGGCTCAGGGCAGCTACAGCCTCGGCATTGACCTTGGCCTGAACATTGGCGGGCCAGTACTTCTCAACCAGGCTTTGCTTCATCAGCGTTTCTTCGGGAGTGAAGCACTCCGCCAGAGTCTGCCAGCAGGTATCCAGAGCTTCTTCCAGAGGCATGGCGGCATTCAGGGCCATGAATCTCTCGCGGAAGAAATCACCGAACTTGATAGTTTTGAGGTCATAGTCGGACAGCTCAAAGGCCATGGCTTGCTTCTGCTTCGCGTTCACGGAGTCGGAGTAGAAACGGATCATGGTGTTCATGATCTGGGAGTGATCCTCACGGGTCTCCTTGCCGACAACCATTTGCTTGAGACGAGACAGGGAGCCGAACGGGTCCAGTACGCCGTCGTGCAGATAGAACTGACCTTCGGTGATGTAACCCGTGTTATCTGGTACCGGGTGGGTCACGTCATTACCTGGCATGGTGGTTACAGCCAGAATGGTTACGGAGCCAGCGCCCTTGTAGTCAGCAGCCTTTTCATAACGTTTGGCCAGCTGGGAGTACAGGTCACCCATGTAACCACGGTTTGCAGGGATCTTGTCCATCGCTACACCGATTTCCTTCATCGCGTCAGCGTAGGAGGTCATGTCGGTCAGCAGTACCAGTACCTTCTTGCCTTCTTCTACAGCGAAGTGTTCCGCAGTAGCCAGAGCCAGGTCAGGAATCATCAGACGTTCTACCGTTGGGTCAGATGCCTGGTTGGAGTACATGATGGTACGGGAGGATACGCCCGCGTTCTCAAACTCGGTTTTGAAGAAGTGGTAATCGTCGAAGATCAGACCCATACCACCGAAAACTACAACATCAGCTTCTGCCTGGATTGCAATACGAGCCAGGAACTGGTTGTAGGGTTCGCCGGATACGGAGAAGATGGGGATCTTCTGGGATTCAACCAAAGTGTTGAAAACGTCGATCATAGGCACGTTGGTACGTACCATGCGGGATGCCAGAACACGCTGGGCCGGGTTTACGGAAGGACCGTCGATAACAACCTTGGGCTCCTGATCCAGTGCGGGTCCACCATCGATGGTTTCACCGGCACCGTTAAAGATACGGCCCAGAATGTTAGGAGAGTAGGTAGCCTGCATAGGTTCACCCAGGAAGCAGACTGCCGCTGTGGTAGAGAGCCCCTTGGTGCCAGCGAAAACCTGCAGTGAAACCTCACTACCTTTCAGCTTGATAATCTGCGCCATGGAGTATGGCTGACCATCCTGCTCAATCAGGGCCAGGTCACCATTACGGGCCTGTGATTGAGCGCCATCCAGGTTGGGAACTTCCACCCGGATAATATCACCCACAATACTGAGGATGTTGGTATAGCGTATTAGGCTCTGGGACATATTTGTTTCCTGTCCTGAAAACGGAATCGAGGATAAACAGACGCACCGTGCTCATCGGGCGTATATCCAAAAACACACAACTGTTTTATTTCGCTCATAAAGATGCGCCGGAATAACAGAGATCACGCGTGACAGTGATCAGCTGGTATCCCGATAGACGGCTGTACGCTTGTGGATAAACCCCGATGGGGTTCACCTGTTGATCAGACTCCAAGTCAATCAACATGGAACATCGTTAGTACAGTGCTTTGGTGGTCGAAAATTAATGCGACGCACAATTTAACGCGACGCACAATACGGCTCACCCACGAAATCATGTTCGCAGGTTAGGAATGCGATAGAGTAAAGGCGTATCGACGCACCTTTAGTCGTAGTATTTGATTCCACCTGGGACATCAACCTTTACAAAGGTCCCTGACTTGCCAGTCAATATGTCTTCCGCAGAATCCAGCGCACCGATGGCACCAAATTTACCACCTGCTCTTACGAAATGGCATACGGATTCTACCTTAGGTTTCATGCTGCCAGCCGCAAACGGAAAAGCCTCAAACTCCTGCGGTGTGCACTCTTTAATTCTGCGGGAGCCTGGTTGTCCGTAGTTGGTTTCTACTGCCGGTACGTCTGTCAATAGGATTAATCCGTCGGCTTCAATGCCTTCTGCAAGGGCTCTTGAAGCGCGGTCTTTGTCGACAACGGCCTCGACCCCATGGAGTTTTCCTTCGCTGTCTCTACGTACCGGAATACCGCCGCCACCGCCACAAATAACAGTTATGTCGCCAGAAGCCACAATATGGCGGAGCGATGGCAGTTCGAGAATTTCTTTAGGGTGGGGTGAAGGTACAACTCGACGGAAGTAGTTACCGTCTTCTTTCAGAACCCAGGCCGGGTTGGCATTCTTGATGACCTGTGCTTCTTCATAGGTATATACGGGGCCAACGAACTTATCGGGGTTTTCAAAGGCCGGGTCACTGGGATCAACAATGGTTTGTGTGGAAACTGTGCAGATTTTTTTGCCGGGCATCTCGTTGCGCAATTCCTGTTCGAACATAAAGCCGATCATGCCCTGGGTTTGCGCGCCGAGAACATCCAGGGGATAGTTGTTCACTTCTTCATAGGCTTCGTTCATCAGTGCAAGCAGGCCAACCTGCGGGCCGTTGCCGTGGGTAAGGACCACCTGATGATGTTTGGCGACAGCTGCGATGGACCTTGCAGCTGTACGGATGTTTTCACGCTGTATATGAGCTTCCAGTGGTTGGCCGCGTTGGAGTATGGCGTTTCCGCCCAGGGCCATTACAACAAGCATGTTCCGATTCCTTCTGAAGCCATTCATTCCAGACTGGGAATGAAGTTATTTGGCTGAATACAGTTGGTTAACGATGCAGCTTCCTGCAGCACCTTCTCTAGGTTCTTCACGTCTTTTTTTTAGAGTGCTCAACATTGTCATAACCAGCCAACACTTATGTTGACTTTGAACAAGTTTTTCGACTCAAAGACAAAGACATGGATGTTTATATAGTCAATAAAGGCGAGGGAGCAAAAAAAAAGAAGAAGACAAAGAGCCTTCTTCTTTTTTGGGGATGTCGGTTTGCACCGAAATCCAGCGGCAGTTAGTCACCCAGAGTGGCAACCATAATAGCCTTAATAGTGTGCATGCGGTTTTCGGCTTCATCGAAAACGATAGACATATCAGATTCAAATACGTCTTCAGTCACTTCCAGGCCGTTCATGCCGTACTTCTCGGCAACTTCGGCACCAATAGTGGTGTCTTCGTTGTGGAATGCAGGCAGGCAGTGCATGAATTTCACGTGTGGGTTGCCAGTTTTACGGACTACATCCATGTTCACCTGGTAAGGCTTCATCAGAGCAACGCGTTCGTCCCAGGCGGAAGCAGGCTCACCCATAGAAACCCAAACGTCTGTGTACAGGAAGTCACAGTCTTTAACAGCTTCGTCAACGCTTTCAGTCAAAGTGATCTTGGCGCCAGTCTCTTCAGCGATCTTCTGGCATTCTTCTACCAGCCACTCTTCAGGCTGGTAAGCCTTAGGGGCGGCAATGCGGAAGTCAACGCCCATCTTAACCAGGCCAACCATCAGGGAGTTACCCATGTTGTTGCGGCCGTCGCCCAGATAGCAGAACTTCATTTCATGCAGTTGCTTGCCACGACCGTGTTCGATCATGGTCAGCATGTCTGCCAGAATCTGGGTTGGATGCCATTCGTCGGTCAGGCCGTTCCATACAGGAACACCTGAGAATTCAGCCAGTTCTTCAACGTGAACCTGCTTGGAACCACGGAATTCGATACCGTCGTACATGCGACCCAGTACACGGGCGGTGTCTTTTACAGTCTCTTTTTTGCCCATCTGGGAGCCGCCGGAGATGTAAGTTACGTTTGCACCTTGGTCCATAGCGCCAACTTCAAAGGCGCAACGGGTACGGGTGGAAGCTTTTTCAAAAATCAGAGCGATGTTCTTGCCTTTCATACGCTGCTGTTCGGTGCCAGCGTACTTGGCGCGCTTCAGGTCGCGGGACAGGTCCAGCATGTACTGGATTTCCTGAGTGGAGAAGTCCAGCAGGCGAAGGAAGCTACGGTTGCGCAGATTAAAAGCCATGATAATGATCCTGGTCACAAGATGATTAACGTTAATAAAAACGTAGTTTCAAACTTTCCTGCCGAAAAGTCGGCAGGAAGAAAACAGTCGGCCTGTTACGAGCTTTATAGCGCATATCCTACAGGCCGGGCTGTGCTGTGCGAAGCCGTTATTAAATGCCGTCACGTTCTATTGGGCAGCTCATGCAGCGAGCGCCGCCGCGGCCGCGGCCCAGGTCTTCACCTGGAATGGTCAGTACTTCGATGCCGGCTTTCTGCATATTTTCGATGGTGTAAACGTTGCGCTCATAAGTTACAACGGTACCAGGCTTAACGGCCAGAACGTTGTTGGCATCGTTCCACTGCTCACGCTCAGCTTCGAACACATCACCGCCGGTTGGGATCATGCGCAGGGAGTCAAGATCCAGAGCGCGGGCGATGGAGTTGGTGAAGCCATCTTTAACCTGAGTGAAGACGATGTTTTCGTTGTCACCAGGCGTCAGTTCCCAGCAGTTGTTACCTTTCATGATGTCTGGGTAGTAGGTGAAGCAGTCAACATCCATGTGTGTGAACACGGTGTCGAGATGCATGCAGCTACGTGCTCTAGGCAGCTCCAGAGCGATAACCTTGGTAGCCTGACCAGTCTTGAACAGGGAGCGTGCCAGGTTTTCAACGCCTTGTGCTGTGGTGCGTTCGGACATGCCAATCAATACGGCACCTTTACCGATAACCAGTACGTCTCCACCTTCAATGGTGCCCATGTCGTAGTTCTGATCGGTGTCGCCGTAGTAAGTGTGGAAGTCGGCACCGTTGAACATTGGGTGGAACTTGTAGATAGCACGCATGTGAACAGTTTCACGTTTGCGGGCAGGTTTGGCCATTGGGTTTACAGATACGCCGCCGTATACCCAGCAGGACGTGTCACGGGTAAACAGGTGGTTAGGGATTGGGTCCAGAATAAAGTCGGTCTGGCCCATCATGCCCAGAGTAGGGCTGCCACAGGCAGAACCCAGTTCGTTTACAGTCAAGCCACCGATCAGGTGAGAAGCCAGGTCAACATTGTTCAGACTTTCGAAGTAGGTGCGAACTTCATGAGCCAGAGTGGCACCGTAACGGTTCTGGTTTACCTGACGCTCCAGAACCCATGCTTTGGCTTCTGGGTTGGCGAGAGTTTCAGCCAGAACGTCACGCAGCAGAAAAACTTCGACGCCCTGATCCCGCAGAACCTGTTGGAATGCATCGTGCTCAGCGCCAGCTTGTTCAATACGCAGAACATCATCAAACAGCAGGTCTTCACAGTTGGTTGGAGTCAGGCGACGCAAGGACAGCTCTGGACGGTGGAGCAGAACTTTTTTCAGCTGGCCAACTTCGGAGCCGACGTAAAAACGGGACATTACAGATCTCCTGTTGAGAAAGTGAACAGGGTTGTTTGAACGGTTATTCGTAAACCGTGACGCTCAGATCCCCTGCCCTGCATACCACTATCTTAGTGGCTGCTTAGTAGTGGCTGCCATACCTGACTGCGGATAACTTATATGACTGTCAGTTCATGTTTCGGCTCTTGATACGCCACACTGGCAGTTCCACATTAGTGTTTCTGAACGGCTATAAGCAAACCTGTTTTGTGGTGCATAGATTATCTACGCCGGTTTTCTTTGGCATTGCGCACAAGTACGTAATTCACTGCGGTGTTGGCTAGATCATAGACTACTAAAGTTGACGGATATGTAAAAAACATAAACAAAAGTAGATGGGTGTTTGGAAAAACTGAGTTGACTACGGATGGTGTGTGATTTTACGAGATTGTTTTGATGTGAGTCATGGCGTTACATGGTCGTTTTCTGTGTGGCTTCCCCTTCCTGTTTTTATGCAAATATGCATCGTTTCGACTATAACAAAGCTCACTCTGAAACCGGGTAAACTTACGTCTGTCGACGTTTTGGAGCTTGATTATAAACAGGCTCTTAGTGGTTGGTGTTTCTTGGAAGTTTAATCCTCCCGGTTTCCCGGCAATTCAGGGCAGGGTTTCTGTTATGAAGCAGTTCAGCTTTCCTTCGGCCTATACAATACTGGTCGCCATTATCATTTTTGTTGCCATTCTGACCTGGATTGTCCCGGCAGGACAGTACGATACCCGTTTGGATGAGGCGATAGGTAAGGATGTGCCGATTGCCGGTACTTATCATGAGGTTGATCCCAACCCCCAGGGTTTTGAAGATGTTGTGCTGGCGCCAGTAGCTGGTTTTTATAACCCTGATACGTATGAAGCTAACGGTATAGACGTCGCACTGTTTGTGTTATTTATCGGGGGGTTCCTGGCCGTTGTTACTCACACCGGGGCGATTGATGCCGGCATTGCCGCAGCTATGTCGGGCTTGGAAGGAAAAGAGAAGTGGATGATTCCCATATTGATGTTTGTGTTCTCAATGGGCGGCACAATCTACGGTATGGCGGAAGAAACCCTTCCCTTTTATCTTTTGTTGCTGCCGGTCATGATTGCCGCGGGTTATGACGCGCTGACCGCTGTAGCCGTCATTCTGATCGGAGCTGGTATTGGCACTCTGGCTTCAACCGTTAATCCCTTTGCAACAGTGATCGCTTCCGACGCTGCGGGTATTTCATTCACCGAAGGCCTTAACCTGCGACTGGTGATTTACGTGATTGGTTTGCTGGTATGTATTGTTTATGTAATGCGCTACGCCGAAAAAGTGCGCAAAGATCCTTCGATGTCTCTCGTTGCCAGCATGCAACAGTCTAATAATGATCACTTTCTATCCTCCAGTGAGGGTGGAGTGCCTGAGCTCAACGGTCAGAGAAAAATTATTCTTCTCCTGTTTCTTGTGGCGTTTGGCATTATGATCTGGGGTGTGTCATCCCAGGGATGGTGGATGGCGCGGATGTCTGCCCTGTTTCTGGTGATGTCTATTGTTGTGGGTATTGTTGGACGGCTCAGCGAAAAAGAGTTTACCGATACTTTTGTTGCTGGTGCTGCTGACCTTTTAGGGGTTGCTTTGGTTATCGGTATTGCCCGCGGTATTGTGATTGTGATGAACGGTGGAATGATTACCGATACGGTGTTGTTCTGGGCGGAGCGGGCTGTCAGTGGATTATCGTCTATAGCTTTTATTAATGTGATGTACTGGATTCAGATAATGCTGTCTTTCTTTGTGCCATCAACTTCGGGACTGGCGGTATTAACCATGCCCATTATGGCACCACTGGCAGACTTCTCGAATGTTGGCCGGGACCTGGTGATTACTGCTTATCAATCCGCAAGTGGTGTAGTAAACCTGATTACGCCTACTTCTGGCGTGGTTATGGGTGGTCTGGCTATTGGTCGGGTGTCTTACAATAAGTGGTTATCTTTTGTCTGGCCGTTGTTGGTTATTTTAAGCGTGCTGTTGATGATTGTTTTGAGTATTGGGGCGGTCGCTTAAATAGCTTTTAGGCAGATACCCGAACCTGAATGGCTCGGGGCATTATTTCGTCACCGCTTGGTACGCAAGCCACTACTCCTGAGGCTTTGGGTGTGCATCTTTGCCAAAGGCGTTGAGGCTTTACTTACTGAAGTTTTCGCCTTTTATATCAACCCTTTTTACTTCGATGGTTGGCATTTTGTTAATCTGGGGTGGCTTTTTATAATTGTAAGTGTGAGCAAATCTCAGGCATCCGTTATTACACCTTGGTCGTAGTCTGACAAGTGCCTTAAGAGGGAGAGTGAACCCCCGAGTTCACGGGGATTCCTGAAGGGCAGGTAAGGTCAGGTTTTGTTTATATAAGCTTATCGAACCCAGCATTCGCGAGCGCTTTACAGGTAGGCACAGCACTGCTGGGATGCTGGTTGCCTTTCAAGAGGCTGTAACGATGCTGTAAAAGTGCTCGTGAATACCCTTAGAGTCACTGGGTCGCATCAACGGAGCCTGGTTCAGGATAACTTACGGGCTTTATCAGATATAACTTCCCCGGTTTTGGTATCAACAATCATCAGACGTTGCTGCTTGAGTTTGTCTACGTAAATAATAATGCGTACATCCCGCCCATCCTGCTGAGCTGTACGGGTGCGAATAATCTTTTGAATGCTGTATTTTTCCCGCAGCTGCGTTATCAGTGTTTCCAGAGGAATGGTGGTTCTCTTTTCCGGAACACTGTAGGGGCGATCTTCGAGAACCTTCCCTGACAATGAGTCAACGGTCATAATCCGGGTTGCTTTGTCTTTCGGGAGAAAGTAGAAAACCTGGTCAACTTCTTTCCCTTGAAAGGTGGATTCAAAAGTATTGATTACCCGCATAGTTGGTTGCTTCTCGCGGGCGATGCTGATGATTCTTTCAAGCCTGAGAGTGTTGTCGCTGTTCGTAGATTTACCTGTGTCGGCCAATACGGCAGGTGATAAAGTCAGAGTAGAGGCTGATCCCAAGAGTAAACCGCTCAGAATCAGGGCGGAGGAAAAAAGGCGTTTCATGAAAGAATCCTCGGCGGGTGATTTCTGAAAGTTAGAAGGAGATTCCCGGAAAATCCAGCTAACTTTGAGGATTCAACGCTTATCAGTTAAAAGAAAAAGCCGCTGGAAAGCAGCGGCTTGATGGTGGGTTATACAGAGCTCTCCAGAGCTTCTGCCTGTGAGCCTATGAATGGCTGCGGGTTGTATTTTCGTTTTTGATATTCAACCCAGATATAGATTGGCAGACCCGCGATTAAAAGCAGGAAGCCCCAGTACACTGTTTCCTGCCCGCTACCGGCAAGAGCCCACAGAGAGTAAAGGAACGCCAGAGACGTAATCACAACGTCTTTGGTGGTCAGCATAGGCAAGCCATCTTTATTCTTTCGGCCCAGCATCATGACCAGTCCGCTCCGGTAAACAGCCAGCCACCAATACTTATGGTGCCGTTACTGCCCGTAAAGTTTACGCACTTCTTCAGCGATAATGGTTATTCCTTTCTGTACAGTGGCCTGATCACGGGTGTAAGTGACTCTCAAACACTCATTCTTATGGGGCCATTCTTCATTCATGCCCGGGAAGAAGTAGTGACCAGAGACAACAAGTACACCGCGTTTTTTCAATCGTTCGTAAAGTTCCAAGCTGCTCACGGGCAGATCCTTGAACCACAGCCATAGGAACATAGCACCCTCGGGTTTATGCATGGCCCATGGCAGGCTACCCAATTGATCGTGAAGCACCTGTTGCGCAAACCTCAGCCGCTCCTCGTACCAAGGGCGAATAATCTTCTGGCTGAGACTAATGATACTGTCATCCCGCACCATATCACTGACCATCATACATCCGGCACTGTTGGGAGCAAGGCTGGTAATGGCGCTGATACCGGAGACTGCTGAGATCACTTCTTCGCTGGCAATAACAATACCGGTACGCAGTGCCGGAAGCCCGAGCTTTGACAGGCTCAGGCAGAGAATAACGTGCTCATCCCAGTATGGTGTGGCATCGGTGAAAATCAGTTCAGGGAAGGGCAGACCATAGGCGCCATCAATGATCAGGGGGATATCATGGTGTTTTGCCAGACTATCCAGTGTTTCTATCTCCTGATCGGTCAGGACATTACCTGTCGGATTGGTTGGCCTTGATACGCAAAAAGCCGCAGTATTTTCGTTCACGGTGACATTGCTGAAGTTGACATGGTACTTAAAGGTGTGAGCATCAATCTCTTCGATATCCGGTTTGCCAGCCACAAAAAGATCTTCTGCAATACCACTGTCGGTATAGCCAATGTATTCTGGAGCCATGGGCAGCTGAATACGGCGGTTACGGCCGTTACTATCTTCACCGCCAAACATATTAAACAGCATAAAAAACGCCGTCTGGCTGCCATGGGTCAGGCAGATATTACGTTCCGTTAGGTTCCAGCCAAATCGGCGTTTCAACATGGCTGCCAGTTCCCGGCAAAAGGCCTGATCGCCTGCTGGTGGATCGTAGGTGCCGATAAAGCGAGTGAATTCGGTTTGTGAATCAACAATACGCTGCAGGCGCTGCTGGAAGATGTCTTCTACTTCTGGAATATGAGCAGGGTTGCCACCGCCCATCATTATCATATGGTCGTTATCGGCCAGGGCGTTACCCAGGTCATCCATCAACGACAGAATCCCTGAATGACTGGTAAATTTCTCCCCGAACTTGGACAGCTTCATCTTTTTCTCGACTTAAGTTGAGTGCTCACAATGACCTCTTTTGTAGAGGCCTTCTATAAGCCTATCTTACTGTGTAGAAAGGTTTTTTGGGAATCCATACGAATTTGGGGAAAAAGTCTATCTTTGGAATCTTTTGCGGGAGTCCTGCATGTTTGTAGTTGGCTGGGTGCTGCTTTTGTCGCTGGTAATAGGCGTGTTTCTAATCCTGCGGAATAAAAACAGCAGTGCTCCCCATAATGATTATTTTTCCTCCCTTAATCGCTTATTGCGCCAGCGGGAGCCTGGTTATCCGGTTCTTCTCGTGGATCTGGACAGGGTTGACCACAACATTGCGATGGTGAAAAAGCATCTTGGTGATACCTCCCGAGTGCGCATCGCAGTCAAGTCATTGCCCTGTATGAGCCTTATTGAATATCTAATGGAAAAGATGGGAACCCAGCGGGTCATGGCATTCCACAGTCCTTTCGCACTGCAGATGCTGCGTCATTTTCCAAAGGCTGACCTTCTGATTGGTAAACCATTTCCGGTGGCAGTGTTCACAGATTTTCTTGAACGGCTCGAACCACAGGAAATAGCAGAAATCAGCCGAATTCAATGGTTGGTTGATACCTGTGAGCGACTCTCTGAGTATTGTGAAGTGGCCAAGAGAAAAAAACTGACTCTTAATATCAGTATTGAGGTGGATGTTGGGCTTCATCGTGGAGGTGTGGGAAATTTTCAGGAGTTTGATAGAGTGTTGTTACTGCTTGCCCATAATCGCGAACATCTCAAACTTGCTGGTTTAATGGGGTACGATGCCCATATTGCCAAGGCTCCAGCCTTTCCGGGCACAGGAGATAAAGCACGGGAAAAAGAAAAAGTGAAAGTGGCTAAGCGGTTCAGGGGTTTTACTACGTATTTACGCCATAAATGGCCAAGCCTCTGGAGTGGGGAGCTTTGCCTGAATGGCGCCGGAAGTTATACCTACCAGATGAACACTGCGAATGACTGGGGCGGCTATAATGATATCACTATCGGGTCAGCCTTTATGAAGGCCTCTGACTTTGATATTCCATCTTTGGCCGACCATAAACCCGCGCTCTTCATAGCAACCCGTGTGTTAAAAAAGCTGGATGGGCTAACCATTCCTTATCTGGAAGCTTTAAAACCGCTGTTTTCTGCTCTTTGCAAACAGGGCAAAACCTCCTTTTTTATTTACGGCGGCTGGTGGATGGCCAGCGTTTGCTCTCCCGTTGGTTTGAAAACCAATTCCGTGTACGGTCGCAGTACAAACCAGGAACTGTTAACAACACATGGTTTCAATGGGTTAGAGGTGGATGATTATATATTCCTGCTCCCCTCCCAGAGCGAGTTCGTTATGTTGCAGTTTGGCGCTATCAGGGCCCTGCGTGGTGGTGCAGTTGTTGGTGAGTGGCCGGTGTTGCAGCAGTATCCAGCCAGAGAAGTGGACGGATGTGGTGAGTAAACGCAGTTTCTGAAAAATTCCCCATTCTCCTGACAAGAATCTTTCCGGGAAGCCGATAACTTTCTACCGAAACGGAATTCAATTTCTTTGATTCTTACTGCTGCAGGGAGTGCATGGTCATGGAGAGACTGGGGAACGCCGCAGGCTTAAATCCCGGATATTATTCGTTCGCCGCAGGTTTCTCCGGGAATATCCTTCCGCTGGAAAGCCTGTCCAACCGGTGGCAGACACGGCGAATTATGGCAAGTCTTGAGCACGGGCTGGTGCATGAGCGTTTACGGCTTATCCAAACCGCTGACGAGTGCTCACTGCGAGAGGCGGAAATTCGTGCTGATTTGGCTTTGATGGCTACTGGTTTGCTTCAGTATCACTCGAAGAAAGGGTTTAGCAGAACGGGGAGTGTGTTTAATAAGGTTAGGCACTGGCAAATTGAGCAGGCTCAGTCGCTGGTGAACCTGTCAGTTGACGAGCTTTGTCAGGAAGCGCTCTGGCGGGTTGATACCCTATCCCGCGACTTGGTTGAAGATATTCTTAATCTGACTTTGCGGGGAGTGCCTGGTGAACCAGCGATTCTTCCGGTCACGTTGTGTGATTTCTGGAATTCCGGACTTTTCTCCAGTGAGCAGATCACTGCAGCCCGCATGCTGGAGTGCCGTTCAAGAACAATTGAATGGGTGGAAAAGCGTTGCGCCCGTGACCCTCGGGTGATGCTTGCATATCTGCGTACACTGGAAACCCGTCTTCGGGACAGGGATGAGGCTAAGGCAGTGCACCAGTTGGTGAGACGAGTGGAGGATGCGATTCCTTTCTGGAAAGAAGGTTACCAGCTTGGCGAAGATTTCTTCCGCTGCGATAGCGGAATTGATGGTGGAATGCGTACTGGCCTGCAGGTGATGATTCAGCATCTCTATGAAATGCAACAGGATCAGGAGTTTCCATGGCGCAATGTTATTGATGAAAAAGCTCTGGGTATTGTTTGGCAGCACGACAGCCAAGGGTGACCCCCCCTTAGCAACACTTAAATGAGGCCTGCACTTTTGCAGGCCTTGTTGCATTCAGCAGAAGTTATTACTCTTTGCCTCCTGATATTTTCCCCTTTATGAACCTGAGTGAAAAGTAGTAAATATTACGCCGAAGGGGACTGCTCATCTCTGTTTACCCTTCTCCCTGTTGCGAGAATTTAAGAGAACGGGCAATGTTACTGATTCTGGAACAGCTAGGGGACGTTCTCAATTAAGCATCGAACTCAGCATTGTCGAGAGTCCCTATGGGCATACCCAGAGGCACTATAGGGCGCAGCATTGCCGGAATGCTTGTTGCCTTTCAAAATGCTGCAACGCAGCCATAGAGGCTCTCGGCAATGCCCTTCGGGTGGCGCTGAAAGCCGCCATCCGCTGCGTCAGGCTTGTTCAATGTGGAATAACTGCGATTTTCACAAGCCTTTCTAACGCTTGGCGGCTTTCAGCGCCACTGCGTCGTATGCTTAATTGAGAACGCCCCCTAATCTTTTGAACGCCAATTTCTGGGAATACGATAGTGGCAGACGCAACGCTTCAAGCTCTGGCAGTTCAAGCTGGGGAAGTCTTTCTCAAATCAGGCCAGAAAGTGATTACCGCCGAGTCCTGTACTGGGGGCGGCATTATGAAAACTCTTACAGATATCCCAGGCAGTTCTCAATGGTGTGAAGGTGGCTTTATTACCTATACAAACAGGGCAAAG
Organism: Parendozoicomonas sp. Alg238-R29; assembly: GCF_947331445.1. GTDB lineage: Bacteria > Pseudomonadota > Gammaproteobacteria > Pseudomonadales > Endozoicomonadaceae > Sansalvadorimonas. Next base: position 51,840 of record NZ_CAMZOG010000002.1, on the reverse strand, counting down.
CACCGTTTTCTTGGGGTGCCGAATGATTTGTTTGAGCGGGTTGGCGCTGTCAGTGAACAAGTGGTGCTGGCGATGGCCAGCGGAGCACTAAGCCATAGTGATGGAACTCTATCGGTTGCTGTCAGTGGTGTGGCTGGACCTGATGGTGGCTCTGAAGAAAAGCCCGTAGGTACTGTCTGGATAGCCTGGGGAAGAGAAGGGTTAGAGCCTTATGCAAAACAATTTCTGTTTTCGGGAGACCGTGAAGCGGTAAGGAATCAGACCGTTGATACAGCAATTAAAGGCTTAATGAAACAGTGTCAGCTCAATAAGTAACCACTTAATTCACTTTCCTTTTCTGGAAATTGGATAAAACTATGCGTTTTTCAAAAGGTGTGTTTTAATACTGTTTATGTATACAGTATTTTGTGTTTGTTCATACAGTATTTAAACCGACAACTTCTCAGGTGAGTTTCCAAGTCAGTGATACTATCCGAATGTGGCTGACGAAGATGTTTGATTAGCGGAAAGCAACCGGGACAATTGCGAGTGAGGTGAGAGAATGGATGACAACAAGAAAAAAGCGCTGAGTGCTGCGCTTGGCCAGATTGAGCGCCAGTTTGGTAAAGGCGCTGTTATGCGCATGGGCGATCAGAAGCGGGAAGCTATTCCAGCCATTTCTACCGGTTCCCTGCAGCTGGATATCGCTTTGGGTATTGGCGGATTGCCTAAAGGCCGTGTTGTTGAAATTTACGGACCGGAATCCTCTGGTAAAACAACCATGACTCTCAGCTTGATTGCTGAAGCTCAGAAGACTGGCCACACGTGTGCTTTTGTCGATGCCGAACACGCTCTTGATCCTGATTACGCTGACAAACTCGGCGTGAATGTTGACGACCTGTATGTTTCCCAGCCGGATACGGGGGAACAGGCCCTGGAGATCACCGATATGCTGGTGCGTTCCAATGCTGTTGATGTGATTATCGTTGACTCCGTAGCCGCTCTTGTTCCCAAGGCTGAAATTGAAGGCGATATGGGAGACTCCCATGTCGGTTTGCAGGCGCGTTTGATGAGTCAGGCTCTGCGTAAACTGACCGGTTCTATCAAACAGGCCAACTGTCTGGTGATCTTCATCAACCAGATTCGTATGAAAATTGGGGTTATGTTTGGTAATCCTGAAACCACTACCGGTGGTAACGCTCTGAAGTTCTACTCCTCCGTGCGTCTGGATATCCGTCGCACCGGTGCAGTGAAGCAGGGTGATGAAGTGATCGGTAACGAAACCCGTGTGAAGGTGGTGAAGAATAAGGTGGCACCGCCCTTTAAACAGGCTGAATTTCAAATTCTCTATGGTCAGGGTATTTACCATATGGGTGAAGTTATCGACCTGGGTGTGAAACTGAAACTGGTTGAAAAAGCGGGTGCCTGGTACTCCTACAAGGGCAGTAAAATCGGCCAGGGTAAGGCTAATGCTGCTCAATACCTGACAGATAATGCAGCTATCGCTCAGGAGATTGAAGGTGAAATTCGTCGGCAGCTGTTGAACCTTGAATCTGAAAAAGGTGAAACCAGCGATAAGAGCAAGAAAAAAGAACAGCTGACTCCAGCCTGATATGTCTGAAGAGCAAACACTACTGAGGCGCGCAGCCATGGATTTGCTGTCGCGCCGCGAGCATTCCCGCAAGGAGCTTTCTGGGAAACTTCGGATACGAGCCGAAAGTGCTGAAGACCTTGAGAGTGTTCTGAATCAGCTTGAAGAGAATAACCTGCTCTCTGATGAACGATTTGTAGAGAGCTTCATTCGTTCGCGTATCGGTAAAGGTTATGGTCCTGTTCGTATTCGGCAGGAACTGCAGCAGAAAGGTGCCGAGAGCGAAATTATTCAAGTGGCTTTGGAAGAGTCAGAAACAGACTGGTGCAAGCTGGCTCAGGAGAGCCGTAGACGTAAGTTTGGTGATGGTGCGCCAATGGATAACCGGGATCGAGCCAAGCAAATGCGTTATTTGCAGTATCGCGGTTTTGATATGGATGCGATCCGCACAGCTCTCGAAAGTACTCAGAATGATTGGTAGAAGCCTGCCTTAATAAATAGCTATCTCCCTCCTGAAGCGGAATGTCGTGCCTGATGTTCTGCTTTTATAGCCACCCGAAGGGCATTCCCGAGGGCTTCCATGGCTGTGTTGCAGCGTTTTGAAAGGCAGGAAGCATTCCGGCAACGCTGAGCTCGAAGCCAAAACCTCAACAGACCCTAGCTTTGCATTTCTTTTCTTTTCTTTTTTGGTCAGAGAAGAGTGATAATGGAAAAAGAAAAATAAACAAAAAAGGTTAAGCCATGCCTGTTATGTTGGTGATACCTGTCTCCAGGGAATTGGAAACACGTTGTCAGAAATATCTGTACCGGGTTGAGGAAGAGACCCGAGCCGATTCCCGTCGCCTGTTGTCGGTAATGACACTCGCTATTGAAGAATCTCTGAGTATTGTTGTGCTGGACATTCTTGAATACGCAGGATTGGGGCGCTCAATTTATGCTATCGCCAGTGTGGCTGAGAAGGCTGTTTTGAAAATAGCGCACGCCATTCTCAAACGAGTGATTCGACAGATGACGTTTGAACATCATTTGCTGGTTGCTGAGTATATGAAAGGCTTTATCCGGCTTTTAGATCATCCTCTGAAAGGGCGTCAGACTTGCCTTGTTATTCCAATGGAGCACGATCATGCCGTTGGTATGCTGGCAATGATTGAACGAACCAAGTCTGAAGCAGAAACCCTGAGTCAGGAGGAAGTTTCTCATCATCTGGGAAGACTTCTGGATGCCTGGCTGACCGCTGTTCTTGAGCAGCCATTGGCGATGCTGAACTTAGACTCCATGGCCAGCCGGATCGCCGAGAAAAGTATTCACACGGCCCGTTCTACTCTGCGCAAGGCTTCCTCTGTCGCTTATCGTCATGTCTCCAGTGATCAGAAAGCAAAGATTGGCGAGTATCTTGGCAAGTTCTTTGTCAATGATGACACCCGGATCGAGTTGGGCGACCAGAATATATTAATCACTGAAACAGCTGCTCACTCTGCTTAATCTGTTGGTAAATCCGGCTGTTGGCCGGAGTGGTTATATTATGCTTTTGCCCCAGATTGATGATTTCACCGTTGAGGTCATCAATTTCAGTAACGCGCTTTTTCTGCAGGTCGTGCCACATACTGGAGCGTGCTTCCGGATCGATTTTTAACATAGCGCTTGCCAGCTTTTTAAACAGAAAGTCTGGAGCGCTTAATAATATTGGCAGCCAGCTAACAGGGACTTTGCCAATTTTAACGGTATTGATTCCGGCAGCTTTATAAACTTCCAGGCCTTCCCGAATACATTCGGCAAGCTGTAAACGATATTTCCGGGTTTCTAGTTCTTGCTTTAGCGGTAAATCACTTAACGCATTGATGGGGTTATTAAGGTTCAACAAAAGCTTGCTGTATTGCACGGATCCAAGGTCAGAAAACCAACAAGGCTGGAAGGCTTGCTTAAGCAGGTTTTTGATTGGATTGAGGGCAACATTTTCCTCAAGGTAAATATGTCCCTCTGTTGCTTTGTGAAAGCGTGCGTTTGGCAGGGCAACTACATTGTAGGGAACCATTCCTGCCACTATGTTTGCGTTAGGTAATAGCTTTCTCAGCCGGCTCGCATTGCGCACGCCATTCTGCATACTGATGACAGTCGTATTTGGTTTATAGGTGAGAATCTGTTTCGCCGCTTCTTCAGTTTGCCCGCTTTTTACGCAGAGAAAAATGATATCACTGTTTTGAAGTGTTTCCGGAGATGTTGAAACCGAGAATGATTTCGGCGAAAGGTTATGATTGTTGCCCGCGTAGTCGCTGATTGTCAGGCCATATTTATTGGTGTCCTCTTTCAGGTTTGGGCGGCCAATCAGGTTGAGAGTGAACTGTTCTGGGTTGGCATAACGCAGTAATTCACCAGCCAGGTGACACCCGATACAACCTGCGCCAAAAACTGTCAGAGTAATCATCGATAAATCTCAGTCTTTATTATTGCTATTACAGTAGTCTCCGGCTGAATGGGGTGAGTGTCGAGAATTAATTGTCTCTGGTAGTCTATGCCGGAATGAACAGGGAAGTTGAATTGGCATGCTCTGCCTGAAAAATCGTATTGCGTTTACTATATTATTTGCCCTGATTGCTGGATGCACTCACAAGCCACCCGTTGTGTATGACCGGACTGCTCTTTCCTCTGAGTCACCTGCTGCTCAAAACTCGAACGTTTCTTATGAAACAAATGATTATTCCGCTTCTGAACCTGTTGATGCACTGGGATTCGAGGCATTGATTCGTATGCTGGCCCAGGAAGCTGAAGTGAACTGGGGAGATAGCAAGAGCGCTGGCAGAACGGAGTATGTGAAATACTCCAATGGTTACCGCACCCGGGTTATGGTGGATTTTGAAAAGGGCAGAGTACATGTGGAAACATTGGATAAAAGTGATCTTAATCACGCCATTGTTATGACTTTGCTGACGCCTGATGACCCTGGGCGGGTGGACCTTTTCAGTGATACAGAGGTGGTTTTGGGTAAGGAGCCTATCCTTTATGGTCAGGTTCTGGATAACAATGGTCAGCCTATTCGCTGGCAATGGCGGGCGAAAAGTTATGCGGATTATTTAATTCAGGATCGTCTGACCCAAAGAAATACCAGTAAAGGCATGGTGTATGCCGTGGATTTTGAGCTGGTAAAGAATCATGAATCCAAGCGCCTGTATCAATATGCAGGTATTGTTCGTGCTCACTCACAAAAATACCGTATTGATGAAAGCTTGATCTATGCGATTATGCGAACCGAAAGCAGCTTTAACCCTTTTGCGGTGAGCTGGGCGAATGCATACGGATTGATGCAGGTGGTGCCTTCAACAGCCGGGCGAGATGTTTTCCAGCGAATAAAAAAACGAAGAGGGCAGCCTAGCCGTAAATACTTGTTCCAGCCCTGGAATAATATTGATGCTGGTACCGCTTACCTTCATATTCTTGATAACACGTATCTGAAAGATATTCGTGATCCATTATCAAGACGCTATGCAATAATTTCCGCTTATAACGGTGGTGCTGGTAATGTGTTGAAAACATTCGACAGAAACCGCAAGAAAGCTATACAGAAGATTAATGATCTTCAGCCATCCCAAGTGTATTGGGCGCTGACCAAGCGTCATCCCCGTCAGGAATCACGCCGTTATCTTGAGAAGGTGACCAAAGCTGAGAAAGATTTCCATCAGGGAAAGATTTGAATTTTTAGATTGTGATATGACAGAAAATACATTCCCCCACAGACGTACCTTTATGGCGAAAGGGGCGAAGGTTAACCGTTGTGAAACCTGCCAGATGCCAATAATGGCTTGTATCTGCGATATAACTCCAAAAGTTAATGTTAGTGCCAACTTCTGGCTACTGATGCACTACAACGAGCAGTACAAACCCACTAATACCGGGCGCTTATTATTATCCAGTGTTGGTGGTGGACGAACGATCTGGCAAAGGAAAGAGCCAGATTTCCGGCTGTTGCACCTGTTGGCAAGGTCAGACCGTTATCCGATTTTGGTTTATCCACAATCATTAGCTCCCCATAATCCGGTAGCCAGTGCCTCGGAAGTTAAAGAGCAGCAGAGAAAAGGGCGGGAGCCGGTATTCATATTGCTGGACTCAACCTGGCAGCAATCAAGGAAAATGTATAACCACAGTTCCTATCTGCATACTTTGCCAGTGCTCGGAATTACACCGTCTTCACCATCGCGTTACAGGTTAAGGCGAGCACAGAAAGATAATCATCTGTGCACGGCGGAAGTTGGGGCGGAATGTCTGGCGTGGTTGGAAGAGCACAAAGCGGCCGGGCTGGTAAACGATTACTTCGATGTTTTTAATGATCGTTATCTGTCAGCGCGGCAATCAACTGTTTGTTTGGAAAGTGATGCTCTGGCGCGATTGGAAGTTTATCGGGCACAATGCTCAAACAGCTCTTCATAATATTTGTATTGATACTGTTCAGTGACAGAGGGCATTTTTATGGCAATACGTGTCGCATTTCTCGGTCTGGGCGTTATGGGTTACCCCATGGCTGGCCACTTGCTGAGCGCGGGTTATGAGGTAACGGTTTACAACCGGACAACAGCAAAAGCTCAGGCGTGGGTTGAGCAGTATGGCGGCACCTATCGGGAAACCCCTGCGGAAGCCGCTAAGGGGGCTGATTTTGTAATGTCCTGCGTAGGCAATGACGATGACCTGCATCAGGTATGTCTTGGCGATAATGGCGCGTTTTCCGGTATGGCTGAGGGGGCTGTATTTGTGGATCACACCACAGTTTCTGCAGAAGTGACCCGTGAGTTGCATGCTGTAGCGGCAGAAAAGGGAATCGGTTTTCTCGATGCTCCTGTTTCTGGTGGTCAGGCCGGTGCAGAGAATGGGGTGCTGACAGTAATGGTTGGTGGAGATCAACCGGCTTATGATCGTGCTGAACCAGTGATGAATGTTTATGCCCGGCAGATCAAGCTGTTAGGTGGAAGTGGTTCCGGTCAGCTGACCAAAATGGTTAACCAAATCTGTATTGCCGGTCTGGTACAGGGGCTCTCGGAAGGTATTCACTTTGCCAAGCACGCGGGGTTGAATGTTGAAGACGTGATCGGCGTGATTTCCAAAGGCGCGGCTCAATCCTGGCAAATGGAGAACCGCTACAAAACCATGGTGGCAGGAGAATATGATCATGGTTTTGCTGTGGACTGGATGCGCAAAGACTTGGGTATTTGTCTGGATGAGGCGCGTAAAAATGGCGCTAGCCTTCCGGTAACTGCAGCAGTTGACCAGTTTTATGGTGAAGTGCAAAAAGCTGGTGGACGACGCTGGGATACGTCTTCCCTTTTGGCTCGCCTGGAACTATCAGAAAAAGACTAACAATAGACTGACTGCTACTACACAGTTCTCGCCTGGATCGAGAGCTGTGTCAGCTGTTGAAAGTAGTAAACACATCCCACCTATTCTTGTGATGGTGAAAATATGATCTAGCCTCTGATGGCTTTCGCTGGAAGTCTGTGGTTAGCGATGAAGTCACTATTCACCTCATGCACGTTCTCGTTGTGTGGATTATTCGCGGCAGTTTGTGGTTACGCTGCGGAAAAAACGACACCTGCCGAGAAAACCAATCGTCTTGTTGTTAAGTATGCGAGCCCGGTTGACCCGGCTAAGGCCGCAAATGATCCGATGCTGGCCCAGGCAGCAGGTGGCAGAATTTTAAGTACCAGGATGTCTGCCAGCGGTGCCAATGTTGTTGATCCAGGTCTTCATAAACATGTAAGTGAAATGCACGCACTGGCGGAAACTGTATCTAAGCAGCCCGGGGTGCTCTACGCTGAACCGGATTTGATCATGGTTCATCAGTCTACACCGGATGACACTCGCTATAGCGAACAGTGGCACTATTTTGAGCCTGCAGGCTGGTACCTGGTATGTCATGATTGATGCTTATAAGGAATTCAGTGGTCTGACTCTTGAGACTGATTATGGCACTCGTTGCAGTGAGTGTTCCCGAGGAGCAGAAAGTGTTCGGTACCCGGATTTCTGAGGATATTCCGGATAATCGCTCCCGTGGTGTGTCGGTTCCCGTTATCAGTTATTACCAGGGTGATGCTGGTACTGTTTCTGTTGATGTTGATATCACCCATCCTTATATCGGTGATCTTCAGCTAGTCCTGATTTTCCCCGACGGTACACAGCAGACATCGAAGAAGCAGGACAGTCAGGAAAATATTGCTGGCCTGAAAGAAACCTACGAGGTGGATGCTTGTGGGCACCCTGCTGGTGGAGAATGGAAACTGAAAGTGAGTGACCACAATCGTAAGGGCTCTGGAGCCCTGAATGGCAGGAGTATTGGTTTCAGGTAATGGATGGAAAAACTTCTGGGTAAAAGCCTGTGTTTCACAGCTCTGGCAGTCGTTTTATGCTGTCAGAGCGTTTTTTCTTTTTCAGGAAATAGCCGCTATATCGTGGTTTTCATTCCCTAACTGGTAAAGAACTGTGAGCTTACCGATTTGTTCAAAACAGTTGATCAGGCTGGTGATAATTATCGTGTGCTCCGCAGTTTTGGTTCATGCGGTCTGGTGCTGGAAGGTGATAGTGAATTTGTTGCAACGCTGGATGATCTGCCAGAAGTCCATTATGTAGAAGAAGATGTGGTCGCCTATCCTGTTGCAAGTACAGATGAGGTTGATACAGATGAGGTTAATGATGAAGGGCAGTAAAAATACCGAAAAGTTTTCTTTATGCAGGCGTTTCTTCAACAAAACATTCATATTGCTGAAATATTCACCGTTCTAGCCCTTACAGTCCTGCAGCATAGTTATATAATGCGGCCATTCTGACCCCGTTTCTGGCGCAGTCTGACTTTACTGCAAGGATGGGTGTAAACAAGGCTCCCGAAGAGTTTGATGGTGATATGAAGAGTTCAGAGTTACGTTCCGCTTTTCTAAAGTATTTTGAAGGACAAGGGCACGCTATTGTCGATAGCAGCTCTCTGGTTCCCCATGATGATCCTACTCTGTTGTTCACCAATGCGGGTATGAACCAGTTCAAGGATGTTTTCCTTGGTCGTGAAAAGCGTGATTACACCCGAGCGACAACCCCTCAGCGTTGTGTTCGTGCTGGTGGTAAGCACAATGATCTTGAAAATGTGGGTTATACCGCTCGGCATCATACATTCTTCGAAATGATGGGTAATTTCAGTTTTGGTGATTATTTCAAACAGGAAGCCATCAAATACGCGTGGGACTTCCTGACCGGTACACTGAAAGTTCCTGCCGAGAAATTATGTGTCACTGTTTATGCGACTGATGATGAAGCTTATAACATTTGGCTGAATGAAGTGGGCGTTCCCGAAGATAGTATTATTCGTATTGGCGACAATAAAGGTGCTCCTTACGCTTCAGATAACTTCTGGCAGATGGGTGATACCGGCCCTTGTGGTCCGTGCACCGAAATTTTCTATGATCATGGCGATCATATCTGGGGTGGTCGCCCTGGTACGCCGGAAGAAGATGGTGACCGTTTCATTGAAATCTGGAACATTGTTTTCATGCAGTACAACCGTCAGGCTGACGGAACAATGGAATCTCTGCCCAAGCCATCTGTTGATACTGGTATGGGATTAGAGCGCATTGCAGCCGTTGTGCAGGGCGTTCATAACAATTACGACATTGACCTGTTTCAGCACCTTCTAACTGCAGCAGGCAAACTGTTGGGGGGCGTTGAAAACAGTGATAACTCCCTTCGGGTAATCGCCGATCATATTCGTTCCAGTGCTTATTTAATTGCCGATGGCGTTATCCCATCCAATGATGGCAGAGGCTATACCCTGCGCCGGATTATTCGCCGTGCCTGTCGCCATGGACACAAGCTGGGAGCAACCGAGTCTTTCTTCTATCAACTGGTACCGGCTCTGATTGAAGCGATGGGTGATGCAGCTAAAATCGTAGCGGATAACAAAGTCCAGATCATGGATACCCTGAAAAAAGAGGAAGAGCAGTTTGCTCGTACTCTGGATAAGGGTATGAAGATTCTGGAAGAAGATATTTCCAGTCTTAAGGGAACAGAAATTCCCGGCAAAACTGTGTTCACTCTTTACGATACCTATGGCTTTCCCGTTGATCTGACCAACGACATCGCCCGTGAACGAGGCCTGACCATCGATGAAGCTGGCTACGAAAAGTGCATGGAAGAGCAGCGTGTTCGTGCCCGTGCCGCAAGCCAGTTTGGGGTGGACTACAACGCTTCTATTCAGATTGAGGGCGAAACCGAGTTTACCGGTTATTTTGGTCATGTGAATGATAGCGATACCGTGAAGGCCATCTTTGTAGAGGGCGAACCTGTTGATGCGATCGTGGCGGGTACTAAGGCCATAATCGTTCTTAATAAAACGCCTTTCTATGCTGAGTCCGGTGGTCAATGTGGCGATACTGGTGTTCTAAAAACCGAAACTGGTGAGTTCCGGGTTCTGGATACCAAAAAAGAGAGTGATAACCACCTCCATACTGGTGAACTGGTTACTGGCTCCCTGAAGGTTGGTGAGTCTGTTTCTGCCGATGTTGATGCGGGTAAGCGTGCCGACACGGCTCGTAACCACTCTGCCACTCACTTGGCTCATAAAGCTCTGCGTCAGGTCCTGGGCGAGCATGTACAGCAGAAAGGTTCTCTGGTTGATCCAGACAAATTGCGTTTTGACTTCTCCCATGGCGAAGCCATGACTGACAAGCAAGTTAAGGCTGTTGAGCAGATTGTTAATCAGCAGATACGTGAAAACTCTGTTGTTAACACTGAAGTCACCGATATGGACACCGCCGCTGAGCGTGGCGCAACCATGCTCTTTGGTGAGAAGTATGGTGAAATGGTGCGTTTGCTGAGCATGGGTACAGATAACTTCTCCGTTGAGTTGTGTGGTGGTACTCATGTTGAGCGAACGGGTGATATTGGCCAGTTTGTTATTGCCAGTGAAGGAGGCATCGCTGCTGGCGTTCGCCGTATTGAAGCTCTGACTGGGCAGGCTGCTCAGGACTTTCTTGCCCAAAAAGATGAAAAACTCTCAGCTATCCAAAAAATGGTGAAAGCGAGTTTTGATAATCTTGTTTCTTTAGTTCAAGCATCTGTTGATCGGGCAAAAGAGCTGGAGAAGGAGAACCAACAGTTGAAGCAAAAAATGGCAGCTTCAGTTGGAGCCGATATGGCAGGAAATGCTGTGGATATAAATGGCGTGAAACTGCTAGTTAAAAGGCTCGATGATGGTGTCGATCCTAAGTCCTTGAGAGATATGGTCGATCAGCTCAAAAATAAGCTTGGATGCGGTGTTGTTTTCCTTGCAACAGCTGGTGATAAAATATCTCTTGCTTCCGGTGTAACAAAAGACCTAACGGGTAAAGTAAAGGCCGGAGACTTGATGAAGTTTGTGTGTGAACAGGTTGGTGGCCGTGGCGGCGGTCGTCCTGATTTTGCACAAGGTGGAGGTAATAATCTCTCTGCTTTGCCAGCAGCTCTGGCATCTGTTGAATCCTGGCTTGGAGATAAACTCTAAGCAGGATTCCGTCTCCCTGGGCTTACGGGGTTGGCTCAGGGGAGCGTGCGGTACTGTTTCTTTCGGTACTGATTTGGTACATTTCGCCCCGTAAATAAATAAAAGCAAGAACACATGGCGCTGATAGTACAGAAGTTTGGTGGAACATCCGTTGGAACTGTAGAGCGTATTCAAGCTGTTGCAGAGAAAATTCAGAAGTTTCGTCAAGAAGGTCATGATGTAGTCGTTGTTGTATCGGCTATGTCTGGGGAAACCAATCGACTGGTATCGATGGCCAGCGAAATGCAGGAGCATCCGAAGCCGGAAGAACTTGATGTGCTGCTGTCCACAGGGGAGCAGGTCACAACAGCCTTGCTCTCAATGGCGCTGGAAAATCTCAGCTGCCCGGCGCGGTCTTATACCGGCTGGCAGATTGCTATCAGAACAGACAGTTATCATAACAAAGCCCGTATTCAAGAAATCGATACAGACTCTGTAAGAGCTGATCTCGACGCCGGAAGGGTTGTTGTGGTTGCCGGTTTCCAGGGAGTTGATGAGTCCGGAAGGATTACCACTCTGGGGCGGGGAGGCTCGGATACAACGGCGGTGGCGCTGGCCGCTGCTCTAGAGGCGGAAGAATGCCAGATCTACACCGATGTGGATGGTGTTTATACTACTGACCCTCGTGTTGTTGAAGGTGCGCGCCGACTGGATAAAATAACCTTCGAGGAAATGCTGGAAATGGCCAGCCTCGGCTCGAAGGTATTGCAGATTCGCTCTGTCGAGTTTGCTGGCAAGTACAATGTGACCTTAAGGGTGCTACACAGTTTTCAGGATGGCCCGGGCACACTAATAACACTTGAGGAGCAGAGCGAGATGGAGCAGCCAGTTGTTTCCGGTATTGCATTCAACCGGGATGAAGCAAAACTGACCATCAAGGGAGTGCCGGATATTCCGGGAGTTGCGTCACGTATTCTTGGTCCAGTTGGGCGTGCCAATATAGAAGTGGATATGATTGTGCAGAACGTCTCTGCCGATCAGACTACAGATTTTACTTTTACGGTGCACAGAAATGATTATCAGCGTGCGCTGGAAGTTGTAGGCAAAACTTGTAGAGATCTTGGTGCCCGTGAGTATGATGGCGATAACAAGATTGCCAAGGTGTCTATTGTTGGTGTTGGTATGCGATCACACGCCGGTGTTGCGACACAGATGTTTGAGGCATTGGCCGCTGAAGGCATCAATATACAAATAATTTCTACTTCCGAGATTAAGGTTTCGGTGGTAATTCAGGAAAAGTACCTTGAGCTGGCAGTGCGTGCTTTGCATTCTACATTTGAGCTCGATCAAGGTGTTAGTGCAAAGCAGGAGTAATCCTCCTTTATTGGTTGGCTTGCCTGTTCTCTGGTCTGTATCTGTAAGGGTGCGGGCCGGTTAAAAGTAGTGGGAAGGCTCCGGAAGTGATTCTAACCTGTTTGTACAGGAGGACTTACGGATGGTGTCTGTTAACAATGTGCCGTCTGGCTAGTGCAGCGTGTTTCTGGTGTGACTTCGGGTAGCGTTAACACAAACGTGAGCAGAAGTGGCAGTTTCAAGGGAACGGTTTTGGATTTGTGCTGCCAGAACTAAAAGATAATGCAGTAACGGATTGCCAATCTCCAGACCTGTATTATGTTTATGCTTCGTAACAATAAACCGGCAGGCAGTATTCACGGTTTAAACCCTTTCTGGGGGCTTGGATTACTGTCATCGATTACGGTCATTGTTTATGGGTTATAGAACAAGGAGACAGTAATGCTCATTCTGACACGCCGAGTTGGTGAAACCTTGATGGTTGGTGATGATGTCACCGTGACCGTTCTTGGTGTAAAAGGTAACCAGGTTCGTATCGGCGTTAATGCGCCAAAGGAAGTTGCAGTTCATCGGGAAGAAATCTATCAGCGTATCCAGAAGGAGCGTGAAGGAGGTTCCGGTGGCCATTCAGGTTCTGGCCAACACCATCAAGAGTGGGAGACGGAAGCTGAAGGGGAGGGTGGTAATCAGTATTGATACTGGGTCACCTAACTGTTTGTTTTCTCTAATGAATCACTTTTCCAATCACTCTTTCTCGTGCTCATGAAAAGCCCTTAAAAAGGGCTTTGCATTCAGCGTTAATCTGTTATTATAACGGCCGTCTCCGCGGTGAGGTGGCCGAGTGGCTGAAGGCGCTCCCCTGCTAAGGGAGTATACCCTAAACCGGTATCGAGGGTTCGAATCCCTCCCTCACCGCCAGATTGACAATCGATGTCGTTTAACTGTAAATTTCATCGTGTTGCTTGATAAGCAAATTTAAATGTTTGTTTGCTGAAGTTTTTCAGTGCGTCCTTAGCTCAGCTGGATAGAGTACCTGGCTACGAACCAGGCGGTCGGAGGTTCGAATCCTCCAGGACGCGCCACTTTCTTTTATTAAGAGCTAAACCCGTCAAGAAAGACGGGTTTTTCATTCCTCAAGCTTTTTATGATGGTCAGCAATTGACTCTACAAAGCGTAAAGGTATGATGTTTTTCGTGTGGTGAGGTGGCCGAGTGGCTGAAGGCGCTCCCCTGCTAAGGGAGTATACCCTAAACCGGTATCGAGGGTTCGAATCCCTCCCTCACCGCCATAAAAGAGAATCCCGCAACAATTATCTGTTGCGGGATTTTTACGTTTATAAGCGTGATAAATCCCCTGTTTTTCCGGTGTTTCCTCATTTCAAGCCGGTACTCTTTTCACAGCTAAAACCTCTCTGTTTTCCCTCCTAAAACCCCTGTTTCCACCTGTTCTCTGTTTTTCCAGTGCTAGAGAGGCTTTTTCGGTACCGGAATAAATCCCTTTGAGATCATTAAGCTAGACTCTATTCAAAACCACTGTCGTTTAGGGTTCTTGAAAACTTTTTGCTTGCATAGAAAGGTAAAAAGGTCTGATCTCTCAAAAAAATAAATAGGGCTGTTGTCGTTTATTTGTTGGTATTAAGGCATGCCCTGTGAACGAAATTAAAGAGAATAGGAAGAGGGTATTACTTGATCCACTGTTGCTGTTCGTGCCAGGGTAGGGGAAAACCATCCATAAAATCAGCCAGTGTTCTTCCGCCCAGAGATTTGCCGGTCAGGATGATTTCCTGCAGCCAGGGAGAGAGTAGTGTCAGCCTGAGGATGCGGGACACATAGCTGCTGGTTTGGCCGCGCTTGCGGGCTAGGTCGCTGACGCCATCATATTTCCCGGCCGCCAGTTGCTGAAACCAGATGTGGAAGAGGTTGCGGATTCTTGCTGGTATGGTCTGAGTTTGCAACAGAACCGCTTTTCCGTATTGGTCATAATTGACGTTTTTTAGCCGAAATGGGATAGTGTGGCTAATATACTCATGCCCATTTGACCTGAATCATGCTCACTACGCTTTACCATCAACACAGTCGCTCTATCAGCACAGCGCTTATCGCTGTGATGATTCTGTCTGTGTTGCAGTTTTGCATGATGTCGATAGCAGAAGGTCAGATGATATCTCATGGAACCCTCCATGAAATGCCTGACGGTCTGACGTCTGAAATGGCTCATGACAGCAGCCATTCCGGGAACATACACGATTGCTGCGTTACCGGCTCAACCCTGTCCCATAGTATGGAAGATATGGAGGCAGCCTGTCCGGACTGTGAAGGCAGTGACCCAGCATTGCAACTAAGCAACACTTTCGACCTTAAACCTCTCTATGCCCTGCTTTATGTGGTAGTGCAGGAAGTATTAAACGAGACGTTGCAGACTCGTGTCTGGCAGGTATTTACCGAGCCCGATATTCTCTCCTCCCGACCCGAAATCTATCTGGCGAAAGCCTCTTTTCTCGAATAGTCCGTTGTCGCAATACCTTATTTAACCCGGTTATTGTTTACGAACTGTCGTGTACGCCTGCCCGTAATGGCTGATGGTGTTGCAGCACACAGTTCTCCAACGGAGAAAAACCATGTTTTCCTACAGTCGCAGAAATGTGACAACCCTAAGGCGTCTGGCGGTGTTCTGCCTGGCAATCAGTGCTGTTTCATTGCCGGCGGATGAGTTGACTCTGCCGAAAGCAGAACAGTTGGCACTGTCCAACGATTATGGCGTACAGGCTCTGCAGGCACAGAGCAGTGCCTTTGCAGAACAAGCCGTCGCTGCTGATACCTGGAGGGACCCGGTTCTTTCCATCGGGACTATGAACCTGCCGGGGAATAACCCTGATCCTTTTAACCAGGGCATGTTCGAACTGAAAGTACAGCAAATGCTACCCAGAGGCAGCAGTAATAAGCTTCAGCGCCGTAAGGTGGAATTACAAGGCGAAAGTCGTGAAGTCGCTGCCAGCAATCGTCGTTTACAGGTGCTGCAGAGTGTCAGGCTGGCATGGCTGGATATCTGGTACTGGCAACAGGGCATCAACCAGCTGAAGCAGGATCGTTACTTGTTTGAAAGCCTGGTCGATGTCACCGAATCGTTGTACAGCCAGGGTAAAAAGAAACAGCAGGATCTGTTTCGTGCGGAAGTGGAACTGACCCGACTGGATGATCGTATCGTGTCGTTCGTTGCCAGCAAAGAGCAAAGCGAGGCTCAATTATTACGCTGGCTGGGAAATACTCCAGCTGGTGTCATCCCCCGTCAACTGCCTGACTTTGCCCTGATGCCAGAAGACAGCAAAGCTCGTTTGCAACTGCACCCGCTGGTTATCGCAGCAGAGCTGGATGTTCAGCAGGCTGGGCAAGATGTAGCGCTGGCCAATGAAAGCTACAAGCCGCAGTTTGGCGTTGAGCTGAAATACGGCAGAGAGCAGATGAACACAGGAGCCAGTAGCCGCAACAGGTTCTCCGCGATGCTGATGATGGACATTCCCTTGTTTACCGGCAATCGTCAGGACCGACAGCTGACTGCCAGTCATTATCGTCGGGAAGCCGGTATTGCTCAACGGCTGGATACCCTGCAGCAACTGCAGGGGGAGTTTGATGCTGAACAGTCTCGCTATGAAGGTTTGTTGAGGCGGGTAGAACTTTACCGGAAAGAACTGCTGCCAAAGGTGCGCAACCAGGCCGATGCAGCCCTGCGTTCATACCAGTCGGATGCCAGTGATTTCAACGATGTGATTCAGGCTTACAAAGCCCAGCTTACCAGCTCTCTGGAGTTCCTCCGGCTTCAGGCTGACAGCCGCCAGAGTGCAGCTCGCCTCCAATACTTTGCTCCGGCACCGCAGGATCTTCAGCAAACTCATCGGGGAGAAGCACTCTAATGAATAAACTCACTCTTACCTTGCTCGCTTCTACCGTTGCTTTCGCTGCCGGAGTCTCAGTCCAGAATTTTATGGGTTCCCAAAACCCGGCAGAGTCTGCCGGTTCCGGGGAAAAAGAGCCCATGTACTGGGTGGCTCCCATGGACCCTAATTACCGGCGCGACCAACCGGGCAAATCCCCCATGGGAATGGATCTGGTACCTGTTTATGAGGAGACATCCGGTGCTGAAGATCCTGCAGGCACTGTGACTGTGTCGCCTGCTGTTAAAAATAGCCTTGGCGTGCGTTCCGAAGTCGTCAACAAAAGCCTGTTGATACCCGAAGTCCGCACAGTCGGTGTTATTGGATACAACGAAGACAGCATATTTCAGGTCAACAGTCGTGTAGAAGGCTGGGTAGAAAATCTTCAGATGTCGTCCAATGGTGAATTTGTAAAAGCCGGCAGCAGACTCTTTGATCTGTACTCTCCTGCGTTGGTTAACGCGCAGGAAGAGCTGGTATCCGCCCTGCGCTCTAATCGACAAGGGCTGATCACTGCCTCCAGAAAACGGCTGGCATCGCTGGATGTACCGGAAGCTGTGATTGAACGCATCGTCAAGCGCGGCAAAGTTGAGCGGACACTGGCGTTTTATGCCCCGAAAGACGGCTACGTCTCCCGTCTCAATACCCGTGAAGGCGGTTATATCAACCCATCCAAAACCATTATTGAGTTGGCTGGTCTGGACTCTGTCTGGATAGTGGCTGACGTGTTTGAACGCCAATCACAGCTGATCAGGTCGGGCCAGAAAGCAACTATGACTGTGGAATACCTGCCAGGCCGGAAATGGCAGGGTGTGGTGGATTACATCTATCCGGAGCTGAACCCGAAAACACGCAGTCTGAGAGTCCGGCTGAGGTTTGATAACCCTGGTGCCGAACTGAAACCCAATATGTATTCCCGTGTGGCTATTAATACGGGCACTTTTGAAGCGCTGAATATTCCTGCTGAAGCCCTGATTCAAACCGGGCAACAAAACCGTGTGGTTAAGGATCTGGGTGATGGCAAATTTCGCTCCGTACGGGTTCAGACCGGACGCACAGTGGCAGACCGTGTGGAGATTCTAAGAGGTCTGGCAGAAGGCGACAAAGTAGTGACTTCTGCCCAGTTTCTGATTGATTCCGAGTCCAGCGTCAGTGCTGATCTCACCCGCTATGAAGAACCTGCCAGTAATCGCGTCTGGATGACAGGTGTCGTTGAAGATGTGATGGATGACAGTCTCTATATCACCCATGAGCCTGTGCCTGAATGGGAATGGCCGACCATGTCCATGTTTTTTGACTTTGGTAAAGAGCTTGATACATCGTCTGTTGCTTCAGGAGCAAAGGTTCGTTTTGAAGTGGAAAAGCTGGAGGGGGGTGGTTTTGAAATCACAGCCATCGAAACCAGTACGGCTGCAGAACCTGTGATGGATCACAGCCAAATGAACCATGAGCAGATGGATCATTCCAGCTCGAGCTCTGAGTCTATGCCAGACATGGATCACAGTAAGATGGACCACAGCAAGATGAATCACTAAGGGAGACACACCATGATCAAAGCGATTATTCGCGGATCACTGGAAAACCGTTTTCTGGTGATTCTGGCTGCTGTGGCGCTGTTGTTTGGTGGTGCCTGGGTGACCCGCAACACGCCGGTGGATGCCTTGCCCGATCTTTCGGATGTGCAGGTGATCATCAAAACCGACTATCCCGGGCAGGCGCCACAATTGGTGGAAGACCAGGTCACTTACCCGCTGACCACGGCCATGATGGCTGTGCCAGGGGCGGTGGATGTGCGTGGTGCTTCCATGTTTGGCAGTTCATACGTTTACATTCTGTTTGAAGATGGTACCGATATGTACTGGGCTCGTTCGCGGGTGCTGGAATATCTGAATCAGATACAGTCCAGCCTGCCTCCCGAAGCCAAAACAGCACTGGGGCCTGATGCGACAGGTGTTGGCTGGGTGTTTAACTATGCACTGGTGGATAAAACCGGCCAGCACGACCTGGCCCAACTGCGCAGTATGCAGGACTGGTTTCTGAAGTTTCAGCTGCAGTCGGTACCCGGTGTCAGTGAAGTGGCAACCGTTGGCGGTATGGTGCGGCAATATCAGGTAGTGGCTGACCCCGATAAACTGCGAGCTTACGGCATTCCCCTGCAGAAACTGCAACAGGCCCTGCAGCAGGGCAACCGAGAGGCTGGTGCTTCAGCGATCGAGATGGCAGAAGCGGAATACATCGTGCGTATTACTGGCTATCTCTCCAGTCTGGAAGATATACGACAAGTCCCCTTGATGGTCACAGACGACGGAACACCTCTGACGGTGGGTGATGTCGCCACAGTAAAAGCAGGCCCCCAGATGCGCAGGGGGATTGCTGATCTGGACGGAGAAGGTGAAGTGGTTGGCGGCATCATCGTTATGCGCTTCGGCGAGAACGCCCAGAAGGTGATTAATGGGGTAAAGGCCAAGCTGGACGAATTACAAAGCGGTCTGCCTGAAGGTGTTGAGATCATCACCACCTACGACCGCTCAAAACTGGTAGACAGCTCTATTTCAACCCTGACCAATACGCTACTGATTCAGCTGGGTATTGTGGTGGCCATTTGTGCTCTGTTTTTGCTGCACTTACGGTCATCGCTGGTGATCGTGATCAGTCTGCCACTGGGTATTCTTGGCGCCTTTATGATCATGTATCTGCAGGGACTGAATGCCAATATCATGTCTCTGGGTGGTATCGCTGTTGCCATAGGTTCCATGGTGGATGGTTCTATTGTCATGATTGAAAACTTCCACAAGCATATGCAACGGGTGACGATCACCGCAGCAAACCGCTGGAGAGTTGTACGACAATCGTCTTTGGAAGTTGGCCCGCCGCTGTTCTTCTCCCTGTTGATTGAAGCCGTGAGCTTTATGCCGGTATTCAGTCTACAGGCGCAGGAAGGGCGCATGTTTTCGCCCCTGGCCTTTACCAAGTCCTATGCTATGGCCGTGGCCGCAGGCCTGACCATTACTCTGGTTCCTGTGCTGATTGGCTATCTGGTGCGTGGCAAGGTAATGCCGGAGGATCGTAACCCGGTCAATAAAGCACTCATGGGCGCCTATCGTCCCTTTGTAAAACTGTCACTGAGCTGGCCCAAAACACTGGTGGCCGGTGCTGCTGTATTGATGGTGGTTGGTTTTATGCCTGCGTCAAAACTCGGCAGCGAGTTTATGCCACCGCTGGACGAGGGCGACCTGATGTATATGCCCACGACTTATGCCGGTATTTCGGTGGGTAAAGCCAGAGAGCTGCTGCAACAGACCGATCGGCTGATCAAAACCGTACCAGAAGTAGAAACCGTCTTTGGCAAGGTGGGACGGGGCGAAACCGCCACTGATCCATCACCACTGACCATGATTGAAACCGTGGTACAGCTTAAGCCTCGCAATGAGTGGCGTGACGGAGTGACACCGGATTCCCTGAAAGCGGAGCTGGAATCTCTGGTTAAGCTACCGGGGGTGAGTAATGCCTGGGTAATGCCTATTCGTACCCGTATCGACATGTTGTCTACGGGGATTAAAACACCGGTTGGCATTCAGGTCACAGGTCCGGACCTTAAGGTGATAGAAGAGGTTGGTCGTAAGCTGGAAAAAATCCTTCAGCCCGTACCCGGAACCCTTTCGGTTTACGCCGAACGTGTTGTTGGTGGTCGCTATATCAAGGTGGATATTAACCGGGTGCGAGCAGCTCGTTTTGGCTTGAATATCAATGATATTCAGCAAGTGGCTTCGTCAGCCATTGGCGGTATGAATGTCACCAGTACTGTGGAAGGTCTGGAACGATATCCGGTGAATCTACGTTATCCACAGAGTTACAGAAATTCGGTGGAAGCCCTGAAAACCCTGCCGGTCGTCACTCCTGCCGGACAGAGCATTGCTCTGGAAGATGTAGCCGATATTTATATCGAAGACGGCCCCGGAGCCATTCGTTCCGAGAATGCCCGGCCTGCAGGCCGGGTACTGGTCGATATCGAAGGTCGTGACCTGGGCTCCTATGTACGGGAGGCACAATCCATAGTTGCTGACCAGCTGGAACTGCCAGCGGGTTATGCCCTGGACTGGACCGGACAGTATGAATATATGGAGCGGGCGAATGAACGCCTGTCGATCATCATTCCGGTTACCCTGTTCTTTATCACTGTTGTTCTGTTCCTGACGTTCCGCAATGCCTTTGAAGTGGTCACTATTCTGGGCACCCTGCCTTTTGCCCTGATTGGCGGTATCTGGCTGATGTATCTGCAGGGCTACAACTTCTCGGTGGCTGTCGGCGTGGGCTTTATTGCGCTGGCTGGGGTTACGGTGGGCAACGCCATTATGATGCTGGTTTACCTGAATCAGTCACTGAACGAGCGTCGTTTACAAATCAGTGAACAGGGAAAAAACATCAGGCAGACAGATGTTCGTGAGGCGGTTATGGATGGTGCCGTGTTGAGACTGCGCCCCATTATGATGACGGTTTGTACCATCCTGTTTGGCTTGATTCCTGTGATGCTTAACGATGGAACCGGTGCCGAGGTGATGCAGCGTATCGCCGGACCGATGATTGGCGGTATCACCAGTTCTCTAATGGTCACACTGGTGTTGGTTCCCGCTATTTACTACCTGTGGCATAGCCGCAAAATTGATAACTGAAGACTATTAAAAACCAGGAGAGTGAAACCATGAAAAATCTGAAAGTGCTGGCGCTGGGTGCGTCTTTGATTCTGAGCTCTGCCACTAGTTTTGCCACAGAAAAGCCGATGGTGATGTTGTACAAGTCACCGACCTGCGGTTGTTGCTCCGAGTGGGCAAAACATATGGAAGAGAATGGCTTCAAGGTGATGAACCATGATGTTCAGAATGTAACCCGATACAAAGACCGCGCAGGTGTTCCGGCTAATGCCCGTTCCTGCCACACCGCCATGATCGGTGATTACGCTATTGAAGGCCACGTACCGGCAGAAGACGTTATCCGTCTGTTGACCGAGAAACCTGAAGGCGTGAAAGGACTGGCTGTCCCGGGAATGCCAATGGGGTCTCCGGGTATGGAGTATGGTGATCGTAAGGATGATTATCAGACGTTCAGTTATACCAAGGATGGTCATAAGTCGGTGTTTGCCAGTCATTAAACACTCTATCTAATGGTATTCATGAAGACGATTTTGCTGAGGAGAATTATATTTTCTTTAGCAAAATCGGTTAAATACGGTAATTGGCTACGAAATGTACCAGCAGCTGACTCACATCTGAAATTTCAATCGATTGCACTTATTGTATTAATCCAGCAGCAGTTGAAGAACGCAGGAAATCTGATTTGTTAATGCACGAAAGTTTGAGGGCTATCTTTTGGTTTGAATTGCTGGCGTCATACTGACAAATCAATCCGGAAACCCTCATTTTTCAACAGAACGCTGTTAAATCAGTTGGGGTATTTTGCACACCAAAAGTACTGCTCTGTCATTCTGTTTAGTCTGGAGTTCACCTTCTATTCTGTGAATTTCTTCCTTTCCCTTCCGAAGAGCCTTAATAGACACAATTAACCTGTGAATATACTTTTTCTTCTTTGCCAGCGCTTTCAGTCTTTCATCTGAGAATATAAAGCATGAATCCTGATCACAGCCAGCCTTCTGATCCTCTAATTTTTTCAGAACGCCATCTGAGCAGAGACTATCAAACCCCTTCGGATTAGAAATGTTTATATTTAATTGCTGACTGTCATCAACCACACTGTTATAGTTCTTTAAATCCAGTGCGGCAATTCTTTTAATAAACCCCATATATGCGTTCTCAACTCTCATACGCCCATTCAAAACATCTATCTGGTTATCAACTTTAGTGAGAGGCGTCATGGTCATAACCTTGTATATGCCAATCGGTATGCCAACAAATGGTATCAGTAAGAACTTAGCAATGGTCTTGGCTTTATCGGAAAAAGTCACTTTATATTGATCTATTGTTTTGGATTGTGCGTCAGACAATTTGGTGTCTGAACGAGAGGGGGCCATGGCAATATGAGACTCACTTACAACGGGCTTTATTGTTGAGTTTGTTGAATCTAAATCTGTAGCTTTACCCGCCATCCCGGTTGGAGAGCTGTTGTGTGGAGGTGTGGTAGCTGCTGCATATCTCATTGTCATAATAATGTCTCCCTGCCTTTAAGTTTGTTGTTCTTCAATCTTCAGTATCGAAGGGTTATTGCAGAGCAACCATTGAACTTTAGTGTGGAGAGAATGAACGTTCTTTTATAAGCAGTTCCAAAAAAGAAACGGAAGCAACACCTCGGCGTTATGCCCGAAATTTCCCCCAGTCTGAGACTAAAGTCTTACACCTTCAACCTGTCAGACCATGGTCGCAGAGACTCACGAAAAGATAAAAAAAGATAAAGGACACCCACAGATTTGACACCACCGGCACGGGGACTACCTTTGCACCATCTTTCTGTCAGTAGTCATCATCACTATGACCCGTGCCCGCCGTTCTCTGATCGATGCTCAAACGACACCTTACTACCACTGTATGGCCCGTTGTGTTCGGCGGGCTTATTTGTGGGGAGAGGATCACCTGACGGGTACAAATTATGAGCACCGTAAAGCCTGGGTTGTTGATCGGTTGGAAGAGTTGGCGTCTGTTTTTGCGATAGAAGTGTGCGCTTATGCGGTGATGTCGAACCATTATCATGTGGTGCTGTATGTCGACCAGCAAGTATGCGAAAACTG
Source organism: Parendozoicomonas sp. Alg238-R29 (assembly GCF_947331445.1). Lineage (GTDB taxonomy): Bacteria > Pseudomonadota > Gammaproteobacteria > Pseudomonadales > Endozoicomonadaceae > Sansalvadorimonas. Next base: position 28,775 of record NZ_CAMZOG010000002.1, on the reverse strand, counting down.
GAGTGACAGAGACGTCCTGGAACGCTGGACTCAACTTTTCAGTGGGCCACTGTTGGTACAACGTTTCCTGGCAGGCTCTGCTCTGGACAAAGCCTCACAAAACCGTGTGAGCCAGTTTGCTGAAGAGTATCGCAATCGCTTGCAGGATATCAGTTGGTTTATGCGTTGCCTGAATGAACATTTAGCTCGTAAAGCTAATGAAGAAGATGGCTGCAAAGGCCGGTTTTGGGAGGGGCGATTCAAGAGTCAGGCTCTGCTGGATGATGCAGCCTTGCTGTCCTGTATGGCTTATGTAGATTTGAACCCCGTTCGTGCGGGTATGGCCAGCAAACCAGAAAACTCAGACTACACCTCACTGCAACTACGTATTCGCCAATGGCAAACATCACGAGAAACACAGCAACGCTGCCAGCCTCTACAGGTCAAACCTTTGGGCGTACAAGGGCAGTCGAAAGTGAGAGCCATACCGTTTTCGCTGGTTGATTATATGGAACTTGTCGACTGGTCTGGCCGTGCCATTCGGGATGACAAGCGTGGAGCGATACTTTCTGGCTCGCCTTCAATTCTGATACGACTGGGTATTGATGCGGATGAATGGGTGAAAGTTCTCTCTCCGGGAGGGCATCACTTTACTCATGCTGTGGGGAAAGTTAATGCGCTGAAGAGTTATGCTGAAACACTCGGTCAGCGTTGGGTGCAAGGGGTAAGAGCCAGCCAGCGGCTGTTCCCTGCACGTTAATCCTCGTGATACGCCTTTCCTTTTGACCATTGCCCAAAGAGTTTTTTCTACTGTAAAAAGTTGTACCTCTTTCTATGATTTCCTGGTTCTTATAGGAGCATGCTGCTATTGACGCTTAGTTGATAGTTGTTTTTTGTTCTGCCTTTGTTCTGTGGGTGTCCCTTTCCTTTGTCCCTTTCCTTTGTCCCTTTTGTTCTTGTTCCCTTTGTTCTCCTTTGTTCTCTCGGCAAGGTGTATAACTTTGGCTTTGCCATTCATGATGACTATACCAGCGCTCGTTACCACCATGTGTCGTTTGGCTACAAACTGGCACTGGATAACGATCAAGCAGAGGTGAACGTCAAAAAGTTGTAACCACACGGCTCCCATGAAGAACTCTACAGCCCCTGAAGGCTGTGGAGTTCACAGACTCTCCCCTCAAGAGCGCTTGATCATAATTATCTTTTTATACGACACAGTTTGCATCAACTGCCATTCGAGCGTTAGATAGATGCAACAGTGTATAAAGAGTCGTCACTATGATGCAGATATCCGATCCTACCCTTGAAGAACGTATACCAGCCCTGTTTCGACTAGGGTTCCGGCCGTTCTTTCTTGCCGGTGTACTATTCAGCATGATTAGCCTGATGCTTTGGGGACTGTCACTGTTTGGCAGCCTGACTCTGCAGCCATACGGTGGGATGCTGTGGTGGCATATGCATGAAATGGTGTTCGGTTTTACCATGGCCATTATTGCCGGATTTCTTCTGACAGCAGTACAAACCTGGACCGGGGTTCCCGCCATCAAAGGCAAACCATTAATGCTGCTGTTTGGTTTATGGCTGGCAGGACGGGTATTGCTGCTGGTTCCCGGCTCGGTTCCATTGATGCTGATAGCCGGTATTGATATTGCCTTTCCGGTGATCACCGCCGCTCTTATGGCCAGTTATGTCATCAGAGTGAAAATGTGGCGCAATCTGATGTTTACTCCCGTTCTGCTGCTGATGGCACTGGCCAGCGGTATTATGCACGCGGGAGTTATTGCTGGTGATTACACTCTGGCCTGGCAGGGGGCTTATGGCAGCATTTATCTGGTTGCCTTGCTGATGGCCATTCTGGGTGGTCGGGTGATTCCTTTCTTTACTGCCAACCGGCTTAAGCTTCCCAAGCCGGAAACCAATAAGCCCAGAGAGCTTGGCTCCATTATTCCATTAGTATTGCTGACTCTGCTGATGCTGTCTGGTACCGATGATCAGTTTCCCCAACTAACAGGATTCATCGCTCTCATCGCCGCTATTGCCAACCTCAGCCGACTGACGAGCTGGCAGGGGCGAAAAACCCTGCGTATCCCCCTGCTCTGGTCCCTGCATCTTTCCTATCTGTTTATTGTGCTAGGGCTGTTTCTGGCCTTTCTGCATTATATGGACACGGGCGTAACTTCATCGATTATGATTCACGCCCTGACAGTAGGCGGCATTGGTGGCCTGATACTGGCCATGATCAGCCGTGTCTCTCTCGGGCATACCGGACGACCACTGAAGACAGGAAAAACCATTGCACTGTCTTTTATTCTGATTGCTGCCGCAGCGATTGTCCGCATACTGCCAGCCCTGCTACCCCTGCAAACCAACCTGTGGTTGATGATCAGCATCACCCTGTGGCTGATGGCCTATGGCATATTCTTTGTGATTTATCTGCCGATTCTTAGCCGCCCTCGGGTGGATGGCAAGAGTGGTTAATATACGCGCTCTGCCAGAGATCCTTAGCAGATAGCAGTAGAGAGGGAAGAGAAGGTCAGGTTTGTTTTTACTCTTTTAAAAAAATGAACCTGACCCTTTTTTCCCCTTTTTTCCCTTTTTTCCTTTTTTTCCCCATACTGGATCGGTTCCACATCGTTGCCATGCTCAACAAAGCCATTGATGAAATCAGAGCATCCGAACACAAACAACTTCAGGCTGACGGCTACGAACCCGTTCTCAAAAAGTCCCGCTGGTGTTTGTTGAAGCGACAGGAGAATCTCACAGAGAAAGAAGAGATCAAACTCAACACGGTGCTCCAGTACAACCTGAAAAGTGTCAGGGCTTACCTTCTCAAAGAGGAATTCCAGGCGTTCTGGGAATACGTCTCGCCGCATTGGGCAGGAAAATATCTTGATCGGTGGAGCACACGGGTCATGCGGTCAAAGCTGGAACCGATGAAGAAAGTCGTTAAAACAATCCGACGACATAAGCCTCTTATTCTGAACTGGTTCAGGGCCAGGAAGGCGTATTCCAGCGGAATAGTTGAAGGTCTGAACACCAAAATAAAACTCACTATGAGAAAATCTTACGGCTTCAGAACCTACAGATGTGCGGAAATTGCTTTATATCATGCCCTCGGCAAGCTCCCCGAGCCTGAAATGACCCACAGATTTTACTGACGAGGCTAATATTGAAGGCATTGTTGAAAAGCATGTAGTTAGTAAAAGCTATCTCAAAGAATTGAATGTAATCATCTGGCTTGGGTAGGAGACTAATGCAGTTTAAACCAGTCTGCTGATTGTAAATTAAATCAAGATGCCAATAATTCAGTGTCATGTCTTTCTTGATCTACTTTGGATATAAGCTAGTCTCCTGAATGCTTAAGGGAGTAGGAGAGTAATAAAAATTTGTGAGCTATGATGCTGGAGTGCGTTTTTAAGCTCGTGATGAGTGATGGTTTACATTTGGCGCAACTCAGAGGCTGTTGTTATGCGGATGTGTTTGTTGAAAATTATTCTGCCAGCTCTAGTGAACTTGTTATGTTGTTATGTTTGCTCTGCAATTGCACTTCCAAGGGTTGATGTTATATTTCCTGGAGGCTTATGGCATCATTATTCTGAAGTTAATGATAACAAAGAGCAACAACACACTGTCACCATAAACGTGGATGGAGAACATAATCTTGATTCTCAATCGCTTTTCCGGTATCAAACGTTCTCTGGCGTGGTGGGGAAGAGAGAAAGTGATGTTATTGGTGAGGTTGTGGCTGGGGGTAGGATTGAATTAGGCGTTAATGCTGAAGACCTGGCACTAGGAATAAATTACGGTGATACACAACAAATAATTGTTCTGTCGCCACGTGATCTTATAAATAAGGATTCATCTTATCTACCGCTGAATGATCAATATCAACGGAAGATAGAGGCTTCCTCAAAGAGTGTAACGACTACTGACGGTCATGCCCCTCTTCCGGATGATGCAATCTATGAAACTGTCGATAGCGAGGATGTTTTTTTCTCCTTCCGGTTAGACTCTGAAAGGAAGGAGGGTGATCAGCATGAATTCGCCTTTGGAGCGGGGCTTGTTGATTTTGATGACCCTGTCAGAGTGGCTGGTGAGAGTATAATCGAGAAATTTGGTGGTATAGAGGATTCATGGATCGTACAAACAGCAATAAACACAATAAAGAAATTTGATATTGCTAACGAGTTAGGATGCCATGACAATGAAGCATCAATAGCCGTTCAAATAACAATTGATAGAGGTGAGGGGGCGCGTTTCCAGTTTTTAAAAGTTAACTACAAGGCAGATCATACTGGAACTAACAGTTTGGCTCTGGGTACAGTGAATTTTATTGTACAGAATAATGATGTTAAAAAAAACAGTGCCATTATATTGGCAAGCAGCGGTACTCAATTATTAACACTCAACAGACTGAATACATCTACTCAACTGATTGAGATGACATTGGATCCGTCGTTACCATTAAAGCCAGATGTTAGGAGACCATTCTATATACCAAAGTGGCATGATGAAGAAAGGTATCTGCCAGAGTTGGTTCAAGTTAGTTTAAAAGAGAAATTAGAGAGGCATTCACCATGGCTTCCTCCCTCTCATACACCACCTCCAGTGGTCCCTGTCAAAAGTCATGAAGTCACCCTTATGATGCAACAGTTATCAATGGGCAGCGATGATAATGCTGTCAGGCCTCCTAGGCCTAAACCACGGAAACGGACCATAACAAGCACAGGTCAGCAGCACCAGTCATCTACAACCGATGGCTCACTGCAAGCGAAGGCCCCCGGGGATGGCAAGCTTGACAGCTCCACTCCATCTGAACTTAACGAAGCGGAGAGCAGTGATCTCTATATGAAACCTGGTGCTGTCTTGACCTCCTCCTCTCAGCCTGCTTCCCTCCCTACCCCTACTACTGGCAGTGACGGTGAATACTATATAGAAGCCCCTGGAGCACCTCACTCCTTTCCACTCGCTTCTTTTGCAGGCGGTAGAATATCTGAACAGGGTAACAAACCTGGAACTGCAAATCGTCGTTCAACGGCTGTATCTAATGCTTCTTCCGCTTCCGTTGGCAGTTTCTCTGACCCGACATTTCCTGACGTTCGTAACAGCCCCTTCGATACTGAAGAAGGAATGCGGTTCTACAATCAGGGACACTTAAGAAATGTAGAGATGGGTTTGGAGCATTTGATTTATGATAGTGATGATACAATTTTCACTCCTCTGCTTAATATAAAAGTAATCAAACCCGCTAGTCACATAGTGTATAAAATAATGAGTAGGCCAAAGGAGGTGGCAGTCGTACAACAGCAGCAAGTAAAGACAAAACAAAAAAAACACAGAAAAGGAGAACAAGAGCAATATCAGTTTAATGACACGACAACCCAGGGGGGGTGGTATGGAGGGTTACTCCAACTGACGAAATCTCCCGCCCCTAGCGCCTGCGAGCTTAATAATTGCATCAAAGGTATAAGGCAAGATTATCCGCTTCACCGTTTAGTTAAGGGTGGCACTCTTCCACACACATGTGAATTCTGTAAAGCCCCAGAAAGGGTAAGCAGTATTATGACATCGCTAGAATATCTCAGCGATAAACCAGAGTTCTGGCATCTGTACTACTGGGGGGGCACACAAAAATAACCCACAACAGGCCCTAGAAAAGGGGTCGGAGTGAATAAATACTGACAGGTAGCTTCACTGGCCAATAACATCAATATTGCCCAGAATGCCGGACAGGGCAATCTCATTTGGCCTGAAGCAATAAATCCATCGGTGCTTTCTGGCATTCTGAGCCCCCATGCTCAGGGTGCCCCCTAATGACTTTGCTTGACGCCTTTTCCAATCTCGAAGAGTTTCGTGCTGACAACCACCGCTATCCGTTGCCTCACCTTGTTTTTATGGCTGTCTGTATGATTCTTTGTGGTGCAGATGACTGGAAAATGGTCTCGAAGCTGGGAAAACGCAAGTCCAAATGGCTCAGCAGGTTCATTCCCTTACCGCATGGTGTCCCTTCTCACCACACGTTTACCAGAGTCTTTGCCACACTGGATCCTGAGCAGTTCCGTGGATGTTTTATCAAGTGGGTGAGTGCCATTGCAGACCGAACCCATGGTGAAATCGTCGCTGTTGATGGTAAAACCATACGACGCTCCCATGACAAAAAAAATGATAAAGCAGCTATTCACATGGTCAATGTCTGGGCCAGCGAGACAGGCATGGTGCTGGGGCAGCTTAAAACGGCAGAGAAATCTAACGAGATAACAGCCATCCCAACCCTGCTGGATATGTTGGAAATCAGCGGGTGCATCATCAGTACTGATGCCATGGGGTGCCAGAAAAGCATCGCCCAAAAGATACGAGAGAAAAAAGCGGATTATCTGCTGGCTGTTAAAGGCAACCATGAGACGCTGCATGACGACATTAAGCTTTTTCTGGATCCTTTGACCCGTCAGGATTCTCTGCCAGAATCCGCCAGCCATCATGAAACTCTCGATAAGAACCATGGACGTATAGAGATCCGTAGATGCTGGGTGAGTACAGATATTGACTGGCTTGAGCAGCGTAACAACTGGAAAGATCTGAACATGATTGGTGTTGTTGAAGGTGAGCGGCATGTCGGTGATGATGTCAGTATTGAACGGCGTTACTTTATCTCTAGTCTCGCCACCGATGCAGAAACCTTTCTGAGTGCCGTACGTGCGCACTGGTCGGTCGAAAATAACCTCCACTGGGTTCTTGATATCGGTTTTCGGGAAGATGAATGCCGGATCAGGAAGGGGAGTGGTGCTGAAAACATGGCCGTGTTCAGGCAAATAGCCCTGAATCTGCTGACTCAGGAGAAAACTGAAAACCTGGGCGTAAAAAACAAGCGCCTTACAGCAGCGGCTGATGATGAATATCTTGAACTACTGCTGCAGGGTGTTATTTGAGCAGATGGCCAAATGAGATTGCCCTGAGGATGCGGTCAAAGATTTTCGATACCCTCCAGGACTCAATGGCCATGGAGATAATCGACTGTTTCAGTACTTCCGGAGTGACCGAAGTCTGTATATTTTCAGTCATAAAGCCCTCCTGAACGTTTTTGATACCGTCCATGTAGCACTTTCGTTTAGCGTTGGATTAAAGAATCTCTGTGGCTTGGCATTTTAATGGTGAGGATGTAGGGGAGGATAGCTAGTATTTACCTCTGAATGGTGTGGGTTACAGTAGGAAGGTTCTGTTGCAAACTCAGACCATACCAGCAAGAATCCGCAACCTCTTCCACTCCTGAGCTTCCACGGATGAAGTTTTCCGGTCGTCACTTCCCCAAAGATATCGTTCTGCAGGCTGTTCGCTGGTATATCACTTATCCTCTCAGTCTGCGTATGATTAAGGAAATTTTGGGGTTCTGTTGCAAATTTTCAGATAAACCAAAAGTCAATATTCTCCAGGCACAATTATGCCGCCAAAGAGTAAAAGTATGCCGCCAAAGAGTAAAAGTACTCCCACGGCTTCGTTGATTCAGAATCTGAATATTGGCCTTTTCTCAGCATATGAGATAGCGCAATACCAGCGAGTGCCGCCCTGATAGAATAGAAATCCTTGAACTGCATCATAGGGCGGGTAATCCTTTTCACAAATCGATGACCCTGCTCCACGATATTGTTCAAGTGCTTGCTCTGATAAATGGTGATTTTTGGGTCACCGTCGTCGAGCCCTGCATTGATAGAAGTGAGTGCACTTGTGTTGCTGCCGCTTTTAGCACTCGCGACCTTTGACCTTGATGTAGGTTTCATCCATACGCCATGAAGCTTTTACTGACGGTTTGTTTTTTCGGTGCCGAGCTTCCAGTTCAGGTGCATACGCCACAACCCAACGGTGGATGGTGGTGTGATCGACTGGAATCCCACGCTCAGTGAGCAACGCCTCAATCATTCGATAGCTGAGAGGGTAGCTTACGTATCATCGTATAGGTTGAAGAATGATCTCTAAGGGGAAGTGGCGACCGGAAAACTTCATCCGAGAAAGCTCAAAGTAAGAAAAGTTGCGGATTTCGGATCGCTTGATCTGTGTTCGCAATACAGCTCTTTTGGCGAGCAATAAATAGTTACATACCTGTTATGTGTGCAGTAAAAAGATTGTTTCAGAGCAGTATTTGTTGTGAGGTTATCTCCCCGAGGTGGCCATTTCACAGTTCTGTTGCCATTATTTACAGAGAGAAAAACGAACAATAACAAACAAAGAGAACGCCTTCTCACTGATTTTGATATATTCTCCACTGGTGAACTTAGATTTTTGCCCAAATAACAAGGAGTCATTTCTCAACGTGCTTAGCAGAGAACAAGAGCTTGAAGCTGACCTGAAAGCTGTCATTGAATACCGCATTGAATTTTTCCAGACCTGTGAAGAGAAAATCCGTAATCTTTATCAGCAGCGTCTTAATGGCTTGGAGCAGAACCTGGGCAGAGCCCAGCAGCAAATTAAAACGCTATCTTCCCAAAGCTCTGATCAGAAAGCCTTCGCCAATAAGAGTAAAACGGAAACCAGCCGCTTGCAGAAGCAGCTTGAAGAGAGCCAGAGTTCTATTGCGACTCTGGAGGCGGACAAGGGTAAGGCCCTCCGTAAGGTGGAAACCCTTGAAGAAAAGTTACAGAGTCAGATTAAACAGGGAAAAGCTGATCAGGCTGAACTGAAACGACTCCGCCATATGGAGCCGGATAAGAAAGTCAAACAGGCTGCCGCAGCCCAGAAAGAAGTTAAAGAGCTCAAAAAGCAACTTGCAGACACAGCCCGCCTTGCTCGTAGCCGTAAATCAGAAGTAGATGAACTTAATAAAGAACTGACTGCTCTGAAAGAAAAGGTGGAAAACCTCGAAAAAGAAAAGGAAAAACCTGAAGAGACTGAAGCCGCTTAATTAAGCGGCTTCCTGCCGGTTTTTTTATCCTGCAGCCCTTTTGTGGCAGAAAGGCAATCAAGAGATACTCCTCCATTGAAATCCAAGGCTACTCTCTGTAGCTATTATGATTTGGATAGCTGGTATGACGCGGACGATTCTGGGTGTCTGTTTGTCAACCATTGCTTTGTTGTCAGGCTATTCCAAAGTCGCCGGTTATGGCTGGTCTGATGAAGGTTTGTTTATAAATATTCGTAATATGGGTGACCATTGCTGACACAAACCAAAAGGCAGGAAGAACAGCGTGACCAAACCTCAAAAAAAGAACCGGTTTCCAGTGGTGTCATAACTATGACCGTAACTATGACTAAATCTGAAAAAGTGGTTTCTTGGGGTTTTGGGTAAATCGGCTGAAAGTCTTGGTATCAAAGTTGGCGTCCCCACCAGGACTCGAACCTGGATCGATCGCTTAGGAGGCGACTGTTCTATCCGGTTGAACTATGGGGACCGGAATGCTCATAGCATAGCTCCCTTCCACAGACTTGCGTGCCAACTAACGTTGCGGGAACTGCGCTATCTTAACGAAACTCTGCCAATATCTCCAATAGCTTAACTGCGTTTAACTGAGGAAATTCGATATGACGCAGTTCTGTGCGGTAAATCTTCCTCTTCTCACCTCTCTATTTTTGATTCTCTTATTTGGTTACCCTATCAGCTAATAGTATTTTTGTATGTCTGGAAGGCGGCTGGAGGATTTCTGCAGGAAGATAGTCTTTTCTATTGGATGCGCAGGACTGGAGCCTGTCTACTTATTTTGGTAGGGATATGCTCTTTCAGCGGCTGATTCATACTCGCTATGATTTCCATGTTTTTTAGCGATTTTGTGATATGTGACTCTGATGGTGCCCAATGCACAGTCTATGGGGCACTTTGCAGGCCGATGAAGGGTATAACTCCCTTCATCAAGGCCGATAACAACAAGAGTTTCTGGGTAATATGAGTGGTGAGAGCGCTATGCTACATCGATATAAAGCAGGTTTGAAAACGGTTCTATTCCTTATGGTACTGGGCTGCACCAGTACTTTGCAGGCGGCTACAGTTAACTATAACGACCCGTGGGAGCCCGTTAATCGCGTAACTTTCGCATTTAACGATAAACTGGATGCTTGGGTTCTAAAGCCAGTGGCTACGGGGTATGACACCGTTACACCTGATCCTGTTCAAGGGCTGGTTTCTAACTTTTTCAAGAACCTCGGAGAAATTCGCAACCTGGCCAATGCTCTCCTTCAATTCCGAATCAAGGATGCTGGAGTGACTACAGGACGGTTTGTAGTTAACAGTACGGTCGGCATGCTGGGGATGCTGGATGTTGGTTCAGAAATTGGTTTGGACTACCGGTATCAGGATTTCGGCTTAACGCTGGCTCACTGGCATGTACCTGCCGGGCCCTATGTTGTTATTCCGTTTTTCGGTCCGCGCACTGTTCGTTCAACAGCTGGGCTCTATCCTGACATGATGGTCGACCCTGTAACGAATGTGAATGATAGCCATGACCGTTTGATGTTACAGGTATCCGATCTCATTAGTCTGCGAGCTGAGCTGCTTAAGCAGGAAGGTTTGATTGTCGGGGATAAATACACTTTTATTCGTGATGCCTATCTCCAGCGTCGCGACTTCCTGATTACCGGGGAAGTCCCCCAGGATGACTTCTAAGATTATTTCTGTCTGCCAGGGGGAGGCTCCTCCCTCTGCTCCTTCAACACTTTTCCGCTATCCTTCTCAGTTCTCATGAGCTTGCACAGTCACTTGCGAGGGAGTAATGTCAAAGCCGTTATGTTTATTGGCTCATCGATATCCAGTGATGGTGATGGAATATAAGCTCAGCCTTTCTGTATGGGCCGATCCTTTTTGTCTACCCGGCCAGGGAAGGGTGGGTTATGAACAGGGAAAATAATACGCTGTTGGTGATCGACGATGATGCTATCGTCAGGGACAGTATTGTCGCCTACCTCAAAGATAGCGGCTTTCAGGTTCTTGAAGCTGAAAATGGCGAGCATGGCCTGGAAGTCATTCGCGCTCACTCCCCTGATCTTATCCTCTGCGATTTACGCATGCCCAAGCTTGATGGGCTGGGTGTGTTGCGCAGGGTTCGGGAAGAGTCTCCGGAAACGCCTTTTATCGTAGTCTCTGGTGCGGGAGTGATGGCTGATGTGGTTGAGGCCCTGCGATTGGGCGCCAGCGATTACATCATTAAGCCAATTGTCGATTTAGAGGTTTTGGAGCATGCCGTTAATCGCTCTCTGGATAACGCTGAGCTGGCTCTGCAGAACCGCAAGTATCGTGAGAGTTTGGAAGAAGCGATAAAATCCCTGCGGGAGAGTCTGGAAGTCCTGAGAACGGATCAAAAAGCTGGTCGTCAGGTGCAGATGAAGATGCTACCCAAAGGCCCTTTCCAGTTCGGAAATTTTTCCATTGATTATCAGATAGTGCCTTCGCTCTATCTTAGCGGTGATTTTGTTGATTATTTCTCTATCAATGAGCACTGTTTTGGCTTCTACCTGGCTGACGTTTCCGGACACGGTGCTTCATCAGCCTTTGTGACGGTGCTTCTGAAGCATATGTCGATGTCCCTTTTACAGGATTATCAGGCCAAGGGGCATAGAGATGCTATCCACCCGTCTCAGGTTTTATCCGCTATTAACCACAATCTTCTCGGCAGTGATCTGGGTAAACATGTGACTGTTTTTGGCGGTGTGATTGACACCCGTGCTAACACGCTAACCTATTCAATAGGAGGGCATTTCCCGCTACCCATTCTGAGTATGGGCGGGGAATCCCGGTATATTGAGGGTCAGGGTTTGCCGGTTGGTCTGTTTGAAGACGCTAAATTTGTCGATGTGACGATTGACTTGTCTGGTCCATTTACATTAACTATCTTTTCAGATGGGATTCTTGAGGTGCTGCCTCAGGAAACCCTGAAGGAAAAAGAGCAGTACCTGCTGTCAGTGATTGATGAAAAAGCTGATACTGCGGAAACAGTGATGTCGCGGCTGGATGTGCAGGATTTGCATGAAGCGCCGGATGATATTGCCTTGCTGGTGTTAGGCGGAAGGGCTGAATGAGTACGGGAAAAATCCAGTATGCCGAGTCAGACGGCAGTTTTATTCTGAAGTTTGTTGGGGATGTGCGATTAACACTTTGTTCAACACTGGACAGAACTCTTGATACCATCCTCAATCAACCGGGCATTAAGTCAGTTATTATTGATTTGACTGAAACTCAGGGTATTGACAGTACTTCCCTTGGTTTATTGGCCAGGCTTTCTATCCAGTCCCAGAAACGCTTTGGCTTTGTGCCAACCATTCTTTCCACCAATGATGACATTAATCGAATTTTGATGACAATGGGCTTCGATAAAGTTTTTGTGATTGTGAAAGAAGCCGCTGATAAAGGTGTGAAAGTGCTGCAGGATCTTCCCAGTGAAGAAAGCGCAGACCAGGAAGTTATGGATAAAGTTCTGTCTGCTCATAAAACCTTGATGGATTTGAATGAGCATAACCGGCAGGAGTTCCAGGATCTGGTTCACCGGTTGGAGCGGGACTGCAAAGCCAGTTAAGGACTCATCAATAGATATAAAAAATGCCGCTACCTGTAAACAGATAGCGGCATTTTTGTTTTATGGCTGGAATCAGTTCTTAATCAGCTCTGCCAGCGAGTTTTCCAGCTTTACCTGATCCGTAGCAAAGTTCCGGATGCCTTCGGCCAGCTTTTCTGTTGCCATGGCATCTTCATTCATTGCCCAGCGGAATGCGTTCTCTGCCATAGAGTTTTGCTGATCGTTTGTGCTTGGATTGCTGGCGTCCAGCTTACGCTCAACAGACTCTGTACTGTTTTCCAGTTCTTCCAGCAGATTAGGGCTGATTGTCAGTCGATCACAGCCCGCCAGCTCCAGAATTTCACCGGTGTTACGGAAGCTGGCTCCCATAACGACAGTGTTGTAGTTGTTGGCTTTGTAGTAGTTAAAGATACGGGATACAGACAGAACGCCTGGGTCTTCCGCAGCAGGATAGCTGTCACGTCCAGAAGCTTTTTTGTGCCAATCCAGAATCCGGCCTACAAAAGGCGAGATCAGATAAACACCGGCATCAGCACAGGCGCAAGCTTGGGCAAAACCAAACAGCAGAGTCAGGTTGGTCTGAATGCCTTCCTTCTCCAGCTTCTGCGCTGCACGAATACCTTCCCAGGTAGATGCGATTTTAATCAGCACACGATCCTTACTGATGCCTTCACTTTCGTAAAGCTCTATCAGTCTCTGAGCTTTATCAACCGTTGCGCGAGTGTTGAAAGACAAGCGTGCATCGACTTCTGTTGAAATGCGGCCAGGAATGATACCGAGGATTTCCTTTCCGATCAGAACAGAGAGTTTGTCTGTGGCATGGTGGAGGATATCTGTCTGACCACGACCTTGCTGCTTGCCAAAATCCAGTGCTGCCTTCACGTGCTCCTGATAGGCAGGAAGAGTGGCCGCTTTCAGTAATAGTGTCGGGTTGGTGGTGGCATCCTGAGGACGATAGCGGCGAATAGCGTCAATATCACCGGTATCGGCAACTACTGTGGTCAGAGATTTCAGTTGTTCTAATTGGTTGTTCATACCATCGTTCCGGTTTCTGGAGGCAGACAAAAAACACTGGCTTCTCTCAACAGTTCCGCTACAGCATCGGGGCGGTGTGCGTTCTCACTCAAAAGCCTGCGAAAACGTCGGGCACCAAGCATGCCATTGAAAAGACCTAGCATATGACGGGAAATATGGTTGAGAGAGTGTTTCTCATGGCTATCAATGTGTTGTTGAACATAGGGTATCATTTTTTCAACAACATCATGTCGGGAGAATGAATGATTCTCCTGACCAAAAATCCGTTGGTCGGCTTCAGCCAGTACCCAGGGATTGTTGTAGGCTTCCCGGCCGATCATTACACCGTCAAGGTGTTTCAGGTGCTGCTCAGTTTGATCGAGCGTTGTTACACCACCATTAAGGATAATTTCAAGCTCTGGGAAGGTTTGCTTTAGCTTATACGCCCAGTCGTATTTTAGTGGTGGAATATCGCGGTTTTCTTTCGGGCTGAGGCCTTCCAGTATGGCGATACGGGCATGCACGACAAAGGTTTTGCAACCGGTGTCGGCGATCTGGCCAACAAAATCGACAAGGTTGTCCCAGCTTTCCCGGCCATTAACACCAATGCGGTGTTTAACGGTGACAGGAATGGAAACGCTGTCCTGCATGGCTTTAATGCAGTCGGCAACCAAAGCTGGCTTTTTCATCAGGCAGGCACCAATACCACCATTTTGAACCCGGTCACTGGGGCAACCGACATTCAGGTTTACCTCATCATAACCCCACTCTTCTGCGTAGCGGCTGCACTGGGCCAGATCGGTGGGGTTGCTGCCGCCAATCTGCAGAGCTACAGGGTGCTCTGTTTCGTTGTATTGCAGAAAACGTTCCCGATCACCATGGATCAATGCGCCACTGGTGACCATCTCGGTGTATAGGAGAGTGTGGCGGGATATCAAACGTAGAAAGTAACGACAGTGTCTATCTGTCCAGTCCATCATTGGTGCGACGGAGAGCCTGCGGTTCAAAGGGGCTGTTCCGGTCATGTTGCAGTTTGAATCCTGTTGGTTGATCAAGGTTTTGCCAGTCAATCATCGAGTATAAGAAATGGGGCAGCTACTCTATAGCGACCATCTTCTTTCAGCAAGGGGCGGTTGTCTAACTAACACTCTTGCAGAACAGTGCCTATATTAACTTCGGTTCCTGTTTAATGAATGTTGCAGGAACACTTCCTGTTCTAGATGGATACTGTGATACCCGCCATGAATATTCTCAATAGCCTCTTTGGTATTGTACTTCTTCTGTTTATTGCCTGGTTGTTTTCCGAGAATAAACGATCGATCAACTGGCGAACTGTAGGCGGAGCACTGCTGATACAGGTCTGCTTTGCTGGGTTCGTGCTGGCTGTTCCCTTCGGTCGGGATGCACTGGGTGGTGTTTCCACTGCTGTGCAACAGGTGATGAATTATGCCAATGATGGTATTAACTTCCTTTTTGGTAATCTTGCTGACCCCTCGAAGATTGGCTTTATCTTTGCCATAAAGGTTCTGCCGATGATCATATTCTTCTCGGCACTGATTTCTGTGCTGTACCACTTGGGAATTATGCAGGCTATTGTGAAGTTTCTCGGTGGTGGTCTGCAGAAGTTTCTGGGAACCAGCCGTACGGAATCCATTTCCGCGACCGGTAATATTTTCGTTGGCCAGACAGAAGCTCCGCTTCTGGTTAAACCCTATGTGCCAACAATGACCAAGTCTGAATTGTTTGCGGTAATGGTTGGCGGCCTTGCCTCCGTTGCCGGTGCGGTACTTGCTGGTTATGCCAGTCTCGGCGTTAATATTGGTTACCTGATTGCAGCCAGTTTTATGGCAGCACCTGGTGGCTTGTTAATGGCCAAAATCATTATTCCGGAGACAGAAAAGCCTGATGATACTGCCGGACCCATGGAATCTGGCGAACACGCCAACGTGCTGGATGCTGCCGCCACAGGTGCTTCATCGGGAATGATGCTAGCTGTGAATGTAGGTGCCATGCTGCTGGCATTTATTGCATTGATTGCTTTGTTAAATGGAATTTTTGGCTGGGGGGGAGGGCTGTTTGGCTTTGAAGATCTCACCATTCAGGAAATCCTTGGTTATATCTTTTCTCCTATCGCCTGGGCGCTGGGGGTGCCTTGGGATGAGGCTATTATCGCCGGAAGTATGATTGGCCAGAAGTTGATAGTGAATGAGTTTGTTGCCTATATAGACTTTATTGAAGTCAGGGAAGTACTCTCTTTGAAAACTCAGGCTGTTATTTCTTTCGCGCTGTGTGGGTTTGCCAACCTTTCCTCTATTGCCATTTTGCTTGGTGGGCTTGGGGTTCTTGCTCCCAAGCGTCGGCCTGATATTGCCAGCCTTGGATTAAAAGCAGTTCTGGCAGGAACCCTGTCCAACCTGATGAGTGCAGCTTTGGCCGGCCTGTTCCTTTAAAGGCGATTATAAAAACGGTAACTAAGGCATGTATTGGTACGATGTATTTCTGGCCACTGCCACAGGCTTTGCGGTGGGGGTTTTGTTCTCATGGTTGAAACTGCCCATTCCTGCGCCTTCTGCTTTGACAGGTGTGATGGGGGTAGCAGGTATCTTTCTTGGGCGGTATGCGTATCTTGAATTCGTTTCCCTTGTGGGGCGACTGTAGTGTCAGGAGGAAGCGATGACCACTCCCCATATTAGTGCTGTGCCGGGGGCTTTTGCCCCTGTGGTTATTATGCCGGATGATCCTCTTCAGGCTCGCTATATTTCTGATGGTTTTCTGGAATCTGTCAAGGAGATTACTGCAGTTCGAAATATGCTGGGCTTCACCGGACTCTACAGAGGGGTGCCCGTATCTGTTATGGGAAGTGGAATGGGCATTCCCTCCACCAGTATTTATGCGCGAGAACTGTTTGTGGATTATGGGGTGGAAGTCATAGTCAGCATTGGTGAGTGCTATGCCTTGCATCAACGGGTTTCCGTGCGTGACCTTGTTCTAGCTTCAGGTGCCAGTACGTTTTCCGGCGTGAATCGTATCCGTTTTGCTGGTGGTGATTTTTCTGCAGTGGCCGACTTTGAGTTGCTGTGCCTGGCCTGGCAGCTCGCAGAAGAGAAATCTGTGCCAGTGCGGGTGGGTAATGTGTGCACTGCAGATATATTTCTTGCAGATGGCGAGGACATGGAGCAGGGCTGCCTGCGTGGCATGTTGCGTATGGGGATTCTTGGTGCTGATATGAACAGTGCCGGGTTGTACGGGGTGGCGGCGGAGTGTGGCCGTAAAGCTCTTTCTGTGTGTGCGGTCAATGATCATATAGAAGGCAGCGGGCGAGTTTTGTCATCTGATGACCGAGAGAACAGTTTCCGGCGGGCCGTACAACTAGTTTTAGGGATTGTTGAACTTTATGGAAGCAATCAGCGGAAAAGTCATTAGACTGAAAGGAGGTTCGCACTGATGGAATAGCAACCATGATAAGCAAGGGATTTAACGGATTATTGTTCGCAGCATTGTTGCTCATATTTTTACCCCAATCGCTGTCTGCCACAGCTCAGGGGGGGGAACTCGCTCCTCCGGGGTATGCGTGGAAGGCATGCGGTTCCCTTGAGTGCCATTTCCTTGTTCCCTCCGGCTGGTCTTTTGAATCTCTGACTGACAGTTCTCCTTCCGATGGTGTGATGAAGTATCAGATGCTGAAACAACGTCATGGTCGGAAGCTTCCCCCCAAAGTCAGCATTAATATATTGCAAGGTGCTGAAGTCAGAACCGGATTGTCACCGAAACGCCACATGGAGCTGTTTATGGTGGATCTTTCCCGGTCTGCGCGGGTTTTAGAAACCTGGAAAAACAAATCCGGGGTTTTGGTTAGCATGGCGGCAACGTCATTGCATTTCAGTGGTAGAAAAGAGCCGGTTAAAAAATTCAATTTGTTAATAGGCAATGAAAGAACTGGAACCCTATACGTGCTCTCTTTTGAAAGTCAGCCCGGCTACTGGGAAAATGACTGGAGTGTGGTCGAACAGATATTTTCCCAGTTGCGACTTGATGACAGAGTGTGACCTTTATGCCTCCTGAGATGCTGGAAGGTAAAGCATTGATCCGGGGCGATTAGAAAAGGGCACTAATCTCGTATCACTTCTTTGTAGGCGTTCCTGCTTCATGGCCGGATCCCAGGGGCGAATGCGATTAAACTCCGGCAGAGGTTCCCCTTGCTTCAAATGAACAAAAAGCGGGAGCGGAGTATTAATCTGCAGAGGCCATTGTTTCCTGCTTTCGCTATCCAGTCTGCGCTTTTCCTTTATGGTATCTGGCCAGGTAAGATTCGCACGCAGGTGTGGGGCGAGAGGGCGTCGAATGACAACATCCGATGATTCAGGAAGCTTCTCCAGCTTGGCGATATCTTCGGCCATACCAATGCTGGGAGTAAAATTGCTGTTCAAATAAGCAATGGCCTTTGTGGCTTTCATACGCACGCTGCCATGGGTAGCGGATGCCCAACTGAAGCCGATGCGACGAGGGGCCACCGGGAAGAGCTTCAGGTGCCGGTAGCACTGCACAAAATGTATATGCTGAATATGCAGGTTACCTAGCAAACCTTCTCTTAGCTCTCTGGAACTGAGCTCGGTCATATCAAAGCCTTTGCCGAAACATTTGCGAAAGTTCTGCATGGCTTCCTTGAAATCGGTTTTAGCCAGATTCAGGGTTTCGCCCAAGGTGAGGGTTTCTTCTGAGATACCAATCAGCCCGGTCAGCTTGAGGGTCTCCTGACCAGGCTGCTCCGGGTCATAGGTGAGCTTCAGGCTGATTTTTGCTGAGAGGGCGCGAGGGTCTTCTCGAGAACTTTCATCCTGATAAGTCCAGGCCGGAAGCTGGTAGTCATTGAGCAGGAGCTCCCGAAATGCATCTCTGGCCTCAATAAGGTCAATCAGGGTATCTCGTACCTGTAGTCGAGCTAATGCCTTTTTATCCATATTATACAATCGTAGGTTTGAGTTGATAGCAACATAGCACGCCTTTTCCTGATCTCATACCAAAGTTGCAGGAACTTATTTGGGATGGATGCTGTCTAAGTTGTCCCACATAATCGCCCGTCGGCTCTGGTAACAAAGCTATCGTCTATTACTAACTCTTCAGTCGTACCTTGGGGAACTTCTACCCCATTAAGGCTTCTAAATCTGTGAACGAATGTGGCATGTGTCCATATTTCAGGTCCGCCATCAACTCTTTGGGGCTCCTTCGAACTTTCGGGAGGGAATCTGACAGGGAGCCTGAGAGCAAGGTTGCAGAGTAAGTGTCTGCGCGATGGAGCCGTAAAAACAGACAGGGATAATGGAGCGCAGTTATGACTCTCACAATACGACTAATAAAGACCCGAAGGGAAAAGCGCCTTTCACAACAGGCATTGGCCGATCTGATCGGCATTTCCAGAAGTGCACTGGCTCAGTGGGAAACCGACATGAGCAGGCCAAGCCTGGATAACCTCCGCAAGATCGCAGAGACTCTGGATGTCTCTTTTGAATGGCTGGCAACTGGCCGCGGTAATCAGTACATCACCGTGGACAACGGCGAAATCAGCGATGATGAGTTGGATGATGAAATCAACCGCATGCTTGCCCGCCTGAATACTCGCCACAAGAAAGCACTTCTCGACGTTATCAAGGTTATGCACTGATCAGTGAGCGAAAAGTGTAAAAGTCGGATACAAAAAAAGAGCATAAAAATGCTCTTTTTTCGTATCCGGGTACGCGATTAAGCGTTCACGGATTCTTTCAGCTTAGCGCCAGCTTTGAACTGAGGTACCCGAGATGCAGGGATCTCAATTTCTTGGCCAGTCTGAGGGTTGCGACCCTTGCGAGCAGCACGGTCAGCAACGGTGAAAGTACCGAAGCCGATCAGCTGAACAGGCTCGCCGCGAACCAGGGCATCCTGGGTTGCGTGCAGGAACGCATTAACTGCCAGTTCAGCCTTGCTCTTGGGCAGATCTGCCTGTTCGGCTACTGCCTCAATCAGCTCTTTTTTGTTCATGTCGAGTCCTGATGTTACTACAGCCAAAGTTTCGAGGCGGCGATAATACACGAAAGCTAACGGTGCGGGTAGCGCCGCTAAGGGAAAAAAACGGATAAGTTCGCCGGAGTTGATAAACATAGCTTATTTACCCAGACCGTGATCTTCTGTTAGTTCTCTTAACCGCTGTCGTTCAGGGGTGTAATACTGTTGCGTTGTCGTTATTGCCTCATGTCCTGCGAACAGTGCCAGGTCTTCAATGTCCATCTTGCGTGCCAGATGAGACAGTGTTGTATGGCGAAGGGAGTGAAAGCTCTTTGTAAGTAACCGCTGCGCAAGATCCTGGTCGTGTACTTTTGCCTTGGCTGCACAATGCTCCATAAATTGAGCAAACCACTTACGTATTTGTCTCTGGCTCATAGCGCGAAAGCTGCCATCTTCGGCAATAGGTCTCAGGCAAGGAGCTAACGGAAAACCGTCTTTAGCAAAGCCATCCAGATTATGAAAATTTCTGTATTTGATAATGGTTTGCATGATGTTGTCGTTTACCGGCAGTTGCCTTAAACGACGGCCTTTACCCTTTATTAATAAGCTCAGGTCACCATATCGGTCTTGTCGTATATCGTTGCAGGTATGGTTAGCCATTTCCGATTGCCGCAGCCCTAACCCGTAAGCAACGCCAAAAATATATTCCAGTCGAGCTTTTTCCAGGCTGTGACGAGGCTTATGGTTTGGATATTGTTGGATCGCCTCAACGATTACAGCCCACTCGTCTTCGTAGAAAAAACGGGTTTCCCCATGGCCCCGAGCAACTTTCTCTCCGCTCTTGTCAAATCCGTGGACAGGGTTTCCGGAGAGGTAGCCAGTCGCCTGCAAATAACTGAAAAAGCTGTTTAAAACAGTGATGATCTGATCTGTACTTTTGCCCGGTGTTATAGGGTTGGGAAAAAATACTTTCTCTGGATTGCTTTTATCCATACCCGGTTCTTGCCAGTGCGCCCAAGGGGTATGGAGAAAGCTCACATATACTTCAATATCCGCAACAGTGCATTCTGTGTAACTTTTCAGACGTTCTTGTCGAATAAATGCGGTAAAACGAACCAGCTCACGGGTATAGCGGCGTAGGGTTTCATCTGATCGTCTGGCGGCTCTGCGAAGAAAAAGCGCAAGAGCATCCTGGTCGCTATCGACTCCCAGTTTATTATGAAGATTTGTGGATGGTGTCTGCTGCAGGGATAGGGCAGAAGTGGACGGCGATATCAGTTCAGGCAAAGTCATGGGCTGACTATATCATCAGCCCAGTCCTTTGTTACAGGTCGACCAAACTTCCCAGGTTGAATTTTACCTTGTTCTTCTCCTCCAAAAACTGTTGCAGGATTTCATTAAAGCGAGCGTGTTTGTCTACGATAGTGGCGTGACCGGAGTCTCGAATTGTGATCAGTCTGGCTTTTGGGATTGTCTGACAGATTCTTAAAGCTGCCGATAAAGTGAAGGTGTCGTGTTGGCCCCGAATCATCAAGGTTTTTGCACGAATATCAGCAACTTGTGGCCATAAATTGGTGAAGGTAAGCTGCTTCAGTATTTCCGCAATGATGCGGGGATTATTTTTTTGCCAGTATTTTTGGGCATGGTGTCGAACAGCCGCTAACTGCTTGCCCGGCAACAGGTTATGCAGCAAAATCTTGGCAAGAACAGGGGCAGGAATATAAGCCAGAAGATTATGTAATGGCAGGAGGTAACGTATCGGCCGTATAACATCATGCAGAGATGGGGCAGTGTTTACCAGAATGAGTTTTTGTATCAAGGCAGGGCGAGCCGCTGCCAGTGACATAGCCACCATTCCCCCCATAGAAATACCCATCACATCACAGAGCTTAATATTCAGCTGTTGCAGTAAACGATGAATGTCGTCAGCCATCGCCTGAACACTGGGTGGTGATCTGTAACCACTCCGGCCATGGCCGGGTAGGTCTACCAGAACAACCTGGCGGCTACGGCAAAGTGTTGGCATTTGCAGTAGCCAGTCTTTATGGCTGGATGCCAGTCCATGAATCAAGACAATTGGTGGCTGCTGAGTTTGAGTTCCAACAAGCCGGTAAAACAGTGGGTATCCGTTGATATAAGTAATGGCCATAAGCACCTCCCCGACGATGTATCGACCGGGAGGTGATGGTCATGACTATTCTGTTCTGGTTGGGTTATGGGGTTGGCTTGTGGGTGCCAGCTTCTTTTCCCCAGATCTGTTCCAGTCTGTTATCTCGACCGCAGCGACTGCGGTAGAAGTTGTAGCGAATCGGGTTTTTCTTGTAATAGTCCTGGTGATATTCCTCAGCAGGCCAGAAGTCACCCAGAGCATAGAGGTCTGTATAGATTTTTGGGAAACGTTTGCTGTCCTGCAGGGCTTTCAGTGATTGTTTGGCGGCGTCTTCCTGTTCTTTTCCTTTGTAGAAAATTGCGGTTCGATAATGAGGGCCAGAGTCGCAAAACTGTTTATTAGCAACGGTAGGGTCAACACTTCGCCAATAGGTATAAAGCAGAGTTTCGTAAGACACCTTATCCGGATCATAAGTAACACGAACAGATTCAATATGGCGGGTTCTTCCAGAGGAAACTTGACGATAAGTGGGATTTTTTTCCGGGCCGCCGGTATAGCCACTTTCTGCCGAGATCACGCCATCCAGCTTTTCAAAATCAGATTCGGTACACCAGAAACAGCCACCGGCAAACACAGCTTCTTCGGTGCGAGCTTGTGCCTGAAGAGTGGCGCCAAGAAACAGGGCAGGCAGTAATGCTTTATGAATAATGGTTTTGTACATGGAAATTTCTCCTGTTTCCCATCTATACGCCTGATGTCCTGCTGCGGATTCAGCTCAGGCTTATACCTTTATCGCCGATATTTCTGGGAGATGAATGTCTAATCACCCTTGGAATTGTGTCATGAGGAAAAAGGTTAAAGGCTTTACTCTTGTCGAGCTTATGGTTGTTATTGCAATAATATCCATTATTTCTATGGTGGCGTCTCTAGCTTTTAAAGGTAATAGCCAGAAGATGTATTTGCGTGAGGCTATGAATATTATGGCTTCGGCAAAGCTGGAAGTTATGAGTAAGTACTCTTCAACAGGGAGACTTCCTAGAACCGTCCAGGGGCTGAATAACAGTAAAACCGTCTCTATCGAAGATGGGGATATTATTGAGAGAAGAATATATTACAACGTGGCTGCATCTGGTGGCAGCCCAGCCCATGGGCTTTATGTACTTGGCCTGAAGCGTAAGGTTCTTGATGTCGAAGACCCTTATCACCGCACACTGACTCTGGGTTGGGTAGAGTCAGGCCGTGGAGACCTGATTTTCCTGTGCGGCAATTACAATGAAAGTATTATTTTCTCCGGTGAGCACCCTGAACGATGTCAGGAAAACAATGTTCAGAGTGCACTGATGTCCCAATAACTCTTTCGAAGCCTGCCTTTATAGAGCCTGTAACCACTGTTTTATCCGGTCGCAGGCTATGACCAGTTTGGGGCAGTAGTTTTTCAAAAGCTCTTCGTTGGGCGTATTTTTTTCTGTTATCGCATTCAGCGCTTTTTCCCCATCAAAGTCCACAAAGGCTAGCCGGGTATAAAGCTGATTTTCCGGCAAGCCAAAGTCTGTACCAGGCAGGAGGGCGACACCAGCATTATTAAGAAGTTGCTGGCACAGTTGGTCGGGGGTGGTAATGCCGTTGTGATAAAGCTTTTCCCGCCATTTTTCGAAGCTTACCAGAATATAAAAACCACCCTCAGGATTCTGCATTTCCAAGTCGCAATCCCGCAAACGGTTAACCATATACGAGGCAATAGTCTGGAGAACTTTTCTGGATGCGCTGAGATATTCGTCCAGCTCTGAAGAGGGGGTGAATGCTGTGCAGGCAGCGTACTGGGTTGGGGCGCTTATGGACGTGAAGGTCTCGCTGGCAATAACCGCCATGGTGTTTTGGAGCTCCCGCAATGAATCGGGAAATACCATGACTCCGAGTCTCCAGCCGCCAGCGCCGCACCACTTACTCAGGCCACTGCTGATCACTGTACCTTCCGGGTAATGGGCTGCCATAGACTCGTGACTGCCGCTGTAGTTGGTTTCTGCATAGATCTCATCAGCGACAACTATAATGCCATGCTTGCGAGTCACAGCTGCGAGCGCCGCTAGGCTTTCACTATCGTAACTGCACCCGGTGGGGTTGGATGGGTAGTTTAGAATAAGAATGCGGGGGCGGCCGGGGTTGTATGTGCAGAACTGATCCAGAGTTTCCGGATCAATGCGCCAATTGTTCTCCGCCTTTGTTGGCAGCCAGGTGACCTTGCGCCCAATAATAATGGCCTGTGGTGCATAGGAGACCCAGGATGGCGCAGGAATTAACAGTTCGCCATTGCAGGCCATTTGCAGGTTGAACAGCAGCTCTTTGGAGCCGGGGCCAACCAGAATGTCATCGGCAGAGCGCTCAATACCGTCCCGCTTTTGGTAGTAGGTGGCAACCGTTTTCCTTAACTGATCAAGACCCCTGACAGGCAGGTAGTCCTTTTCATGGGCATTGTCCTGCAAGGCTTTCACAACAGGGGGGGGGACCGGGAAGGGGGATTGTCCGAGGCCAAGCTTGATGATATCCCGCCCCTGACGGATCAGTCGGTTGCTGTCTTCATTGATCTGCAATGTGGCTGAAGGCTTCAGTCCGCGGATATTACTGTTCAGCTGGTCTGTTGTGATCATGGCTTTTATCAGTGCATTGATTGTTGGATTTATTTCCTTGCACACGCATTGATTATTCCCACAATCCTGACAAAGGGTAAATGCTTTCTTTACAAAAAAATGTAACAGGTTTTCATCAACCGAATTTACCGGTGATTTAATAACTCCTCGATTATTGTTTTCTTGTTATTCCAGAGAACAGACAAACGTCGTCCCGGGGAATGGTGAAGGTTGGCGTGGGAATTGTGCCAGCGTCTGACTAGGAGAGTGGCAGCAAGAGTCTGGCGTTCACCAGGCTCTTGCGAAGACAGTTTACCCGTTGATCAGCCAGTGTGTGGCTATGCTGGCAAAATAACCAATCAGAACAGCCCAGCTCCAGCGAAGGTGGGTCATAAAGGTATAATTCCCTTTGGATACACCCATCAATGCCACACCGGCTGCAGAGCCTACGGAGAGGAGGCTGCCACCAACGCCAGCGGCGAGGGTGATCAGCAGCCATTGGAATTCATTCATTTCCGGGCTCATATCGAGAATGGCAAACATCACCGGGATATTATCAATCACGGCTGACATCAAACCGGCAGCAACGTTGGTTATAAAGGGACCAACATTGCCGTACATACCTTCAGACAGCATTTGCAGATAACCCAGATAGCTCAGCCCGCCTACGGCGAACATAACGCCAAAGAAGAAGAACAAGGTATCCCACTCGGCATGGGAGACTTTCTCAAACGTGTCCAAATGGCCATATTTGCGGATATGGGCTTCACGATGATCAGAAATATATCCGCCAGTACGAAGTTTCAGAATCCATGTGTAGAACATCAGCAGAGATAGGCCAGTAACCATTCCCAAGAAGGGAGGTAGGTGGAATACCTGTTCAAAGGTAACAGCCAGGGTGATTGTGATCAGGAACAGAAAGCACATTCCTTTGGCGCCTGTTCGCATTCTCACTTTCCCGGTGATAGGAGCTGGGTGCTCATTGGGAATAAATGGCGACATCAACAATGCTGGAAGTATAAAGTTCACCACAGAAGGCAGGAACAAAGAGAAGAAACCAAAGAAGTCGACCTTGCCAGCCTGCCACACCATCAAAGTAGTGATATCCCCAAAGGGGCTGAAGGCTCCGCCAGCATTGGCTGCCACCACAACATTAACCAGAGCAGGCACCACAAACTTTGGCTGGTCTTTGCCTACCGACATGATAACCGCCCCCATAACCAGCGCTGTGGTCAGGTTATCTGCGATGGGAGAAATAAAGAATGCCAATACCCCGGTTACCCAGAACAGTGCGCGGTAACTGAACCCCTGGGCAACAAGCCATACCCGCAGAGTCTGGAAAACACCCCGTTCCTCAAGGGCATTTACATAGGTCATGGCTACCAGAAGGAAGAGTAGAAGAGCCGCGTACTCTTCCAGGTCGTACATAACTGCTTCTTCGATGGTGGTTTTGTCGATACCCTGCTGGCCGGCCAGTATGGAAATCATCACCCAGATAATGCCTGCAGCCAACAGCATTGGTTTGGATTTGCGCAGATGCAGCTGCTCTTCAAAAATGACGGCGAGGTAAGCAACTGTGAAAACAATAAGGCATCCAATTGCCAGACCATGACTTGATAGCTCCGATGACTCTCCTGTCGACGCTATTGCAAGCCCCGGAAACATCACCATAAGCATGGCCATAATGTTGATAGATCTGGTGTTAAAGATTTTTTTGGTTTTTATTGGGTGCATAAAGGTCTTCAGGGACGATATCGCGCTGTCTTTCATGGTGTTTCCGGACTAACTGATAATCTAATAATTAATTGGTTTATCCAGCATTTTTTTCAGGAATCCGAATAGGAAGGGTGCAGACTATCCGTTTTCCGCATTTTAAGTATTGACTGGTTATTGATTAATCATACTCTTTCCCGCCAGTTCTCACAGAGCTAAGTGTAGAAGCAATAACCACGCCTTTGTGTCCTGACTCAATAATAAGCAAAGAATCAGTGTTGGGTGTTTTTTTGAGCAGCGTATTCTATATGCAGCACTTGCTCGCCTCAACAGAACAAGACAGTGATTTTTAACAGACAGGTAGGAGTTCGCCAGAGAATGGTTTTATAATCCGCCCATTCATTTTTAATTGCTGAACAGTACTATGACCGTTCGTACCCGTGTAGCTCCTTCTCCGACTGGTGACCCTCACGTAGGCACCGCGTTTATCGCTCTTTTCAACATGGCGTTTGCCAAAAGCCAGGGCGGTCAGTTTCTGCTTCGTATAGAAGACACCGATCAGGTTCGCAGCACCCGTGAATCAGAACAGCAGATTCTGGATTCTCTGCGCTGGCTGGGTTTGGACTGGGATGAGGGCCCGGACAATGGCGGCTCTTGTGGCCCCTATCGCCAGAGCGAGCGTCGTGATATTTACGACAAGCACGGCAAAAAGCTATTGGAAAAAGACCATGCTTTCCGTTGCTTCTGTTCCTCTGAGCGTCTGGATGAGCTGCGTAAGCAGCAAGAAGCAAATAAAGAAGGTTCCGGCTACGATGGCCATTGCTTACACCTGAGTGAAAGTGAAGTGCAGGCTAAGCTGGATGCCGGTGAGTCTCACGTTCTGCGGATGAAGATTCCGGAAGAGGGCACTTGTAAAGTTAACGATATGCTTCGAGGCGAAATTGAAATCGACTGGAAGCAGGTTGATATGCAGGTATTGGTGAAAGCCGATGGTATGCCAACCTATCACCTGGCCAACGTGGTTGATGACCACCTGATGGGTATCACTCATGTCATTCGTGGTGAAGAGTGGATTAATTCCGCGCCCAAGCACATTCTGCTTTACCAATATTTTGGTTGGGACATGCCTCAGCTGTGCCACATGCCGCTGCTGCGCAACCCGGATAAGAGCAAGCTCTCCAAGCGTAAGAACCCAACCAGCATCACTTATTATCGTGATATGGGTTATCTGCCGGAAGCGGTTGTGAACTATCTCGGCCGTATGGGTTGGTCCATGCCAGACGAGCGGGAAAAGTTCACTGTTCAGGAAATGATTGAAAACTTCGACCTTAACCGTGTCTCTCTGGGGGGGCCGATCTTCGATCAGGAAAAACTGTCCTGGTTGAATGGCAGCTGGATTCGTGAAAACCTGAGCGTTGATGAATATGCTGATCGTCTCCACGGCTGGCTGCTGAACGAAACTTATATCAAGAAGTTCCTGCCATTCGCTAAAGAGCGTTCCGAAAAACTCTCTGATTTCGCGCCAATGGCTAACTTTATGTTCAGCGGTATGCTGGATCTGAAGGAAGACGATTTCACCCATAAAAAACTGGATCAGGATGGTGTGCGCAAACTTCTTCAGTTTGCTCTGTGGAAGCTGGAGGCCCAGCGTATCTGGACTAAAGATAATATCTTTGGCGATATCAAAGGTCTGGCAAAAGATATGGGTTACAAGATCGGCGACTGTATGCAGCCGATCTTTGTTGCTGTGGCTGGTACCCCTAACAGCTGGTCTGTGGTGGACTCCATGGAAATTCTGGGGCCGGATATGAGTCGTGCCCGTTTGCGCCATGCCATTGAAGTTCTGGGTGGTGTGTCCAAAAAACAGATGAAGAAGCTTGAGAAAGAGTTTCGAACTCTGGGACAGGATGCTGGTTGAAGCAGCTAACAGTTAAGTATTAATAAAAAGCCCGTTTTATCTCAGGACAAAGCGGGCTTTTTATTCATGGACGAAGAGAGGTTTACTGGTGTCCTGCAATACGCCTCTCGGTTACCGCTCGAACAAGGCTTGGGGCTATGGCTGTGCCAGCAAAGAGCAGGGAATTAAAAGCCAGGGCTGTATTCGTCATTCCGGCAATCAGCAGGCCAGCTGTTGGCATCATGACGATAATGTCGATTTTGGCTGCATTCCGAACAAACCTGTTCAATCCACTACTATTGTTTGGTGCTGGTGCTGGTGCTGGTGCTGGTGCTGGTGCTGGTGCGGGTAGCAGCTTGTCCTGATAGTTATCTGCGATTTTCCCTGCTTTATGCATTTCGACGCCCACGTTGGGACAATGCTGACTTTTCTCTGATCAAAAGCTTTCTTGTAGCAGCAGTAGCTGTATCCAAGGTAGCCAGCAGTCGCGAGAGATCCAACGAGAGTGGTTGCGCCTGCCGCAACAATTCCAGCCACGGGTATGCCGCAAAAGGTGCAGCCAGCCATAACGCAGCCAGAAACAGCGGCAGTAAAGCCTGCAAGTGTGCCTGTAACCGTGTCGATTTCGTTTTGATCGATCAGGGTGTTTAGGTCAATCCCGTTACATCCCTGACGAGGATTGATTTGGATTTGATGCATGCTTTCACCCTCCTTGGTTTGTTGAAACTCAATACTGAACACCCCTTAGACAGCAGGAGCAGGAGTAAGTTTGTAAAGATTAGCTATTAAAAATAAGGGCTTACTGCTTGACACGTTATAAGCAGATTCCTAGAATGCGCCCCGCACTTCGGTACTGTCTCAGCCCAATCAGGCAGGGAAAGAAAACGAAGAAAAGTGCAAAGGGGCCTTAGCTCAGCTGGGAGAGCGCAACACTGGCAGTGTTGAGGTCAGCGGTTCGATCCCGCTAGGCTCCACCA
>NZ_CAMZOG010000001.1 GCF_947331445.1 Parendozoicomonas sp. Alg238-R29 | reverse complement strand
TGGTCGCAATCCAGTTTATCAACAGACTGATTTTCATCAATTAAAACAACTGGTTAGCTCTTAAGTAAGTGCCATTCGACTCCGACCCCTTTATCCGCTATATCAGCCAGTTGCAGGAAGTTACGCTGCAAAACCTTGTGATGCTCTGGCGTTAATGCAGCCAAGTCATCAAACTCTTTCTCCAGGCCAAACCGGTACCAGCCTTCTTCCCCTTTCACCAGTTTGGAAAAGGCCAAAAAAGCTGACTGATCTTTGTCTTTAGGTTGGCAACGATAAACCACCAGGGCTTCATCGCCTTTAAAGCCTTTGGCATTCAAGGTTTCAACAGCTGGTTCCTCGCAAATGTGCACGGCCAGCGCCGCCTGTTCGCTCAGGCTTTTCACACGCTTTGGGGGAACATTTTCTTTAATGGCCCGGTCAAACACAATCCAGAGTTCCAGATCACCCGGCTGGTAAAAATCCGTACGCACACCGTCGTTAATCTGGGTATCTTCCAGTTGCCAGCCGGGTGGTGGGGTGATTTCAAAGCGTTCGCTGGCCTGCACTGAACCGGCAAAGGTAGCTGTGGCTACTAACAAGCAACCCAGAATTGTTGATAATTTGATCAATCTTTACCCTCTCGACCCATTATTTCTTTCTTCTCTAAAAGCTTGATATGCTCGAGAACTTCTTCCCTATCTTTATAAGCGCTGAATTTTTTTGATACTCGTGACCTTTTTGCAAGATCAACAAAATCTGTTCCAAAGTTATTTTTAACTTTCCAATCTGCTCCATTATCAATGAGAACCTGTGCGATATCGAAATTATTAGACATTGCTGACTGCTGGAGTGGGGTATACCCTCCGTTACTTTTCACATTAACATCAGCCCCAGATTCTATTAAAAAATTAACATGAGTAATCAACCCTTCACTTACAGATTTAAAAATGGGAGTTTCCTTCATAGAGTTAACAAGGTTTACATCACCCTGAAAATCAACAGTGATTTTCAACCATTCTAGGTCCTTCATTGAAGAAGCTAGATGTATAACACTTATTTTTTTAGACACACCAAAAATCATGTTTGGATTTGCACCGTTATCCAGCAAATATTTATAACCGACTTTATTCTTATTTTTTAAAGCCCAAAATAAAACAGGAGCCTCTACATACCCTTTTGCATTTATGTCAACCCGTTTAAGCAACGCATCTATTTTTCTTTTATCTCCTCTAGCTGAAGCTATTGCAAGATCAGCGAGATCTCCACTTCCATATATTTCACTTACACTTCGATAGAACAACGGTTTATCTGCACTCCATAATGATGGAGAAATAGAAAAAATAGCTGCGATCGAAAATAAACGTATCATAATACTAATCAAAATATATCCCTGCCGAGTGAAACACAGATTCAAGTTTATGTCGCTCAAGAGAATCTGCGACTAACAAAATAGGATTTAAAACATACGATAATGTAGATCTCTTATTGGCCGGCTCCAAAGCAAACCGGCGTCCCCCTGCATCCTTTACAAAAGTATTATCTTGTAAAAAAGTTACAAGCTCTCCACTTATGAAGTAAACATCAACCAATTTATCAACATTTTCATCAGATAAATCCATCCTATTGAGAACGCTATCACTTACGCTGGCAGGATTAAAAACAATAGCTCGAATATCTGTTGCAAGACTTGCTACTGTAGCTAAACCACCACCAAGTGAGTGACCTGCAAAGCTCAACTTACCTAGACTTGAATATGTATTTTGAAAGCGGATAGCATTCTTTCGAGCTGTGGTATACTGAGACGCAGTCCATCCAAAAGGTTCACCTAATGCATTGGCTAAATTATCATCTAAATCAGACCAACCATTTGTTCCAGCAAACGCCTTGATGTAACTACTTCCTGTTCTTCCATTGAAGAATACAGCCGCTTGATATCCGTTATCATCGCTTGAATCAATGCCTTGACTCTTTAGAATCTCTGGAGAGACACGCTCAAGGTATACTGGATCTTCACAACTATAGGCACAAGCTGCAGCTAAGAGATGATCAACTGCATCGAGCGAAAGACGGTGACTCAAATGTATATCGGACAGACCGTTTTGCTTATTATTAATATCACCAGTATCTGGAAGAGCATCTAATGTATACCCACTCGGATCAACCGCACTCAAAGGCCCATTCAACACATAGCTATACCGGTTAAACGACTGCGAAAACTCCGGGAACTGCACCACAATATCCGCTTCCAGGAACCGGCCCAGAGTCGGGTCAAACACCCGGCCATTCATATGGATCAGGCCCACATCATCCAGCATTTCATGGCCGGTAAAGCCGCGGGTGGTGGTGTCGGATTTCACAATGCCATCAGCATCGGTCCAGTCACTGTTGCGGCGTTCACCAAAGGGCGCAAAGTTCATGCGTTCGGTGATGGTGCCGGTTTCATCGGCAATGGCTGCCACAGAACCCAGATGGTCCGGCAGCAGGTAGCGGGTTTCGTCCCTTAAACCATGGCTGTCGTTGATCTGGCTCTGGACCAGAAGACTACCGACGTAGGCTTTACGCTCGGTACGGTTGGGGGCAATGATCTCTTCATAGAGCCCGCCACCAATGGTAAAGGTTTCGGTGATGCCGTTGCCGGTATCATCCTTGCGGTAGTAGCGGCGACGTTCACTGTCGTAGGAAAAGCTGGTGATGGCGTTATTACCGGTATGGGCAATACGGCTGGGTTTGTTAAAGGCGGTATGGGTAATGGTATCCCCGGCCCGCTGGATCATATTACCGCTGGCATCGTAGCTGTAGGTTTTGGTTGTACCATCCAGAGTTACGCTGGTCACTGCATGGAGGCCAGCCGGGTTTTCTGCAGAACCACCGTAGCTGTAACTGCCGACACCGGTTTTGCTGGTGAGGTTGCCCAGGTTGTCGTAGCTGTAATCCAGCACTCTGGCGCTGGCAAAGCCGGTGCCACTGGTGCTGGATTGCGTGAGACGGTTGAGGTTGTCGTAGGTAAAACTTTCGCTGACATTCTGGAAGGTATCACTGCGGGTTTGCAGGTTACCCTGGGAATCCCAGCCAAAGGTCATGCCATACACACTGGCACCGTCTTTGGCGGCATTGATACCGGTCATACGACCGCTGTCAGCTTCAAAGCTGCGGCTCAGGGTTAAGCCGTTACCCAGTACCTGCTGGGTGATATTGCCGCGGTTATCAGCCTCGGTGTTCTGTTCCAGCAGGGCATCGTTAGCGGCGTTGCGCAGTTCGGTATAAAAACCGTTGCTGTCGTACACGTTGCGGGTCCGGAAGCCGCTCGGGTAGAGCATCTCATTCCCACGACCAAAGGCATCGTAGGTGCTGCGGCTCAGGTAGTTTCTAGACTGCCCGTCCACCGTTAACGTGGTGCGGGTGTTGCGCAGGCGCGCCAGATTGTCGTACTCGTAGCTTTCAGCGAACTTTTCTTCGTTATCACTGTTTACCAGACGTGTGCTGACCAGTTGACCTTTAGCATTGGTGCCCTGGTCATACGCCCAGGTGCTGGTTTCCTGCGCGGCGTTGCCGGGGCGATCGACCCGCTGGGTCATCCGGCCCAGTTTGTCGTAACCCACAGTGGTGGTGAAACCACGGGCGTCGGTCTGGCTAAGTAACTGACCGAGAGCGTCGTAGTCGTAAGACAGGGCACCGGTATCCGGATCCGTCATAGTGATCTTGTTGCCCGCCAGATCGTAGCTCATGGTCGCGACTGTATCAGCGTTGCCGTCCACTTGCGTCCAAATCAGATTGCCATGGGCGTCGTAACGGTATTCCACCGGGATGTTCTGCGGGTCAAGGCTCTTGACCAGTTCACCCAGAGCGTTGTTTTCCCGAATATGGGTTTGGGTATTTACATCACCGTTTTGCAGGGTATGAACACGGGTGACTTTGCTACCACCACCGCTACGGGTGCCGTAGGTGCTGGCGGTCTGATGCCCATCAGCACGGATCATACTCTTTTCACGATCCTTCAGGTCATAGCTATAGCTATTCCACAGCACGGTGCTGCCGGCAATATAAGGCTCAGACACCTTGATCATACGACCCAGATTGTCGTATTGGCTATCCACCAGAACCGTATCGCCATTCAGGTTGGTCGAACGGCTGCGCAGCTCACGGCCCAGTCGGTCAAAGTACACAACCGTATCTGGCTGAGCTTTGCCACTGGCCGCGGTATGTTCTACCGAGGTAGTCATCTGCCAGGCACAGTGGGCTGGCTTCTGACTGTCACAGGTTTGATAGGTGTTGCGACTGATCACACCATCAGCAGAGGCTTGCTGAATCACGCGACCAAAGCCGTCGTACCAGCTGCGGGATTTCAAGCCGTTGGCATCATTGGTTTCTGTCACCTGACCAAAGCGGGTATCCCACTGCTGACTGGCACTGTGACCGATCGCGTTGGTCACCGTTTGCGGATACTGGCCGTTCAGGAAGTTGGACGCGGCGCTGCGGCGCTCAATAATATCGGCACCATTGGTGGTGGTTTGGGTAACGTTACCGTGGCTGTCGTAATCGTAAGCCGTGGTCAGGGTCAGCGTGCTGTCGTTTTGGGGTATGGTTATTGTGGTCAGTGCTGGTGCTATCACTGTTCGGTTGGGAGCCAGCCCAGTTGCTGAAAAATAATGGTGTATCAAAAAAGCCCGAACAGTTTCCTGCCCGGGCTTCCACACACACCTGGCTTAGCCAGTATCACAAAAGTCATCCTGCCCCCACAGAACGACTTAGTGATAGGTCGCGTTGCTTGAGGATTCCCCCAGAGCAACTGCATACATAAGGGTCTCTACCGCTTCGATTTTGCTTAGTTCGCCTTCACGAAGTTTTTCCGCTAAAAACTTGTTTACAGGTTCTCCAGACGCCAACGCATCAACAATAATACTTTCGAGTCTCTGAACGGGTGTGGCGATGGAGATGCTGTCCGTAGCAGGCGTAAAGTCGATACCGGGTTGAGGATTCACATACGGCTTAGTCATTATTATTCTCTCTACAGCATACGAACACAATCATACGTACTTGTGCTTACATCCTGTGATCTTATACTGACCCCTGTCAAGCTTGTTTGGGATGTTTCTTAAAATATTCCTATGACATGCCCTGTGATGAAACTTTTCTCAAAAGAGATTGCTGGTTGTTCAAATTATTTTGAAAGTCTACAAAAAAGGGCAACTTTAGAAGTTGCCCTTTTTCATGTTTACGCAGATTTCACATGACTCACGAAATCAAAGCGCTTACCCCGATACTGGGGATTTTTCAGATTTTCGAGGGAGAAAATTTCATCCAGGTCTTCGTTGTCCAGCAGGCCACGCTCCAGTACAACATCACGAACATTACGGCCAGACTCTGCGCAAATACGGCCAACAATATCGCCTTCATGGTGGCCGATATGAGGGTTCAGGAAGGTGATGATACCGATGGAATCCAGTACCTGACGTTCACAGACCTCACGGTTAGCGATGATATCAGTCACACACTTTTCAGTCAGAGTTTCACAGGCGCTGGTCAGCAGGTTCATGGACTCAAACAGGCTCTGTGCAATCACTGGCTCCATCACGTTCAGTTGTAGCTGACCGGATTCTGCTGCCATAGTGATGGTCATATCGTTACCAACAACCTTGTAGCAGATCTGGTTAACCACTTCTGGAATAACCGGATTCACCTTGGCAGGCATGATAGAAGAACCAGCCTGACGCTGTGGCAGGTTAATTTCATTCAAGCCTGCTCGTGGGCCAGACGACAATAGACGCAGGTCGTTACAGATTTTGGAAAGCTTAACAGCCATACGCTTCAGAGCGCTAGACAGCATTACGTAAGCGCCACAATCAGAAGTCGCTTCTACCAGGTCGGCGGCCTGAACATAATGCTGATTGGTGACTTCGGAGAGCTTACGTACGGCCATGGCAGAATAACCGGATGGAGTATTCAGACCGGTACCAATAGCAGTTGCGCCCAGATTCACTTCCAACAGAAGCTCACGGCAACGCTGAATGCTCTTCACTTCTTCTTTCAGGGTAACAGCCCACGCACGAAACTCCTGCCCTAGAGTCATGGGTACAGCATCCTGCAACTGAGTACGACCCATTTTCAGAATATCGGCAAACTCTTCGGACTTGGTTTCCAGAGCTTCAATCAGGCTCTCCAGATTCATCAACACAGTGCCAATTCCGTTGTACAGTGCTACACGGAAGCCAGTTGGGTAGGCATCGTTAGTAGACTGACTTTTGTTGACATGGTCATTAGGATTGATGATGTTGTACTCACCCTTTTTATGACCCATCAGTTCCAGAGCCAGATTGGCAACAACCTCGTTTGTGTTCATATTCACAGAGGTGCCAGCCCCACCTTGGAAAGCATCAACAGGGAACTGATCCATGCAGCGGCCAGTGTCCAGAATCAGATCGCAGGCTTTCACAATGTATTCTGCAACTGTCGGATCAAGTGCACCCAGATCCCGATTAGCCAGCGCCGCAGCTTTTTTGGTGTAAATCATGCCACGAACAAATTCAGGGTTGTCGCCAATACGTTCGCGACTAATCTGAAAGTTCATCAGAGCCCGAAGAGTGTGAATACCGTAGTAAGCATCAGCGGGCACCTCCATGGTACCCAGAAGATCTTCTTCCTTGCGATACTGCATAACATTGTCACCAGAAGATAAAACAGAAAAGCTCTCGGGAGGCAAAATCAGGAAAGAAGCGCTCAGGAGGGCATTGAAATCAGGTCGGCAACGATACTCGTGTAAAGTAACCTCTGTCGATTGTTGCCTTCACGTAAATTATTGAAATATTGACTTGAGTCGATTTTTTTTACGAAATAATTCCTACTGTCTGACAGCACAGAATTCCTTTCCCATTACGGCTACACAAAGCCTGTATTACTCGTATTCCCACGGCTCATGTTCTTTTTTGTTATTTGAGGTAAAAATATATCGAAAACCAGTGCGTTCCATGCTGAATAAACATTGAGCAAAAGCAGCGCCAGCCCTTGCACACAAGGCTTTAGTTGATTTGTATCACCCATCAAACAAAAATCAACTTCCCTCTGTTCATTTACTTTGCATTCCCTGGTTTTTTCTGTTTTATTTCGCGTCACAGGACCTTTTTGATCGTTATACCAGACAGACTTTTGCTCTGGTGGTGTGAACTGAACGAAAGTCCAGCCATCAAATTATTAAATAGAATTACCATCGGAGTATTTGATAATGGCTCAGAATAAACTGTTCATCGGCAACCTTTCTTTCCGTGCTACAGAAGATGAACTGTCTGAACTTTTCGGTCAGCATGGTGAACTGGAAGAAGTAAAAATTATTCTTGATCGTGAAACCGGCCGCTCCCGCGGTTTCGCTTTCGTTACATTTGTTGAGGAACCTGCAGCTCAAGAAGCTCTGGTTCTGGACGGCAATAGTGTTAGCGGCCGGGATATTCGCGTGAGCATTGCAACCGAACGTCCCCGTCGCCCAGCTGGTGGCAATCGCGGTAACCGATTCTAAAAACCTGCTTAATTCCGCTGGTTGATTATCTTGAGAATCAACCGGCTCATCCTCACCCTTTCACCTTAATTCATTTCCACTGGCACACCACCGGCTCTGTTCAGCATATCAGTTGGTAGTCGTCTAAACTCTCTCTACACAAACGTGTTGTATGGAGATCACCATGAACGACACCGGTTAAAGCCCATGGCCTCACATAAGGCATTATCACTGTTAATATTAGGATCGCTTAGGTTTTCAGATTGAACAGGTGTGTGATGTTCTACCAGGTTTCTTTTCCCCAACGACAGGTTCAGCGTTCAACATTGGTATCCCGTCTTGAACCAGTTGGTGACAATACACTTGCAGTGATTGTTGAGGAAACTCCCTTTCACCCCCTCGATTATGCTTGGCCTGACCAGCCTGCTGATCGAGGGAATCTGATATTTAATGACCAGATCTTCCCAGTTGTTGATTGCCTGACCGGTGCAATTAACCAGAACAGCAACCAGCTCTTTATCGACAAAGGTATTCCTGTTCGAAAAGGTGAAGAGGGATGGGATTTTGTCGTTGTTCATATTCTTGAAAAAACACCAGAAACCGACGCTCTCCAGCATGAATCAACAATCACCCTGAGCATTGATGAAAAGTATCAGCACCAGCTCAGCATTGGTCATACGGCCTGCCATTTCAGCGCTATGGCGCTGAACAAAATATTGATTCCACTCTGGCGTAAAAACCCGGGTAAAAGAGATGTTCTGAACAGCCCGGACTTCGATCAGATGGCGATTGTCAGTTCTAAAATTCAACCTGGCGGCTCCCGGGACCATTACCGACTGGGTAAAACTATTCGCAAAAAGGGTCTACAAAGTGCTGAGTTAATGGAGCATATCGCAGAGCTGTTGAAGAAAGCTGAAAGTCAGGCGAATAGCTGGCTACGATTGGAAGCCGAGATTCAAGTTAGGTGCGACGGTCCGTCATTAACAGATCGCCGCTACTGGCAATGTAATCTTGGTGAACATGGGGATGTTGCGATCCCTTGCGGCGGCACCCATGCCTCTAACATGAAAGAGCTGGGAAAGGTAAGTATCACCTATGAGCCCGCTGGAGACATGGAGTTTGTAATGGTAACCAGGACCAATCAATAATCCTGATTAAATACTGGCCACTCATCAATAACCTGCTCTTTGCGCACGATCAGTAAACGACCAAACTGCAAGAATACAAATTCACTCTGGGTTGGCCGCAGAAAAATAAGATCATCGGTTTTGAGCTCTGTGGACTCAGAGCCGGTCAGCAATTCCTGATTCGTGCTTCGACCATAAAGAGCATTGTTATTAAGCCCCTGTGGAGAAACTGGTTTAGCCTTCCACCAACCACCATAACTGAAAAATACTTTCCCCATATTTGGCGAAATCAGTTTCCACAACCCTGAAAGCTTCTCCATCATTGGCAGCTGAAGGCTATCCAATGTTTTCAACACTGGTGCTGCAATAAATGCTGCAGGCTGATGAGCCGTTAATGTTTCCAGATCAAAACCCGTAGGTTTTACAAAAGCAGAACCTATAGCCAGATCATTGACCGATCCGCGATCACTTTCTGGGTATAGGGCATAAGTTGTACTGCCTCCTGAGTTAAAACACAGGTCATCAGCATAAAGATCTGGAAAATCATTTTTCACTGTATCAACAAACTGCTGATAGTTGCTTAATACCTGACTCCTGGCTGCCATTCTTTTTGACGCCAGCAACCCTGAGAGCTTGCTGACATGGGGCTCGTAACCCATAAGGCCAGAAAACGACAAATGATCTTTATTCTCTGAAATCAGCCGAAGTATTTTCTTGAAACTGTCAACACCGGCGACACCTCCACGGTGTAAACCAATATCGATTTCTACAGCTAATTTCAGGGTTTTCTGTTGTTCAATGGCAAGCTCAAGGTACTGCTCCAGACGAGGATAACTGTCCACCAGCCATTGAACCTGAACGCTGGCTCTTTGAGCCTTTTCCTCTGAAGATTCCGCAAAAACTTTACGGACTGCTCCCACAGGAAAAGGTTTGCCCACCAGATAATCCGCGTCAGGAAATCTATCCAGTAACTGATCCAGAAACGGCTGATGAAAAACCATCAGCCTGTTAGTTCCAAGCTCCTTCTGCAGATAATCAAGAAGCTCGAAAGAAGGCAAAGATTTAGCTGGAATTCTTAATTGAGAGGTGTCGCCAATCGCTTTTTTTACTTCAGCAATATTGGCATCCATACGATCCAGATCAATCACCATACGTGGGTGACTAACACCATAATCCTTCAAAAGTTTCTGTAGCTTTTGAAAATAAAGCGTATGGGGGCGACCACGATCTCTGCGCCAGTAAAAAAATGCAGCGAGCAGAGCCAACAGCAGTAACAGCTTCATATACATCCTGTTTTTTCTTTTTATCTAATAAAATGATTTTATTTCGAGTCTTTTTTCATTAACCGCTCAAGGGCAAGGCCAACCCGCGCTAAAGCCAGCAGTTTTCCTGACCCAGAAGGGCTGGTCACTGCTTTCATTAAACGGCTCATCAGGGAAAGCTTTTCCTGTGAGTAGGGATACCAGTTAGGCTCCGGTTTGCCTTTGGTGTTATCAATCAGAACAGCTTTGGATCGAGTCATCCCCAATAAACCTTCAGCACCTTTCATGCGCCCGTAACCGGAATATTTCACACCGCCAAAAGGAAGGTTCACATTGCCTTCGGTGAGCATCACATTGTTGATATTTACACAACCGGTTACCACAGCCCGCGCAATACGGTTGGCCTTGGCACTATCAGTTGTCCAAATACTGGTACTTAAACCAAAATCACACTGGTTATGACCGCGAATAGCATCATCTACGGAGCTGAACTTATAAACGGGAACCACAGGGCCAAAAGTTTCTTCTGATGCAAGACGCATATCTTTAGTGACACCCAGTACAATCGTTGGCTTATACATGCCATGGCCCGCTGGTTCACCACCGCAAATAATCTCTGCGCCTTTTTCCCGGGCATCATGAACCTGCCCATCAATGATGTCCATCTGAAAAGACGTAGTAATTCCGCCCATATCAGAATTAGCTCCGGTACCCAGGGTAATTTTGCCGAATGCCGCTTTCAGGCGCTCCACAAAAACATCATAAATTCCTTCCTGAACATAAAGCCGCTCAATAGCCGTACAACTCTGGCCACTGTTATGCATATTGCCCCAGGTTGCAGCCCCTACGGCACGATCAATATCTGCATCATCGCAAACAATCATGGCATCCTTGGCGCCAAGCTCTGCAACCACAGGAATCACCATAGGGGCGGCCTGCTGCAGTATTTTCTTGCCAGTCCGAACACTGCCGGTAAAGGCAATCAAATCGGGGCGATGGGCAATCAGCTTTTGTGCGGTTTCACCACTACCGTGAACAACGGTAATCGCCCGGGATAAAAGAGGGGAAAGGTTACGAATCTCCTCGAAGATACCCTTCATAGGGGTCTGCTCAGAAGGTTTAATGATAACGGCATTGCCAGCAGCAAAAGCAAACAGGGCAGCAGTGCCAGCAATGGCAAGTGGCAGGTTCCATGGTGAAATAACCAGTACCACACCACGGGCTTCGTGATAAATACGGGACTTCTTCCCCAAGAGCGTTATGGGGGTTGGAACCTTTTCATCGGCCAGAATGCGTGCCGCATTTTCCACCAGCCAATGGCAATCCTCTATCATCTGAACCATGTCAGACAACATGGCATCACCACGACTACGACCAGACTCTTCCACTATCCGGTCAAGCAGGCGCTCTTCATTGCTCTGCAGATAGTTAATAACCCTGTGAATTTCCCGGGTTCGCTCTTCTACTGTCGAGTTGCGCAACTCATCACTGACTAACCGCGCCTTGGCAAAAGCCTCTGAAATTTCAGCATCGCTGGCATTCTCAATGCTGTAGAGCGTTTTGTCTGTCACCGGGTCAATAACATCTATCACTTGCACAGAACCTATTTGTCTTGCTTCACGCATTTCTTATTGAATAGCAACATGCAACATGCAACAGCCGGGGCCAACATCCAGATGGCTCGACCAATGTGTTACCATAGTACCAATCCAAATCAAACAAAACCAGAACAATAGTACAAGGTAATAGTACAAGGTAGAGAGCTTTCTACTTCTTAGCAGACTTATCCATCATCATGCACAACCTTCAGGACACCATCCTTATAAAGCACCTGCAGCATATGGGTTGCCTCAGGTTCTTTCAGGCGTTCCTTAACCGGCACCGTGTAAACATCCCACACCAGGTTATCTTTATTAATGGTCAAAACTGCGAAGCCATGTTTCTCACTATTGAAGTGAACCAGGTGATGATTCTGATCCTTCAGATACATCCGGATAATATCCATCAATAAACTGAACCCACCGAACATTCCGGCTTCATCTTTCATATTGGGAGAGGTTATGGATGGTGTCATCAATTCAATACCGAGATTCACAGGAGAATCTGGTTCTTCAAAGGGCTTAATGTAAGATACCAGTGACGTATGCATATCTCCGGTCAGAACCACCAGATTTTTTATCCCCAGAGATTCTATGCTGTCCTTAATCATTCCTCGCTCATAAATATAGCCGTTCCACTGATCGGTATTAATCAACTCGTCAGGGATAATATCCAAGTGGGAACCATAGGCAACAAAACGGGAAAACATGGTCTGATTGCCCCAAAGACGCCAGTGAGCATCACTGCTTTTGATTTGATCCAGCAACCAGTCTCTCTGCTCGATTCCCAACATGGTTTTATCGGGAGCATCTTCAGGAATCTGCTCTCCATCCCGGAAACTGCGCGAATCGGTCACAAAGAAGTCAGCCATTTTTCCCAGCTGGAATGAGCGAAAGAATTTCACTAAATCTCTGGGGTCTTCAGTGTTGCGGTTGACCTTGGCTTTGGAGGGATTGTAGTTAATCCATGCGGTGCGAGAATCAAGCATCAACTGGTTTTTCTCAGCAGCAGTCAGGTGACGATAACGCTTTCCGGGAATACCTGCTTTGTTATGAACCCTGTCCCAATAATGGTTATCAGCCACTTCGTGATCATCAGGAACAAGAATAAATGGCATAGATGCAAGGGATTCCTGCAGCTGTGGATCAGACAGATAGTTCTGATACAGGAAGCCAAAATCTGCAGCATTCATTGCTGAACGACTACGGCTTGGTAATGTCAGCGGTCTTAGTATTTCTGCTGAATCTGAGTCGTAGGACGCATATTCATAGGTAAAGTCACCATCAAAAAAGGTCAGATCGAGTTCTCCACGCTTCGCCATACCTGCCATTATCTGGTGAGCATTAAAGTAGCCAGTGGAGAAATCCTGGCACGTCAAAACAGCCATACGGAAAGAACGTTCCTGATCCTTCGCGGGCAGGGTTTTTGTTCTTCCCGTTATGCTGACATCACTTTCATGGCGAAAGCGATAGTAGTAAACAGTGTCAGGGGAGAGCCGCCCTTCCAGATTTATATGCAGAGTGTGATCGGTAAGAGAGGAGACGGTTTGGCTTTCCTGAATAATGATTCGCCCAAACTCCGGGTCACGGGCCACTTCCAGCGTAACGGAATGTGTGCCGGGGTGAAGTTTCGGGTCCAGTCTTGTCCAGAGAACTACACCCTCTGAAGAAGGATCACCCGAGCGAACCCCTTGGGGAAAAGAGTTATTTGCAGACACCCCCATAGTGACCAACAAACCGATAACAGCAAGAACACAAGAACAGCCAGATAAGAACACACGGCACTTCATCTTTATCTACAGCCTTCCAAAATACGGAAAGCTGGAAGTCTAGATGGCGTGCCGTGTTTTTCCTGTTTAAGGTGTTCACCTCTCAGTGCGAGGAGTCTGCCATTCCGTCACCCTTAAACGCATTTTGATTGGGGAGTGTGCGGTAGATGATTCTACATCTATAGTGGAGCGACCAGTTCGCCATTTGGCTAGAACAACATCGCCTAAACGTTTGTTGGCCTCATACACTCCATTCTTTTCAATACAAAGGATGTGGTAGGGCTGTGCTCCAGCAGTACCGCCTGAGGGCCAGCCAACCAGTTTTCCTCCATC
This sequence comes from Parendozoicomonas sp. Alg238-R29, assembly GCF_947331445.1. GTDB lineage: Bacteria > Pseudomonadota > Gammaproteobacteria > Pseudomonadales > Endozoicomonadaceae > Sansalvadorimonas. Next base: position 102,129 of record NZ_CAMZOG010000001.1, on the reverse strand, counting down.
CTCTCCACTAGCACAAATAGGGCATGTATCATCATCAGATGTTGGTGTATAAGGAGCAAGTATGCGCTTAGCGCTATCCTCCAACGCAACCTTGCTGACCCTCGACTGTCCAATCCACATATTTACAAGGAAGCTCAGAACTGGATTATTCTCCTGTCCAGCTTCTCTTCTGAGCGCGGCCTCTCTAGCAAGATGCTCCCGACGATGGTCAAGCATACGACGATAATGAACAACCCCCGCTGCACGCGTTATCAAATGGCCTGCCTGATCTACAGCAGAGGCCGCTAAATTTCGGCCACGACTAGCCAATTCCGCAGTAAGAAAACGGCTAGCCCATTCGGGGATCAGCCATTGCTTAACTGTTCTACTATTGTCGTTTGCCACAACCGTCATACCAGGCCAGAACATTCCCTCCTGCCAATCAACACTTATGGGTTCTTGCTCATCATCTGATCCAAATGTAAAAATAGATTTCTTGATTTCGTACCCTATATGCGCAACCCGACCAAAGTCATTGGGAACGGAAAAGGCATTACGAGCCCCCGAATCCTTGTCCAAATAAGAACATTCACCCTTCACAGCCCCATGCAGGCAAAGCTGTTGGTCAAAGTAGGCAGAGCAACTGTCTGCCACTGCCTGTATAACGGAGGGATGTAAAGCGCTTCGAACAGATGAAAAACTCTTTCGATCAACTTTCAAATGCATCGCATGCAATAACCAGGGAATCCTACTTTCACCAACATCTTCTGCAGCAAGATTTATTCGAGCCATTTTGTCCTGTTCAGGATCATAGAAAAATGTTGTCAGCGCGCCTTTTCCTCCCTTATCAGGGAGTAGAAGAATACGCTCTATACCATGTTCCCCCAGAACTCGCGCCAGCTGGTGATAACTGCTGTTTTTATTATTCTCAAGTTGGCTGGCAGAAATAACATTCACTTCATACAGTGCAGGCAAGTCAGCTCTTTCCTGAAAGACCGCTTTGATCACAAAATGGTGTGCAATATCTCCGGTCAAAGGCACATGGATATATTGGGTATTCGTGCGACTCTTCATCTGCTTCATGTAACCACCCAAGGAGTGCACACCTTTCAGACCAGCAGCCAAAGAGTAGATATGAGCTTCTGTAAGAGGGTTTCCGGTAAACAACTGATAAAGAGAAGGGATTCCAAAGCTGGTTAATGCAGAAGGTAGTGCGTACCAGGCACCGGCCTTCCAGATATAATAGATATTACTGACAGCGTACCACTCGTTTAAAACATAACCAGCCAGGCTCATCAGGGTAAGTAAAGACCTTACCCCCAAAACCTGACGGGCAACGGCTGTATAGCGAGAGTAATAACCAATAGTTCCCATCACCGGATACACTACGCCCCCCCACACAAAACTGTCATAGATCCACTGAGCACGGCTGCGATCCAGCTCATCAAAATAAAACATCTGATCGCCGATATAAAACGTCGCTCCGGTTTGAGAAAAGACAGCCCGGATCAATGTTCCATCGGGTAGACTCGCTTGCTGTGTATCACTGCTTACATCAAACTGTTCTGTGGCGCTTACAAAATAGCTGCCTATACACAAAGCAGTGATCACTAAAAGAGTCAGTCTCTTCATAACACGCGCTCACAAGGCGTTACTGTTTGGCAGCTTTCGACTATAGGCGTTCAAAAAAGTTCTGAAACAATAATTGTTTCAATACCACCTGTATTTGGGAAAAGATTGTCAAGGATGCTTTTGAAAAATGGCAACAAGAGAACCATCAAACATATAACTCAGCCGGTTTCTGACCAGACGTTTGAAGCAACAAGATTAGAACCCGAGGGACATAAATGGAAAGCCCGCTTGAATCGAACAAAAGCCATTTCCAACCCAAAATCTTCAGTACCAACGTCTTTCAGAACTCTTGGAGAGGGACTGTATGGGAAAGTTGATTCCGCCTCTGAGGAACATGCGGGCAAGTTGCACGTTCGGAAAACCATTTCACTGACAATGTCGTACGCCCCATTAAAGAGCGGACGGCATTAATGGCTTTAATGGTCGCTCACACCTGTAGGCTATCTAAGCCAACACCGCCTTTGAGAGCCCTTGCAGATAAGCACGGCCTTCCGGGCTTTCGATATAGGTCTCGAGAACAGAATCATCAATCTTAAATCCAGGGCTGCCAGAATTGAGTTCCTGAATATTCAGATGGTTGCCCTGCAAGGCAAATTCCATGAAGAGCTGCCGTTCGGACGGTGACAACTCACCAGGGGCAGGAACTTCACCGGTCAGCCGCATTCTGGTCATCAACCACTCGGCATCAGCAACCGCAAGAGCTGTGCGGTCTTTGGCACTCTTGCAGTTCACCAAAGGGGTACCACCGATCATATGGCTTAGTACCATAACCCGCGCCGCCAGCTTTGCCGCCCCACCCTTGTTGTTATGGTGCTGACTGCCTTTATAGAGAACACGAATTTGTGCAACCAGCTCACCGATTAGCTGGATGTCCGGGTGATCAGGGTCGGTCGCCTGCAACTCGGCAAGATACTCTCCCACCAACCCGCCATGCACTGAGGCACCACCAATCAGTGGCCCGATCAAAGCTTCAAGCCCGACTTTATTTAACCGGTCAGAAGGTCCCCAACCTCCCGTGATAGCGGCGGTTCTGCCCAGTGAAAACTTATTCAGCCCAAAATTAAACGACACAACCTTCACCTTCACCCGCACCTGCCGCACCTCTCCGGATGGCAGCCTGACCGGCAGGGTCTGCTGTGTATTCAAACGTTTCCAGGCTGCCACCTGATCCTGAAGCATGGCCTGTTCATCCCCTTCGCTCTTACCGGCTGCGTGGCGAAATACATCCGGGGTCAGTAAGGATGTTGAGGTCAGAACCAGTTCAACCAGTTCCCCTTCTAAAGCAGCTTTCATCTTCTCTGGGTGGAGGTGCAATGCCGCCACGGCCGACTCTTCTGCCCGACGGAACGCACCGCTCTGACGCTCTGCGCTACCCTCCGGATGGCCATAAGGCGAATGTACGCCATGACGCACACACTGAAACACAGTATCACCCTCATCATCTACCAGACGGGAAGTGTTCAGGTTTACGGCATGATCGATTTCATGGGTCGAGTGACTGGAAACGCCACCAGAGGTATAAGGCTTGAGGAAGATGCCGGTCGATGTTTTATCAGCAGTAAAACCATCGGGCAGGTGAGCATCTGTTAACTGCATCTGATTGGCGGGGATCATGGTTTCGGTAAACTTGTGATATTCCCCCTGATACTGAAAATGAATCGCCTTCTCAGAAATATCCCAGTTTTCCAGATTAGCGATATGAGCCAGTGCATGTTTATGGCTGTCCAGGGTAACATTCACGCCTTGTTTCTGAAGTGCCTGTACCAGCCTGCCAGGCATTTTATTAAGGGCGGCAATATTGGCCTTACTAACATTATCGCTGCGAGAAGCAGAGACCATTCGCTGCTCCAACTCGTCTTGCTTATCCAGAAGTTGCTCCATCAATTTCTGTAACTGCCCACGGTTCGAGATATCCGGGTTTTCCAGAGTTTTTGCCACAGCATCTGTGGCGGCTCGGTAATGCCCCTTTTGAGACTTCAATAAATGGTAGGTTGAACCAGGATTATTCGATAACCGCTGCTCCAGAACGGATGTGCGGTCTTCCAGGGCGAGCAGCGTTTTCTCCAGTTCCTCAATTTTCTCCTGAGCCGCAATTTTCTCCTGAGCCGCAATCATAGCCGAAGACGGTAGTGACCTCTCAGGTGATGCACTCTCAGCTTTGAGTTCTTGCAGCAGCATAGTCAGCTGTTGGCATTGATCACTGCAGGCACTCATCGTCCCACGGATATCCCGCTCCTCCAGAGGACAGTGGGAGAGCAAGCGATCTGACTGTCTTTCCGTTGCCTCAACTCGCAATAAACAACGCTGCAAGCCTGGCCCTTGCAAGGCGCCGGCCTTGACCGAGGCATGGCTTTGTTGTGCAACAGGGTTTGCTGTTCGAGACGATAAGCTTTGCCTTTCCAGCTGACGATACTGCCCGCCTACAACCTGCCCTCTCTGTTGTCGCTGGGGGTTAACTTCATAGACTTTACGACGGCCAAACCAGTTACCCACTGTCTTGAGCGCACTAACAACCTTACTGAGGAAACCCTGGGGCGGGCCTCCCGGTTCTATTCCCGGTAACGACATAGGCCTGAAGCAGCCATCCCTGCGCTTTGCTATAGATATTTATTCAGATTGGCTTGGCTTGACCTGTTTGACAAACAAATGGCTGGCATTTCCCTTACCGGCTGCTGCAAATATTTTTTCTTCACGGTTATCTTTATATAAAGAGATATCTTCCAGACCAGTCACAACATACCCATCTGGTAAGCCCTGAGCGTTCAAACACTGTTTGACCAGGCCACAGTACTCTTCAGAAAATATGCTAGCGGGCCGCCGACAATGTTCGTATTTGATGATCCCCGTTATGGCGTTTTGGAACTAGTACAAAAGTAGCATTCATTAAAGCCTCCTACCTTGAGTACTCAATCCATGGCTTGGGCACTTATCCAACCAAAGTTCAATGGTTGAAGTGGGGAACTAATTCAATACTGGGATAGTGAAACAACATAACTCAACACATAAGGGAGAATGAATATGAATATGAACACTCTGGGATCAAGTTCTTACGCATCGAATCACTTTTCACCAGTAACCAGCCAGGAGCAGGAGCTACCGAACCCTCGTGTAAAGGCTCTCACTAATTCAACGCCTCAGTTCTCTGCAGACAAGGCTGGCGATTTCACGACGCCAAAAGACAAGGTACTACAAAAGTATAAGGTGACAATTCTCGATAGAGTGAAGCTGTTTGTTTCTACCTCTGTGCAGGTTGTCGCCTCCTGGACGGGTCTGGGGCTGATAGTTGGAGGTATAGCTTCCGTTTGTACCTTGAGCCCTGCTCCAGTGACGATCGGTGTAGCAGCTGGAAGCGCTATTGGTGCAACTCTGGGAGTCCCTACGGGCATAGTTAGAGCTGCCCTGCTGTCGCCAGAAGATAAGCTCACGAATAAGATTTCTAAGCAGAAAAGTTCCATCGAATTCATGGCAGACTTCAGACTGCCACTTTCAAGAATTCGGGCAGAAAAGCATTTGAGAGAATACAATAAACTTTCTGTTAGCCGTGAACAGTTGGATACGTCTATGATGGGAGAGAAGGAGCCACACTTTACTCCTGAGTTTATTACTTCCATTGACGATAAGATAGCAAGTCTTAGTCAGCTGGAGAATCAATTACTATCAAACAAGCAAACGGTAGCCAAACCAATTCGCCATCGCCTTGAGAAACTGAATGAGCTCAAAAAGAGCATTCTGGCTATACAGCGCAAGAACGAGAAGCTTGGTGAAATGGAAAAATCACTCGTTACAATGCAAAAAGAGTTGAATCTGCTCCAGTCATAACTGCATAGAAGCTTTCACCGCTGAAATAAAACAACCCTGTCTATTAAGACAGGGTTGTTTTCGTTAGTGCTTACTTAATGGCCAGACAATATATGAAAGCAGCATTAAACAATACATTAAACAATGCATTACCAAAAGAACCCGAAGCTTACGCCGACCAGGCCGCTGACCTAATATCAAAAACGCTGGTTTCGAATCCCACAATTCGAATCACACCAAGAAAAGCCCTTCAGTATTCTTTCCTGCAATAGACATTTCCGTCTGCCAGATAGTCTGAATAAACGCTTTCAGGTAAAAATTGCCAGACGGGTAAAACTTTATTTAAGCTGTGGTGACAAAATATCTCTTCCACCGGTCATCGTTTTCATGGCAGACCATGGTTATAATTGCCGACTAAGGAATATTCTGTCTAACAGCGAATCAGTAATATGAACCGAATTCAAAGGATTTTCTCTCCCGTTCTGGTCATGGTTATGGCTTTGATGGTAACCGCCTGCGGCTTTCAGCTCCGCGGCACTATCGATGCCTCCGAAATTCAGAACCTTTCTCTGGAAGTGTCTGACCGCAATTTCCAACGTACCCTGACCCGCACCCTTGAACAAACCGGTATTACCATTACTGAGGATGCTCCCTACACCGTAAATGTTATCAGCCTGGACAGAGAAGAAACCATGACAACAACATCCGGCGGCGGCATCGTTACCGACTACGACGTAGTGGGTACTCTTAACTGGCAGCTGGTTGACAAGAATGGTCTGGTGCTGATTCCTAAAGGCGAGCTGAGCCAGTACGGCACTTACCAGCGACGTGATGGCGAATACAATGCTTCACAGTCTGAACTGGAGCTGGTCTGGAGTGAGATTCAGCGAAACCTGGCATTCAGTCTGACCCGCCGCATTGCATCACTGACCAATACTGAACTAACGACTCTAACGGAAGAGGCCATCGAAGCTCAGGAAGCTGCTGAAAAAACAGCCGCGCAAGTTCGCCCTTCTGGTCTGATGAGCCAGTAACCGCTTTATGAAAGTCCGCATAGACCAGCTACAGGGCCAGCTTCGAAAGAATCTGGCTCCTGTCTATATTGTTTCGGGCGACGAGCCTCTGCAGATTGAAGAAGCCTGTGACACTATTCGAAGGGCTGCCCGGGACAATGGTTACACTGATCGCATTGTGCACCATGTTGACCCCGGTTTTTCCTGGCAGGATATTATGGTGGAAGCTAATAGCCTTTCCCTGTTTGCCAGCAAGCAGCTGATTGAGCTGCGGGTAGCTTTTGACAAGATTGGTGACGGGAAAAAGGTTCTGCAGGAATATGCCGAACGCCTGCCTCCTGACACCATGCTGCTTTTGATCACCACGCGCATTACCAAGAAGCAAGAAAAGGTAAAGTGGTTCACAGCACTTGAGCAACAGAGCGTTTACACCCAGATATGGCCTGTCGAACCCCATCAGTTACCAGGTTGGATCAGTCAGCGGCTGAAACGTGCCGGCCTGAATGCTGAACCAGAGGCTGTCACTCTGCTTGCAGATCTTCTTGAAGGTAACCTGCTGGCAGCGGCCCAGGAAATTGAAAAGCTCAAATTACTCAGTGATCAGGTCATCACTGTTGATACTGTTCGTAATGTTGTTGCAGACAATGCCCGCTATGATGTTTTTGGCTTGGCTGATGCGGTGCTTGCCGGAGATGTTCGCCATAGCCTGAGGATATTTCATGGTCTTTTGGCTGAGGGAACGGAACCGACCATTATGCTCTGGTCATTATCCCGTGAACTGAGATTGGCTAATCATATGGCCAGCGGCCTGCGACAAGGAATGGGATTGGATGCAATCATTGAGCAGGTTGCCCGCCCCCATAAGCAAGTGCCTTTTCTTCTGAAGAAAAAGAAAAACAACTATATGAGCTTTATTCGTCGTCACGGTGAAAAAGCTATCCGCGACATGATTGAGCGCGCAGCATTGATTGACCGCACTCTGAAAGGTGTTGAATCCAACTACAATACCAATGATGAATTACTGGGTCTGACCATGCGCATGGCTGGTATGCCAACCCTGACATCCCTCAACTAAGAAAGCTCAACCAACAAGCAGGATAACAAGAGCAGTATGCCCCTGACGGAATGGTTTCCTATTTTTACAGTCTGCCTGCTGGGGGCCATTTCCCCGGGTCCAAGTCTTGCTGTTGTTTTGCGTAACACCATGAATGGCTCCCGCCTCCATGGTGTTGCCACGGGAGTCAGTCACAGTATGGGCATTGCATTTTATGCCCTGATAGTGACGACTGGAATCTCCGTTCTTATTACTGAAACACCACTTGCCTTTCGTTTCATTACCTGGGGTGGGGCACTCTATCTGGCATGGCTGGCAATCAATGCTTTTAAAGCCTCCGCAGATATCACTCAGGGTGGCGAGGCAAACAAGACGGCAGAACTAACCATCGCTGGAGCTGCCAGACAGGGATTTCTGATTTCCTTTCTGAATCCTAAGATTGCCGTTTTCTTCCTGGCGCTGTTCAGTCAGTTTGTAAAACCGGGAGCCGAGTGGGTTCAACAGGAGATTATAGTGTTGACCGCGACTGCGGTAGATGGCATCTGGTATTCATTGGTCGCCCTTGCCTTCAGCCACCCTCGATTAATGCCGGCGATTCAGAAAAAAGCTGGATTCATTAATAAACTGACTGGCACAGTTTTGCTGCTGATAGCTATCAGGATTGTCTTGTCCTGACAGTCTCTCAATTTAAAGCGCCTTCCAACTGCATTTTGTTTTCTGCCATACAGGCACGGAATATATCGCTGTCTTCAATAAAGTCCTGAAGAACGATATTCACCCGCTTATTATTTTTCTGAGCCGCATTCATCAGATATTTCATCATCCCTGATGGTTTGCGAATCGTGTCAATTAACTGATCCTGGGAACCGGGAATCCCGGGCACAGCCATTTTCGCGATATCACCATCCCTTGGGGTAAGAATCATCTGAGAAACATAAAATTGATCATTACGCCGGTAAGGAATACTGGCAGCAAGTCTCTCCAAAATCTCATCAGGACGGCTTTTGTCATACCAGATATTGGACAGGTTCTGGTACCAGTGCCAGATCATCGGGTGATCACCGCTGTCTTCAGCGACCACAATGACCTGCTTCCCTGCATTCTGGAACTCTTTAATAGAAGATCCAGGTGTCATCACTTTAGGATCTGAAAGCCTTCCCCCAAGCTGCGTTTCAAGAAGCTGATAAATCTCCCGTCTCTCCTCGCGACTCATACCGTGAGCTTCACTAACATGGAAGATAACAACCTCACCTGGATTTTCATCCAAAAATCGGCGCAAATCTTCCACAACTTTTGCTATGGTGGCGCCTTCCAATTGATGCACTGTCACCAGACGCCCCTTGACCTTTCTCGCCCGAATATCCAGATAGCGCACACCTTTCTTCAGCTGCTCATAAACATTCAAATCCTGGTTTTTCGCCCATAGCGCAACAACCTGTTTTACGGGAAGATCCAGAAAGTCAAACTTAACTTTATCCAGAATCTCCCGTACTGGCTTGTCCATAAAAGGATCTTCGCCGGAGAGAGCGCTGATTTTGTAGCTACCGGCATTATGGGTGCCTGGCATGCAGATCTGGTTAAGAGGAATATCACTGTTCGAATATAACTCCGTCATCCAGCGGGACTCAGAAGGTAAACCTTCCTCGAGGTGAGGGTTGTACACATAGTTCAACCCATAAATCTGGTCGATTCTGCCAGATCGCCCAATACGAAGCTCCATATTTTTCAACAGACGGGTTTCTATACTGGCTTTTTGCTTCCATGACCCAAAGGCCTTTTTATCAAAAATCTCCACACGCTCATCACCGGAAACAGCCCGGCAATACTTCTTCCTCCATTTCAGATGGTAAACCCCACCATTTCCAGGAAAAACAACTCGCCCTCTGTCACGAACCTGAATACCAATACTGAGATTGCTCGCCACCGCTGAAGCACTGGTATGAGCCCGGTTATTAATACAGAACTCATCTTCAGGAACAGAGGCGTGAACCGTAGCTACGGACCAAAGTAGCAAGAGCCAAAACCAACGAAGAATTTTCTCTGCAACCACAATTATGCTTCCTTTCTACAAACGCCAATCCCTTGGTTATCGGCCTACAACCGTAATCTATTGAGGATATTGCCAGCTGTCGTTCAGACCTTAGCCGCATCACGACCTATTCCATCGAACTTCTATGGTTCCCGCCGTGTCAATAGAAGCATACGAATGGGATACATGGATATTGGAGGCACTATGAACAGACAGGATATTGTATGGATTTTGGTACGGGCCACAGGGTTCTGGATGCTGGCTCTCAGCCTGCAGATGCTACCATCTCTGTTTATGGCGACGCCTGAAATTATCAACATCTTGCTTTCATGGGATATGTTGATGGAGAGTGGTAACTTGCAGACTCTCCTCAGCCATGGCCCACTTGCTCACTCTGTCAGCATCATTAGCAAGCTGGCTGTTTACCTGATTTCTGCTCTTTATCTGATTGGCAGGGGTGAAGGATTGATTGCAGCAATTAACAGAAGATCTTAAGACAAGACGCCTGGAGCATAAGCTCCAGGCATCCACTTTTCTCAGAAGGTTCTTACCCGCTTTTTACTGTACCACTCATTCGCTTTGTGCTTTTCGTAGTAATACCAGATTTTTCGATAGGCTAGTCCGAAATTAACGAAGTTCTGCCTGAACACCTTCGCCATGGTCTCCGGTGAATAGCCTCGTTTAAACATATCCATCATCTCATCTTTAAAGCCGCTTTTATCTTCTATTGCAGACTCAAAGTGAGTCAAAGCTTCATTAGATAAAACCGCATACCAGGTCAGAGATTGAGCAAGGCGTGGAGGAATACCTTCTGGATTTACGGCCAAACGGGAGTTAAATAGTAGTAAAGCAGCAAGCCTGTCTACAGGAACCAAAGAGGTCAGTTTTGAACCAGCAAGATCTGAAACCGGTTGATAACACTGATAGTAATAATCCGACAGCTGACTGTCCGGTTCATTAGTGGCCAGTTTACCAAGGGCTTCCTCACAACGTGCAGTTATACTCTGTTTTAATGCATCGAAAGATTCAGCACTGGCTTCAGGTGGATTGAAGTAGTAATAAAACGCCTTTTTGGACCACTCCTTGAGTTTCTTTTCCATCCTCTCTTTGGCTCTACCAGGCTCAGAAATCTGCTTGTCCTGATCAGGGCTAGACGAGTGGGAGTTAGATATACCCATTCGTGAATCAATATCGGCAAAGATGAACGCTTTTATCGGGTGATAAACCACTTTCAGATAATTAGTCCACAACAGCTGATCCGGGTTACTCCCTTCAAATTGTTCAGACAACACTTGATGGGAATATTCAATGTAAAGCTTTTTTGCCAGAGCCTTGCTGCCTTCATCAATCTTGCCCATTGGGCTGTGGCTGTAAGCGGTTGCCGGCACCGCATAAGCAATCGCTTTTTTAGCGATCGGGTCGAGTGAATCTCCTGTTCCTGCAGTTGAATCTACCTCTTCAGCAGCCCAGGTAACAGGCAAGAGAAAGCTGGCAGTAACAATTAGACTTCTCACAAACCCCTTCATGTTCACTCCCTGATGGAAATTAAATGATTCCATTTCAGAGTAGACACAGAAATTAGGGGGGTGACAGGAAGAAATTAAAACGCCCACTTATTTGTGGGCGCTTTAATTATCAGTTGTGAATAGCAATCACTAATCAAATAAACTCAAGTCTCGAACAGCGCCACGGTCAGCACTGGTAGCCATCTTGGCATAAGCCTTAAGAGCTGTTGATACTTTACGTGGACGCTCGGCTACAGGCTTCCAGCCATCCTTACCTTTGGCATCCATAGCGGAACGACGCTTAGCCAGCTCCTCGTCGGAAAGCTTCACGTTGATTGTTCGGTTAGGGATATCAATATGAATCATATCTCCCTTTTCTACCAAACCAATAGTTCCACCAGCGGCCGCTTCTGGAGAAACATGACCAATAGAGAGGCCTGATGTACCACCAGAAAAACGACCATCAGTCATCAGAGCACACTCTTTGCCGAGACCTTTGGACTTCAGGTAACTGGTTGGGTACAGCATCTCTTGCATACCCGGGCCACCTTTTGGCCCTTCGTAGCGAATAACCACAACATCGCCGGGCTTCACCCGATCTTCCAACACATCACTGACAGCATCTTCCTGGCTCTCACAGACGTGAGCCGGGCCTTCAAATACCAGAATACTTTCATCAACCCCGGAGGTTTTTACGACACAACCATTTTCTGCAATATTTCCGAACAGCACCGCTAGACCACCTTCCTGACTGTAAGCATGGTCGAGTGAGCGAATGCAGCCATTTTCCCGATCAGCATCCAGGCTCGGCCAGCGCGTGCTCTGACTGAAGGCCTGAGTAGTACGGATACCGGCAGGGCCAGCTTTATAGAAGGTTTTCACGCTGTCATCAGCTGTGATCATGATATCCCACTTAGCCAGCCCCTCGGCAACAGTGGCACTGTGTACGGTAGGAATATCATGGTGCAGCAGACCTGCCCGATCCAGTTCTGCCAGAATACCGAACACTCCACCAGCCCGGTGCACATCTTCCATGTGATATTTCTGAATATTGGGAGCAACCTTACACAGCTGAGGAACCTTACGGGACAGGCGGTCAATATCCTGCATATCAAATGGCACCTCGCCTTCCTGAGCAGCAGCCAACAGATGGAGGATAGTGTTGGTTGAACCGCCCATGGCGATATCAAGGCTCATGGCGTTCTCAAAAGCTTTCACGCTGGCTACAGAGCGAGGCAGTACAGACTCATCGTCCTGTTCATAATAACGGCGAGTAATGTCAACGATGCGACGACCAGCCTCAAGGAATAGCTGTTCACGGTCAGCATGGGTTGCCAGCATGGAACCATTACCCGGCAGAGAAAGACCCAGAGCCTCAGTCAGACAGTTCATGGAGTTAGCTGTAAACATACCAGAGCATGAGCCACAGGTTGGGCAGGCAGAACGTTCATATTCATCTACCTGTTCCTGATCTGCATCAGAAGCGGCAATAACCATCGCATCAACCAAATCAAGCTTATTCTCAGACAGCTTGGTTTTACCGGCTTCCATCGGCCCGCCAGACACAAAGATCACTGGAATATTCAGGCGCATGGATGCCATCAGCATTCCCGGTGTAATCTTGTCACAGTTCGAGATGCAAACCAGCGCATCGGCACAATGAGCATTCACCATGTACTCGACAGAGTCAGCAATAATATCCCGGCTAGGCAGGGAATAGAGCATGCCATCGTGACCCATAGCGATGCCGTCATCTACGGCAATAGTGTTGAACTCTTTGGCTACACCACCCGCCTTTTCAATTTCACGGGCAACCAGCTGCCCCATATCTTTCAAGTGCACATGGCCGGGTACAAACTGGGTAAAAGAGTTGGCAACGGCAATAATAGGCTTCTGGAAATCTTCATCGGTCATACCTGTTGCGCGCCACAGGGAGCGAGCGCCAGCCATGTTACGACCCTGGGTAGAAGTTTTTGAACGATAAACAGGCATGAGCCACCTCAAAAGCAGGTCGCAGTCGTTTACTGCGTGGTATTTTTCTGAATTATGATCCTTAACAGAAAGGCATCATACCAGATTTAGCACTTGCAGTGATTTACTCTGAAATTAAGGCTTTCTGCAATTCAGAGCGAATAACATCCGGTATAGGTGATGACTTTGCAGAAGCATAGTCATAATGAATCATAACGGCATCTCCCCGGGCACAGCATTTTTCCTGTTGCCACACTTCTTGCCGGATAGTCATGGAAGAGTTGCCAATCTTGACCAGGCCAGTACGAATCTCCACATCCTTATCAGTGCCATAATGAATCTCAGCAAGAAAGTCGACGGTAATTCTGGCAATGATCAGTTTCCACTTGTTCACATCCATATCCGGAGTGAATAACTGAAAGATTGGCTCCCGGGCTTTTTCAAACCATACGGGCACAACTGTATTGTTGATATGACCGAGTGCGTCGGTCTCAAAAAAGCGAGGTGAAATAATTTCTTTATACATCGTTATTTATTAGAGACTGAAATCTCAGGCTCCCACTTCTTCTGTTGTTTGTCGGTAAAATCCGGGGGAATGTCCCGTCCATTTTCGGAAGGCACGGCCAAAATTACTAGGATCGTTATAATCCAAACGCTCGGCAATTTCTTCAACGGTTAAACGGGTGTTACGCAGATAATGCAATGCCAGCCGTTTACGTTCGCGGTTCACCAGGGTGCGATAGGTTATATCCAATTCCTGCAGCTGACGACGCAAAGTTCGGGGAGAAATAGAGAGATAATCTGCAGTCTGCTCCAAAGAAGGAATAACACCTTCCCTGCTGCGAATATGGGCAAGCACCCGACCAAGCAGGCCAGTCTCTACCTTCATATCAGCCAGCATTTTCTGACACTGGCGCTCGGCAACTTCCCGGGCAATATCGTCCGCCATAGGCATGGGTGTGGATATATAGTGGGCAGGGAAACGGTATTGGTGAGCAGCATGCCCATAGGTGACAGTGGTATCGGCAAAGTCAAAGTCATCGTAATAATCCACCTTATCCATAGCCAGCTGCAGGGTATGTCCGGCAGAAGCCTGGGGACCAAAGGTGTACATTTTCATAACCTGCTGGGAGCCGATAAAAGCTTCCACGTAAAAGCGACGATTATCTCCAAGATCCAGCGCTTCATCAAACTGGAGAATGGCTGTATCTCCATCCACTTCCAGTGACATAACCATCAACGGAAAACGTGTTCCCAGATAACGAACCGACATACTGATCATTTCGCCAATATAACGACTGGCCATTGCGGCAGTAGCAAGAATGCCATGACTGGGAAGGTTCAGGCGCATACCAAGTTTCCAGCCCAGACCATCAATACCGGACTGCTGACACAGGGTGATCAGCTTGTCACAACGTTCAAAATCAATTGAGCCATCATCCAATTCAAGCTCTGAAAACTGAATACCAGCCCCCCTCAGAAGAGTATTTTTATCAAACCCATATTCAGACATCAGCGCCATCAGGTGGCGGATGTAAACGATAGGCAGAGCTATATTTTTTTTTATATTTTTCATAGCGCCCTATTAACACCTCACTCCGTCAAATATGCCACTACAGAATCAAACGACTTAATGGACTATTGTTCCACATAAAATCCGGAACTCTCTTCATTTCTATCACACCCTGTCTGGTTATCATACTCACACAAACGACGGAATAAATATAATAATGAACCACGTGAAGAATCAGGTAGAAAGACCAGCTGGGGTTGATGTAAAGCCCCGCCATGTTCAGTTCGACCTGAATGATATCGATCGTTACTGGCATGGTGGTGATCCGTTCATTACACATTTTTTTAATGGGCTTTCAACACTGTTCCCACAAGGGGAACGTTTTTTTATTGATTCCGTCCGTGCTGTTATGGATCAGATTGATAATCCAAAACTTCAGGAAGAAGTAAAAGGCTTCATTGCCCAGGAAGCCATTCACGGCAATGAGCATGACAAATATAACCAGCTGTTAAAAGGGCAGGGTTACGATATTGATATGCTGGCACGCCACCAGGATTGGTGGACTCGCCTTGGCAATAAAACCATGACCAAAAAACAGCAGTTGGCGACAACCTGCGCTGTTGAACATTTCACCGCTATTCTTGCCAACGGTATGATGGAAGAACCTGATCGTTGGCTGGGAAATGCCCCGAAGAACATGCAGGCACTCTGGCACTGGCATGCTATTGAAGAGACCGAACATAAAGCGGTGTGCTTTGACGTTTATAACGAGATTGGCGGCTGGTACATCACCCGTAATCTGATGATGATTCAGACCACTATTCACTTTTCTTACATGATTGCCCGCCACGTTTGCCACTTCCTGGCTAGGGACAAGGTTTTATGGAAGTGGCAAACCTGGAAAACCGGCTACCATTTCTTGCTGGGCAAAGGAGGTATTATTCGTCAGGTATTTCGGGATTACATCGATTACTACCGCTCTGGTTTTCACCCGTGGCAGCAGGACAATAGTTCACTGGTAGGCGGCTGGAAAAAGAAATTTGGCGACCGCTACCTGCGCAAGAAGAATCCACAGCCAACGACTTCCTGATCAGGAAGACTCAGATTCACTAAGCGGGCAGGTTTTCTCTAACCCGCCCGCTTCTTTACTAAAGAAAAACGTAAGCCTGCCTTAGGGCGTTCTCCAGAAAGGTAGGTTAAAAACATTTCCTCTCTGGGCGAACAAGCCATTGAAGGCTGTGCCGGCATATTCTGTTTTACCGTTACTAATTGATACGGCAAATGACATATCTGTTTTGGCGACTGACGATGATTTCCCTTGAACAGTGGCCGTATGACTGTGTCCACCAAAACGATCATCTTTTTCGTAGAGGGTAACTTTGTGTTGACGTGAAAGCAGCCATGGCAGGAAATACCAGAGCCAACAAATACCAGAGCCAACCACCGCAACATTCACGCCTCTGCCTTCCATTTTTATTATCCGTTCAATATGTGATTGCCTTGCTTTTACGAGAGTTTTTCAGTTTCAGATCATGATTCGGTTGCTTTTAATAGCCGTATACAGCATTAAATATCTATCGGCTGTTTACCTGTTATGCACTTGGCACTTAACTATAAAAATATGAAACCCAGAAACAGCGCACTTCTAGATTCAGAAGACTTGGAGCAAAAGCTGGTCAACCTTGGCAAATACCGTGACAAACAACTGTTTCTGCCAATTTATGACCATTTCGCCCCTCGCCTGAAAAGCCACCTGATGAGTCATGGTGCTCACAGCGAGCAAGCCGAAGAGCTGGTCCAGGAAGCCATGCTGGCCGTGTGGAAACACTGCGGCACTTTTAATCCGGATAAAGCGACCGCTTCTACCTGGATATTCCGTATCACCAGGAACCTATGGATAGATCGAATGAGAAAGGATAAATCTCACTTACTGTCCCCCATCGATAACTATCCAGACCCAGCTTTCACTCCCAGCCTTGCTTTCGCTGATGGCAAAATATTGAAAAATGCCATCACGTCACTACCGCAATCACAGGCTCAATTGGTTTACAAAGTGTATTACGAAGGAAAAACCCACAAAGAAATCGCTGATGAATGCGAAATTCCTTTAGGCAGTGTGAAGTCAGGATTGCGATTGGCTTTTGAGAAACTTCGGAAATACACAGGAGGAGGACTATGACTCCCCATCATCACCCAGATGCCAGCACCCTGATGAGCTATGCCGCAGGTAGCCTTCCTGATGCCATTGCAACGGTTGTGGCATGCCATGTTTCCGTGTGTGAACAATGCCAGGAAGCTGTAGCAGAAGCAGAACAGCTAGGGCGTTTTCTGATGGAACAGCAGCCAGATGCAGAGCTGTCTAAAGATGCTCGTGCCAAAATGCTCGACCTGTTGGACTCCGTAGAACCAGACACACCAGATACTGAGAAGGCAGTTGAACCTCGAGAAGCTAACGGAGATATCCCCCTGCCCTTGCGTTCTTACCTGGGAACGAGTTTCGACAGCCTGCGCTGGAAAGCAATGGTTCCAGGGATGAAGCAGTTCATTATTCCCTCAACCCAGGGGCAATTAAGACTGCTGAGAATCGCATCAGGTACCAGCATGCCCATTCATAGCCATACCGGATCAGAACTGACCATGGTTTTGAAAGGTTCATATAGTGATGAGCTGGGGCGCTTTGGCGTAGGGGATGTTGCTGATTTAGACCCTGAGATCCAACACCAGCCAGCCACAGATACTCACGAAGATTGTATCTGTCTGATTGCAACAGATGCTCCGTTGAAGTTCACCAAGCTGGTTCCAAGACTTCTGCAACCATTCTTTAGACTGTAAGTTCTTTAGACTGTAAGTGTTTCCCCCTGCCTGCTGCAGGCGGGGAGCCCTTGGTACAGCTAGACTGTTTCCCAATATCTGTACTATTTGAGAAACATTTATGCCATCAGATTCGCCAGAACAAACTGCTTCGCTACCCCGTTTTGGATTCAGTACACGTATTGGTTTTGTTCTGGCTGCCGCTGGCTCTGCCGTTGGCCTTGGCAATATCTGGAGTTTCCCGGCTCAGGTGGCTGAAAATGGTGGCGCCGCCTTTGTTCTGGTGTACTTGGTTTTATCTCTCTTGCTCGCCTATCCCGCCCTTGTGGCAGAGTTGATGATTGGCCGTTATGGCCAGAGCAACCCGGTTACAGCACTGGAATCTGTTCCACAAAATCCTGCCTGGCGCACAGTTACAAAACTCACCGGCATTGTTGCTGTTCTGATGATCTGCCTGATCTTCAGTTTTTACAGCATCGTTGGCGGCTGGCTGGCTGGCTTTACCCTGGCACCTCTTTTTGAAACAACCGGTATGCCTTCTGCAGCATCCTGGTTGCAAACGTTCTCCCCCACCCGAAACCTGCTGCTTGCCATTATTTTCATTGCTCTGACACTGGGAATAGTCAACGGTGGCGTGCAAAAAGGGATTGAGCGCTGGTCTGCCCGGCTCATGCCCCTTCTGGTTCTGCTTCTCGTCGGTTTAATTTTTACAGTTATGACTCAGGAAGGCGCCATAGAAGGGGTACACCACTATCTGATTCCAGATTTCAGCCGGATCAATGAAACACTGATAATGAATGCGCTGGGACAATCCTTCTTCTCAATGTCTCTCGGGGTAGGTGCCATGATGGTTTATGGCTCTTACCTGAAACGCAATGCCAACCTTCCCAATGTTGCACTTCAGGTTTGCCTGCTGGATACCGGAATTGCGTTCCTGGCTGGCCTGCTGATCATCCCCGCCCTGTTCGTGGCAATGAATCTTGGGGTTTCCATCTATCTGCCCGATGGACATCTTGCTAACAACGACACTCTGGTTTTCGAGGTTCTTCCGGCACTTTTTAACAACCTTGGCGTTATGGGCATTCCTATTGCTTTGGCTTTTTTCTCTCTGATGTCTATCGCTGCACTCACATCATCAATCTCGATGCTGGAAGTGCCCGTTGCCTGCCTGACCGAAAGAGCCGGTTTATCACGCAAAAGAGCCAGCCTTATTGTGTGCATTGGAGTGCTCGCCATTGTGGCGATCGTGATCGCAAAATTTGACCCGCTGTTTGGCGCAGTGGTTTCCCTTACAACAGGTTACGCACAACCAATTGATGGTCTTCTGTTTTGTCTTTTTGCGGGCTGGTTGATGGGAAGAAACAGAAAGCTTCAGGAGATTCGCAAAGGCTGGCCGGAGGCTGAAAAAAGTCTGTTCTGGAAAGTTTGGCCCTGGTACATAAAAATCATCTGCCCAATCATGATTACTTCGATCTTTATCCTGCAACACCAGTCGTAAACAGGCATTACCCCTGAGAGATTTTTTGTAGCATTAACTGGTAGATTGCCGACTCACCTTTTTAACTAGTAAATCGAGTATTGCATGCTGACGTCTGCTCTACAGATAGCCAACTCTTAGCCAACTCTTAGCCAACTCTGAACAACCGTATTTTGCGGTTGTTAGCAGTGCACGATTTAACGATTACCTGGCTTACTTTATCTAGCCGGGTTGGCTCTATATGCCGACCTGTAAGACGGTCGGAAGAAATCTATTATAAGAACTCTCCCTCCTCCTCTCTCTTACAGGCCTGCTCTTACAAGAACAGTCATGCAGGAGAAGTACATGACATCAATACAATCGACAACAACCGCTCCCTCTGACATCTCGGCCGGGGAAGCCTCGTCTCGTTCCGGATTCTCATCCCGTATGGGTTTTGTTATGGCCGCGGCAGGCTCTGCAGTTGGCCTGGGAAACATTTGGGGTTTTCCAACTCAGGCCGCTCAAAACGGCGGCGCAGCATTTTTGCTGGTTTACCTGATCATGGTCGTTGTTCTGGCTTACCCTATGCTGGTTGCCGAACTAACTATTGGCCGTCTGGCGAAAAAGAACCCTATTGCCGCCCTATCTTCTCTCTCAGAGAAACCTCTTTGGAGAAAGTCGGGTATTCTCGCAGGCATTGCCGGTATCACTACTCTTTCGCTGATTTTGAGCTTCTACGCAATCATTGCCGGTTGGTTAATCGCCTTTATGATAGAACCTCTGGCCCGTATGGCCGGAATGCCAGAAGTAGCAGACTGGCTGATTAACTTCTCCACAGCTCGAAACATGACCATGATGGCCGTTTTCATTCTGCTGACAACCTATATCGTTAAAAATGGCGTAAGTAATGGCATTGAGGCGTGGTCTAAAAAATTAATGCCCATGTTGTTCATTCTGCTTATTGCACTCGCTGGTTACATTGTGACTTTGCCCGGTGCTGAGGTTGGTTTGAAAATGTACCTGGTGCCAGACTTCAGCCGAATTCTCGAGCCTTCATTGTTAGTCAGCGCGATGGGGCAGGCATTCTTCTCTCTGTCTATTGGTACCTGCGCCATAATGGCTTATGGCAGCTACCTTTCCGAAAAAGAAAACCTGCCTAAAACTGCTGGCATTGTCGCCACACTGGATACCAGTGTTGCAGTACTGGCTGGTTTGTTGATTCTGCCTGCTATGACTGTTGCTCAGGCAAACGGTGTTGCTATTTATGGTAACGACGGCACCTTGCTGTCTTCCGACACTCTGGTATTTACAGTTCTTCCAGCCTTGTTTAATAACATGGGTAGCATTGGTTCTATTGTTGCTGTCGCCTTTTTTGCTCTTATGACCATTGCAGCTCTCACTTCCTCTATTTCCATGCTGGAAGCTCCCGTTAACACTGCCTGTGAATATCTCGATCAGCCACGCCCTAAAATGGCACTGGTTACCGGCAGTATTATTGCTCTGATTTCTGCAATCATTATTTTGAATTTTGGTGAACTGTTCGGATTCGTAATTACTCTGACAACAGTTTATGCCCAGCCCATTCTGGCAATGGCCTTTGGCCTGCTGCTGACTTGGGTATTACATCGTGACCGACTGCTGAAAGAATTGAAGAAAGGCCATCCTGAACTGGAACAAGGGCTGTTCTGGAAAATCTGGCCCTGGTACGTGAAATTCATCTGCCCGGTAATGATGTTGATGGTGTTTATCTAAAACCAGATTTAGACCAAAGCCTCACCCACTTTGGTCTAATTTTCCTCGACGCAGGGAGAGCATATTATTTACGCACTCTCCCCATATTACGGAGTCCACAGTGGCTCCGATTTTTTTGAGAGTTATTGATAAGCCGCTAACTTGCCAGCAATCTGCTCACTCAGCTGGACAAGAGCAGAACTCAGCCCCTGAACAAAAGCTTCTTCTCTTGTCCCATCGTGCATTACTAGAACAACGAAGGGCTCTTCATTCTGTCGATAGATTGTTTCCCGCTCTTTATTCTCAATACGCCAATTCACAGCCATTTCAACGTTTGCGCCAGTAAGAGATACATCTGTGATCTCTACAAACACAGCTCGATCAGGACGATTCCCTCCCAGCCATGGACCAACATTTACTGGTTTTCCAGATAATTCTCTGCTCAGGTTTGTGCTGAGTACATGTTCAATCTGGCTTTTTACATCGAAACTCCAGCGATCGTTATCAGTGCGGTGGATCTTGTATCCATCACTCCAACTCATCAGGTTAGAAGTCATCCAACCCGGAATAATAACGGGAGCAACACCAACGTTTTGAACGACTTTATAGTTTCCGGCGACTGCATCAGGCTTCAATCGATAATAATCAAAAGTCTGCGTAGAGGCGCAACCAGCCAAAGCGGTCAGCAGAACTAAACAGTAAAAAATCCGGTTCATGGGTTTACCTTCGCTCGGCCTGCAAGGATAGAGTTTGGCTGTTGCTCTAACATGGTGGCTAACTGTTCAACAGAACGGGCGGCGCGGTCAAGGCTGTTGAGGCTCTCACCCAGCTTGTAGATAACAGGCGAATCCGGCTGAAGATAAGCATTCATAGCTTCAGCTGTTTCGCTCATAGTGACCATGGTTTCTTCCATACTGGCCATCGCTTCATCCATTCTTATACCAGCAGAATCAGCATTACTGCCCATTTTCCCTGAGGCAAGTTCCACCGCAGTCATTGTGCGATTCATATTGCTGGCAAGTTGTTGGAAATCATCGCCGCCTGTCAGCATTCCCAGATTCTTCACCATGTTGTTCATTTCAGTGGGCAGTTCTTTGAAATCACTGGAGTCGGTGAACTCACGGATATTCGCCATGGTTTGCTGAAAGTCTTTCGCAAGAGCAACCAGATCTACCTCACTGAAGTCGTTCAATTTTTCCATATCGCTGGGAACGGTGGGAATTTGGGGAAATTCGGTATCAACAAGAATTGTACGTGGCTCGCTGTTATAAAAGTCGACTTCAATGTACAAAAGACCAGTGAGCAAACTCTGTAGTTTCAGCTTGGCCCCAAGACCTTCACTGATCAGAAGTTCTATCAACCCTTCTCTATTATCGTCATCATCAAACTCAACCCGACCGGGATAAACATCAATGACAACTGCATTCAGCGGAGTGTTAGAGCCTTTATAAAATCGGGCTTTCACACTGACAACTTCACCAATCTGAACGCCTTTCAAGGTGACTGGCGATCCAGTTTCGAGCCCCTTTACCGAGGCATCGTAAACCAGCTCATAACGCATTCGAGCTTCACCAAAAATGCTACCGGTATTGACGATCATCACCATGCCAATGCCAAGAACCAGCATTACGACAACAAAGAAACCAACACCTGCTGCTTTTGTTCGTGCATTCATTCCATAAGCTCCCTGTTGCTCCCTTCTTCACCACGGGCAAGAAAAGAGCGAACAATATCCTTTTGACTATGATCCCTTAACCATTTGGGATCTCCCTGATCCAGCCAGGTTTTGGTAATGGCATCCAGATAAATACCATTGTTGGCAATAGCGAAAATACTGGCAAGTTCATGGGTCACCATGACCACAGTTGTTCCGGTTGAATCCCGCAGGTTCAGGATCAGGTCATCAAGACGGCGAGCGCTTAACGGATCAAGACCAGCAGAAGGTTCATCGAAAAACAGAATCTCGGGATCAAGAGCAATGGCTCTTGCCAATCCGGCACGTTTACACATACCGCCACTGATTTGGGATGGGTAATAATCCTCAAATCCGGAAAGCCCTACAAGAGCCAGTTTATACGCAACAAGCTCGGCAGTTTCTTTACGTGGAATACCAGCATGGCGCACGGGCAGAGCGATATTTTCAGCCAGGGTCATATCACTGAAAAGAGCACCACTTTGGAAGGTGACTCCCCAACGGGATCGGAGTTTCTGCCGCTCAGATTCATCAGCACAGGTATAGCTGACACCGTTGTAGAGAATATTTCCGGCAACCGGTTCATAAAGACCGGTCAGATGTTTGAGAAGTGTACTCTTGCCGCAACCACTTCCCCCCATCACTACAAAGATGTCACCCTGATTCACTTTGAAGTTGATATTTTCCTGAATAAGCTGAGCTCCATAACCCATAGTCAGCCCACGGGTTTCTATTACAGGGGCATCATTTACAGGCTTTTTGGTAGTCATATCATCCATGATCAAATATCCAGGTGATAGAACATGATATTCAGACCAGCGTCAGCTATCACAAAAAACACAATCGCCAACACAACGGCTCTTGTTGTTGCCCGACCGACAGCCGCGGAAGAACTGCCGCAGTTCATTCCCGACTGACACCCAGCCAGAACAATCAACCAGCCGAACACCAAACCTTTAAAACATCCAACAGCCACATCAACGGGTGTAAATGATGACAGTAACTGGAAAAGGTACATACGGGGGGTCATATCCATGGTCATGGCAATCACCCCTCCTCCAATCATGCCCAGTACAAAACTGTAAATACACAACAACGGCATGGTAATGGTCATAGCCAGCAAGCGCGGCATAACCAGAAAGTCCATAGGACGAATGCCCATGGTGGTTAAGGCATCCACTTCTTCATTAACTTTCATGGCGCCCAGCTCGGCTGCCCAGGATGCGCCGGTTCGACCAGCCATAATCACAGCCGTCATCAATGCGCCCATCTCCCGCACCATCCCTACAGCCACAAGGTTGGCGACATAAACCTCTGCACCAAACTGACGTAGTTGAATAATGCCAAGGTAAGCGAGAATCATCCCCACCAAAATACTGATCAAAGTAATAATACCGATCGCCTGCGGGCCAGACTGATTCAAACAGGACACAGCATCAGCTGCGCGCATATGACTGCGCCCGGCAAACAGGCGCAGGGAGCACATAGTCATTTCACCAATAAAAATCATGGTATCAATGACTTCATCCCAGGCATGTTTTAATCCAGCAAAGCGGCTATGACTATCTGGTGGCTGGGTTGTATTACGGGGAACGGCCGTTGCGAGATCAAACAAACTTGTCAGGTTTGGTGGCAGGGCAGAAAAATCAAGCTGTTGCTGCTTTTCCGGATGATGATGAATAAAAGACAACAGATATGCTGGAAATGAGGAATCCCATGAAAAACTTTCATCGGCAATCAACTTGATAGGTTTTCTGAGTTCCTGTTCTATACAACTTTCCAGCTTTTTGGCTTCGGCAGACCTCGCCTGCCCGCACCAGTTGCCGGAGAGAGTAACCAATAGATGTCGTTCACCTTCATGCTGATAAGAAACTTGTGCTTTCATCGCCCCAGAAAAATCCCGCCTCACTCCCCTCAAGATATAGCAATTTCTGCATACAAACTATTGTGACATCCGACACAAATGGAGAGATTATATTTTGTACAGAATATACAATAAAAAAACCCAGTGATATGATCCAAAAATGCCGTAGAACAGTCGTGTAAATCAGCTTGGAATTAGATGTAAGCAGAATGCACAATAAAAGAAAAAAAACAAATAACGGTTTCACACTTGTGGAATTGATGGTTATTGTCGCCATCATTTCCATACTGGCAACGGTTGCCGTGCCCGGTTTTAATGACTTCATTCAGCGGAACAGTGTCGCTTCTGAAGCCAACCGTCTTATATCCATTCTTCGTTATGCTCGCTCTGAAGCTGTTCAGCTGCAGAGAGATATACGTGTATGTCAGGCCAATGCAACGCAAGATGACTGCGGTACTGGCAACAATGGCTTTCTGGTTATAGACGCATTCAATTCCAAAGTATTACAGGCAACACCTCCTTTCTCAGGAGACCTGGTGATATCGAACGTCAATATCACCTTTTCAGAGGATGGCTCCACCGGGAATGCCGGAGCTATTACAGTCAGGGACGGTAAAAATAAGAATTCAGCTGACATTCAGCTGAATGTCGCCGGACTTGTCACACTCTAAAAAATGAAAAGAAAACATGCCACCCCAGCTTCGGCTCGGGGTTTCTCGCTAGTCGAAATTCTGATCGCCCTGCTGATTCTCTCTGTTGGCATTCTGGGCATGCTGGCACTTCAGGCTCAATCAGTAAAATCCAATATCAGCTCTGACCAGAGAACCCACGCCCTGATGATCCTCGACAGCATTGAAGAAACCATTCTGGCAGATACAGACAACCGGGGTGCGAGCATCTGTGGTGCTGGTGCTCTCGTACCTTTTACAAACAATCTCTCAGGTGTAGATAATACAGCCAAACTTAGCATGGTCGATGTCAATGCACCCTGCCCTATTGTCGACCCTAACAACGACATGAACATCTATCGGTTCCAGGTGTCCTGGGAGGAGCTCCAATCATTTCGTGGTAATGGCCAAGATCCTACCGCCGTAGTTAGGGAGGTAAGATTGTGATATCAATCAGCTCGTTCCAACCTCAGCAAAAAGGTATTTCACTGATAGAACTGATGATCGCTCTGGCGCTTGGCACACTATTGGTATTGGGGATAACCCGCTATTCAATTGATGCCTTGCAAAGCCAGCAAGCAGTCGTCGATCTGGCCGACATTCAAGATTCAGCACGTATAACCATGGGAACCGTTCAAAATAATATCCAACGCGGGGGTTATCAAGGTTGCGGCAGGTTCGCCAGAGATGTTTCGAGCAATTTAAATAAAGAATGGAAAGACAGGGTCAACACCCTAACATCATCCCGTGCTGTAGATATTGAGAATGACAGCATTACAACAATCTCGATGTCACCGCTATTTTCTGTCCCTGTTCCCCTCATTATTTCTGCAGATAGAAGAACAATAACTATCGATAATTCTGCAGCACAAAAACCTGCAGATCGTGTGTTTTTTAGCAGGCGCGATAATACCAATGCTAATCGCCTCATTATTGCAACTTGCCAGATGCTTGAAGTGATAGATCCACCGGCAATCAATCAAGGTGATACAGCTTTCACTCTGGCAACGCCTATTCATGGTGATTTTATTAACCTTGAAACCAATGAGCCCCTGGAAGGTATTGCTTTATATAACTACCGCGAGCATAAGCTTGAATATAATGCAAACGGTATGAACATGGCAGTTACAGGTGGCAAGCCCAAACCATTTATTTCCAATCTGGAAACCAATGGCGCTGCATTTACAAGGGAAGACAACGGCACCTACACCATCACACTCAACTTTCTGGATACCCTGAGAAACGATATAGACGGAGCCCCACCACAGGGGGAAAGCGAACCTGGCCTTTATACCACGAGAGTCATTCCCCGCAACCTGCTGGAGGAACAACGATGAGCCAGCGTCATTCCCAAAACGGTGCCACTCTGATCATTGCATTAGTCATGCTTCTGGTCGTCACTATGGTCGGTCTGTCAGGGCTTTACAATATTACACTCCAGAACAAACAGGTGCGTACAATAGAAGAAAATCGTACCTTTTACAGCGCATCAAATGCCATTTTTCAGCAAGCGCTCGTGGCACTGAATGCAGCCCCTGGTTCAGAGCAGCATATAACTTCCCCCTTCCCCGGAACAGCGAGTGAAACCTCTTATAGAGGCCACGGTAATTGCAACGGTACAGGAAACAATTTAGAACAGCTATATCGCTGCAAATCCGTCCAAACAACAATTGGGTTTCCTGCCACAGGTGATGCAAATCAACCAGACCCTGATGGCCCAAATCGCTCCTATACCTTGCATTATCAATATCGAAATTTCGGCACAGAGTTCTGAGCCATTTAATGCCACTAAACATGGCCACTTAAGAAATAATCGCTTAAGAAAAAGAACAGCCAATGAACAAAAAAATATCGAACAAACTGCTTGCTCTGGCGCTCTCAACTTTTCTGGGAGCGGGAACCTTTCATTCGGCACTGGCCGATGACACTGAGATCTTCTTTGGTGGCCAGGCATCCGGCCAGGTGATAGCGCCTAACGTTCTATTCATATTGGATAACTCAGGCTCCATGAACAACCGGATATGCCGATCCGGTGATCGAGCGTGTGAGAATGACCCAGACAGAGCCAACAAAACCAGAATGCAGCAGCTGCAAGCTTCGTTCTCAGATTTGCTCGACAGCACCCAAAATCTTCCCTTGAATGCAGGCTTGTTAAGGTTCTGGAAAAACAATAGTTATGACGATACCAATGGCGTTTATCACGAAGTCGAGAACCTTGAAAACCCAGTGGCGTCTATTCCTGTTGAAGTGGTAACACCTGATGTCGGAGTCGGTGACGCTGATGAAAACTCTCTCAATAATCAGGTAGATACAACCGATACAGCTGTTCGGGTTGGTGTTATCTCAAACGGAGCCATTGAAGCTTTTCCTCTTCCCATAAATGGCAATAATTTCGGAAGCGAGGCGACCGGTGGCGGAGTTAACCTCGGTAGCTATATGCGCTTCTATCCGAATTACCACAACTCCTATTATTTTGAAGGTTTTAACATTCCAGCAAATGCCGTCATTATCGAAGCCAGACTAGACATGCAGGCATACAATGTAAGCACGTGGGTTAACTCCACCAATACTGTTGAAATCAGTGCGGACACAATTCTTAATACCCCTCTGAATAACTCCAGCAGACATATCTCCAACCGGAAAAGCACCCAGATTCCTGCAGCCAACAGAGTGCAGTGGAGGATGGGAGATAATCGAATTGGTACTGGTAACTGGTTCCAGACACCGGACATCAGCAGTGTTATTCAGGGTGTTGTCAATAGTAACCCCGGCACCGATATTACAAGTCTGGCTTTTCTGTTTAATCCGGAAACTGCCAACAGCAATCTTGAAACCTACTACGATAACCAGGCTGCACGGGTTCCACGTCTTCACATTCGATATAGTGCTCCCGCGAGTGGCGGCCAGCTTGAAGCCCATACAGCAGGCTTTCGCTTCAGTGACGTCGCAGTTCCACAAGGAGCAACAATAACCAAAGCAACTTTACGCCTGACCCCTGACAGCGACAATGCATCAACGCCAACTTTCATCATCAAAGCCGAAAATGTTGGAAACTCTGCTACATTCGCAGAAACTGACAACAACATTTCTGACAGAGCACTCACCAGTTCATCCACATCCTGGACGCTCTCTCCCTGGCAGGTGACAGATTCTAACGGTGACAGGAATCTCTATGAAACAGACGTTACCAGTAGCCTGCAGGAAGTTGTGAGTCGCAGTGACTGGTGTGGTGGCAATGCAGCAACGTTTATTATTGCACCGGAAAATGGCTCTTCCGGCTTCAGGGATATTGCCAGTGAAGAGGCTTCTGCCCCACCACCTGCATTGGCTGTTGAATACACCGTTTCCGGAACACCCGGCTGTAGTTTAAAAACCATCAAATACCCAATCATTGATCGGGGTAATGATGCCATCAAACATAACTCTGCGACATCAACGACGCTCACATCTGTTGCCCTCAACCTTCCCAGAGGTGATGTTGGCCTTCGTTTTTCACAGTTCCCAGTATTGAAAGACGTTGATATTCAAGAGGCGTTTATTGAATTCACAGCCAGTGAAAACTCAAACAGCACTTTCGCTACCACTATCAGTGGGGAAAAAGTCGACGATTCCGAACCATTTACTCAGAGCAAAACAACAATAAGTGCTCGCACTGTAACAAGTTCAACAGTTTCCTGGACCCCTGAAACCGTCTGGGAGGCAAATAAAACATACAGATCTCCAGACGTCAGCGATATTCTTGAAGAAATTGTGAGTAAATCAGGATGGTCAGCAGGAAACGCCCTGACCCTGTTTGTAAAAACCAATACTCCAACCTCCTCAAAAAACAAGCGAGCCTACTCTTGGGATGGCTCCCCATCCCAAGCTCCGAGGTTGATCATTAAGTTATCGGAGGATGGTTTTAACGACTCAATTACAACCCACAGGGTACGAGACCGTCTCAAGAGCTATGTAAATGAACTGAAGCCTGGACGTGGAACCCCTATTATAAAATCACTATTGCAGGCTCAGAGTTACTACTCCGGCAGCAACTCACCGATGACTAACACGTGTCAGAGTAACCATATTGTTTTGCTTTCAGATGGTTCTCCTAACGGATTCCACTCCAGCGAAGCCAGTCAGATTACGAGCCGTACAGGAACAACCTGCAACTACAACAGCTCAATCTCTAGACAACAAACTTGTGGTCGCATCCTGACAAAGTGGATGGAAGAGAACGATCAAAAGTCTTCTCTGGACGGTGAAAATACAATCACCACCCACACAATTGGCTTTGCTGCCAGCGGATCGGCTCTCGGCTTTCTAGAAGGTGTTGCCAGTAAAAAAGATGACGACAGCGCCCGCTACTACACTGCAACAGATGCTGCCTCATTGACTCAGGCATTCGGCAAAATCCTTCAGGAAATTTTGTCTGTGGAGGCCTCATTCAACAGTGCCAGTATTTCCGTAAACCAGTATCGCAGCTACCAGCATAACAACGAGCTGTACTACGCCCTCTTCACTCCTAACGATAAAACCAACTGGAGTGGTAATCTCAAGAAATACAAACTGGGTACCAATAATGACCAGACAAGCTTCTTCCTGGTAGACAAGAACGGCAAAAAAGCTGTTGATAAAGATACAGGCGGCTTTAAAGAGAGAACTACCAGCTTCTGGTCAAGCTCCCCAGATGGTGGCCAAACCCAGTTAGGTGGTGCAGCTTCACGACTGCCAAATCCGGATCAGAGACAAATCTATACCGATGTGGGCTTGGACGCTGGAGATCCGCTAACGGCGGAACCGCTAACAGTGAGTAACAGCACCATTACCAAGGGCATCTTGGGCAACCCAAGCATGAGCAATGACTACCGCAGCGATATTATCAACTGGGGGCGTGGCTACAATCAGTCAGGCTCTATTCGCCAGCAAATTGGTGACCCACTGCACTCTCAACCCGCACTGGTAACCTATGGCTGCAGGGAGTACCAAGATCCGGACGACAAATCGAAAGGCTGCGCTCCAGAAAAAGAAGACATCAGCCTGTTCTTTGGCACAAACCAGGGTTTCCTTCATGCAATTAGTGGCACAACGGGAACGAACCGAGGTCGGGAAATCTTCTCCTATATTCCAGAAGAATTACTGAAAAATCTGGAAGACTATATGGTTGATCCAGAGACAGGAAATAGTATTAAAAAACCCTATGGCATAGATGGCAGCCCAATCGCATGGCGAATTGACCACAATAAGAACGGTGCAATAGAAGCCAGCGAAGGGGATAAAGTTTATCTCTACTTTGGTCTGCGCCGTGGCGGCGATCTTTACTATGCACTGGATATTACCAACCGAAATGACCCCAAACTGAAATGGAAGATTTCATCTGCCAGCACTGGCATGAGTAAACTTGGACAAACCTGGTCCAAGCCTGCCCGCACTAAAGTCATTATCGACAATGTGGTAAAACGTGCTTTGATATTTGGCGGTGGTTACGACACCAGTAACGATATCAGTGGCTCACCCAGGGAAGATGACGCTAAGGGTAATGCTCTATTTATTGTCGACGCAGAAAATGGTGACCTGCTCTGGAGTGCAACAAACAATAGCAGCGGCTCCCTCAAGCTAGACAAAATGGACTACAGCATTCCCGGAGATATTACGGTTCTTGATTTGAACCTTGATGGCTTCGGAGACCAAATCGTATTTGGCGATATGGGTGGGCAAGTATGGCGACTGTTTATTGATCAACGTCAGAGTAGAAGCAGCCAGAGTCTTATTGTTACACCATTCGGTGGTACCAGACAGCAAGACGCACAGGGTGTTGTCGCAGATTTGGCAGGCACCGATGCCAAGGGCAACAGGCGCTTTTACATGAAGCCGGTAACCGGTATTACCCAGACGGGTGACCGCAAGCTGTTCAGCATTGCCATTGGCTCTGGATATCGGGCCCACCCTCTTGACGAAACCGTAGACGACCGAGTTTATGTATTGAAATCTGCTGCTGTTTTTGACAACCCTTTATCTGTAAAAACTTTAACAGAGTCTGATCTTTACGATGCAACGGACAACAAAGTTCAAACTGGCAACGAATCAGAAGTGGAAGCCGCCCAAAGGGCTCTGGATCTGATACCAGTAAACAGTGATGGGTCCCAAAAGACCGGCTCCGATGGAGCACCGCTGCCTCCTTTATCTAATGGCGGCTGGTATATCCGCTTGGAAGAAAGTGGGGAAAAAGCACTATCAGACATTTCTTTGATTGATGGTTATTTCAGCTGGGCTTCTTACGAACCTGCCGCACAGTCTAACAGCTGCAAGGCTGTCTTAGGTACTAACCGTCTGTACCGAGTCAGCGCTAAAGATGGTTCAGCTCCAGACAACCAGCGCAAGAAAATTATCCAGAACACCGGCATTGTCTCTTCTACAAGGTTAGTAGTCATCAAGTCCAGCGAACTCGTTAACGGTGACCCTGATGATGATGGCCACAAACTGTTCGAATGTGTGGGCACTGAATGTTACGAGGCAGGTAGTGGTGGAATCATACAGCAGACAGGTTGGATAGATAAGAAAACCCACTAAAGCTCAAACCCGTTGATATCTGGTATCAACGGGTTTTCTTGTTTAACACTAAAGGAACTCTATGAAAAACTGTAGCCTTTGTACCAAACCACAAGTCCTCAGGCAGCAGGGCTTTACACTTGTAGAGCTGATGATTGTTGTTGCGATAGTTGGCATTCTTGCAGCTGTTGCCTTTCCATCGTACCAGGCCTACGTCATTCGTAACGCCTGCGAAGATGCTAGAGGAACCTTGGTGGCATCAGCCAGTGCACTGGAAAGATATCGAGCCGAGAACAGAGGTTACGCTGGCGCTATTGCTGGAGCACACTTCCCCATACAAAGCCCAGTGGATAGCAACAATATCAATTATGATATTGATTTTCAGGCTCCAGCTACAACATCTACCTTTATTCTCGAAGCCACACCAAGAAGAGCTGATTTGCCGATGCTTACCCTGGACCAATCAGGTGTAGGGTCTGTGGGCGGAGGTGCTTTCTCCTGCAGATAAACTAAAAAGCCCGACTAGTTTGCCGGGCTTGGTTTACATGTTTTGTCTAATTACTTCGCTGGCTCACCCAAGCCAACATTGTTTTTCTGAAGAACCTGTTCCGCACGGTAGCTTGAACGAACAAGCGCGCCAGATACCACCTCCAGGAAACCTTTATCCAACCCCCACTGGCGATACTTTTCAAACTCTTCAGGCGTCACATAGCGCTTGAGTTCAATATGGTTGCGAGTTGGTTGAAGGTATTGCCCAAAAGTCAGGATATCCACGCCGATAGCCCGCAGATCATCCATCGCTTCAATAATTTCATCTTCAGTTTCACCCAAACCAAGCATAATACTGGTTTTGGTCAGAACTTTAGGGTTGTGTTTCTTAGAGTGTTCCAGAACTTTCAGTGTCTGCTCATAGCTAGCTCGTGGATCTCTCACGGGATGCGTCAAACGACGAACAGTTTCTACATTCTGGGCAAACACAGAAATACCGCTATCCACAACAGTTTCGACATCTTTCAGATTGCCGAGAAAATCTGGCGTCAGGGCTTCAACAGCCGTGTCAGGATTCTCATCAACAACTCGCTTTACAACAGCGGCATAGTGTCCGGCACCACCATCTTCAAGGTCATCTCGGTTAACCGAGGTCAGAACCAGATACTTCAGCCCCATGAGCTTTACACTTTCGGCAGTGTTTTCCGGCTCTTTCTCATCCAGCCATCCCTTAGGGTTACCAGTATTTACTGCGCAAAATTTACAGGCACGGGTACAAACATCACCCATCAACATAATGGTGGCGGTACCAGAGCTCCAGCACTCATTGATGTTTGGGCACATGGCCTCTTCACACACCGTACTCAGCTTATGGCCATGAACGGTTTTCTTTACATCGGAATAGCGTTCATCGGTACGTGCTTTGATGCGCAACCAGGAGGGTTTGCGAAGCAGGGGCTTTTGAGGGTCGTTGCTCTGGCTGGCTTTCACACCATTCTTAATGGCACGAATTCCGTTATCGTTTACAAACTTACTGCCGCTTGGGACCTGAACTGTTGGAATAATATTTTCAGACATTTAAAGAACATTCTCCAGGCTCCCCGGGATCACCGGCAGCTCGTCAGTCTTGTTAATTTCAGTATAACCAGTCCGTTCAGCCAGTTGTGAGACCAGAACATCGGTTATCTCAGATAATTTCGCGGAAGAGTTATAGTTACGCACCTGAGCAACAGGCATCCCGGCATAACCACAGGGGTTTATTCTCTGAAAAGGCTCCAGATCCATATCCACATTAAGAGATAAACCGTGGAAAGAGCAACCACGGCGGATACGCAGGCCCAAAGCAGCGATCTTGGCTTCCCCCACATAAACACCCGGAGCATCTGCACGAGCTGCAGACTCAATACCGAACTGTGCCAGTGTGCTAATAATTGCATGTTCCATGCAGGTCACCAGATCACGGACGCCCATACTCAGACGACGAACGTCCAGCATTAGGTAAATGACCCGTTGCCCTGGACCGTGATAAGTCACCTGTCCGCCACGATCAACCTGAACAATTGGTATATCACCCGCAGCCAGAACATGCTCAGCCTTACCGGCCTGCCCCTGAGTAAATACAGGAGGATGTTCCACCAGCCAGAGCTCATCCGCCGTGGTTTTATCCCGGGCACTGGTAAACTCAGTCATGGCCTGCCAGACTGGCGTATACGGCTGTAGTCCAAGATCGCGGACTATAATTTTTTCCGCGTTATTCATTCTTTTTTCCTGCCAATTCTGTGCTTTTTTCATTCCCCGAACAGGGTTTCTTTAAAGCACCATTCTTACATTCTTGTTGGCTTTCAAGTCATTGTGCAGCGCGCGCAACTGCTCTTCACCTGTTGCCCGAATCGTAACTACAACAGCTACAAACCGACCTTTACTGCTGTCTCGCAGGGTGTATTGTCCGTCATGATCAGGAGCGTGTTTGCGAACAACCTCCAGAACAGACTCATGGAAACCATCATCAGCAACACCCATCACGCTTATGCGATAGTTATCACAGGGGAATTCAATTTTTGGAGGTTGCTGTTCAGCCATATCTACTTCAAATCACTTATTTATGATGTGCCATCACGGTAACTGCGATACAGGCCCGCCATGTATTGCCATACAGGCCCTGGTTCGCCGCCACCAACAGCCACACCATCTAACTCAATAATGGGGACAATTTCCCGGCTGGAGCTGGTAATCCAGATTTCATCCGCCTGCTGCAGATCATCAGCAGAAAGCTCACGCTCTTCGCAGACATAGCGACTGTCATTCGCCGCCAGCTGCAAAACCAGCGCCCGGGTCACACCACCCAGAATACGTTCACTTAACGGTGGAGTGATTATACGCCCATCACGGATAACAAAAACATTACTAGAAGCACCTTCTGTAACCCGGCCACTTTCATCAATCTGAATAGCTTCGGTTACACCGGCTTCTTGCGCACGGTGATGAGGAATTAAATTACCCAGCAGAGAAATACTCTTTATATCACACCGCTGCCAGCGCTGATCGGCGACCGTAATGGCTTTTCCTCCCGGATGCTGCTGAACGCGAATTCCCGGAGTAAAAGGCATAGTCATGGCAAACACGGTAGGCTTTACACCATCAGGATAGTTATGGGAGCGTTCTTTCCCGGCACCGCGGGTTATCTGCAGATAGATGGACTGATTATCACCATCATCTTTATTCAGTGCATACAGGGTTTGGAACAGACCATCCCACTCTTCGGGCTTCTGCTCTATCTTCAGGTTTATGGATTCAAGGCTGCGGTAAAGGCGGTCAATATGCTCTTTCTGCCGGAGTGGCCTGCCATCAAAAAAAGGTACGACTTCATACACACCATCACCAAACAGAAATCCCCGATCCAACACGGATATCTTGGCATTTTCAACCGGAAGAAATTCTCCGTTCAGATAAACCTGAGCCATAGCACCCCCATGCTTTCTGCGTTGAGCTTTATCCTTAGCCACTTCGGCAGATAATCAAAATCTGTGCTTCCTCACAGATTAATGCAGATCAACAAATCCGAAAGGAACCTTTTCGTTCTTGGTACGACGATGGAACTCTTCCAGTTTCAGTCATCTGCCAGCTAAAAACAGCTGGCAGTCAACAAAGGCTATTTAGCTAAACAACCCCATAAAGAAACGAACAATGCTATCCCACAAACTCTTGAAGAAACCACCCTCTTCAACAGTTTCAAGAGCGACCAGATCACGTTCAGCGATGATTTCATCATCGACACGAACAATCACAGAACCAATTTTCTGGCCTGCAGCGATAGGTGCTTCCAGATTGTCATCAACAACCATGGAAGCTTTCACATCCTTACCCTTACCACGTGGTACAGTGACAACCAGATCATCGGCCAGACCAACAGGCAGGTTATCAATAGTCCCTTTCCAGGCACGCACCTGCTCCAAAGCAACACCACCACGGTTTACATCTACGTTTTCAAAGAAACGAAAGCCATAAGTCAGCAGTTTCTGGGTTTCGTTGGCACGGGCACGTTCACTGGAGGTTCCCATCACCACAGCGATCAGACGACGCTCACCGTTGGTAGCAGATGCCGCCAGACAATAACCAGCTTCGTCAGTGTGACCCGTTTTCAGACCATCAACACTCGGATTGGTGAACAGCAGGGTATTACGGTTAGGCTGAGGGTTCAGCGGACGACCGGTCTTCTTGTTCACGCCATACTGAAATTCTTTTTCAGCATAAACGGTGTAGTACTCTGGATGATCGTAAATAATATGCTGGGAAAGGATAGAAAGGTCACGGGCTGTAGTGTAGTGATCCTTCATCGGCCAGCCGGAAGCATTTTTGAAATGAGTATTGTTCATGCCCAGCTCTTTAGCTGTCGCATTCATCACCTGCGCAAAAGCACCTTCACTACCGGCAACAAACTCAGACAGAGCGACACTGGCATCATTACCGGAAACAATAATGACGCCTTTCAGAAGATCTTCTACGGATACCTTCTCGCCCACCTCAATAAACATCAGTGAACCACGCATACGCCAGGCTTTTTCACTGACTGTGACCAAGTCATCTCGCTTAATGTTGCCAGCCGCCAGTTCATTCTCTACAACGTAGGCAGTCATCATTTTGGTCAGACTGGCTGGAGGCAGTATCTGGTCAGCATTACTTTCTGCCAGCACTTCGCCACTAACAGCGTCAATCAGAATGTAGCTTTTCGCCGCAACCTTTGGCGGAGAAGGAATCAGACCGGCAGGCAGAGCCTGAGACACTGATGACATTGCTAACAAAGCAATACCGGCCATAGCAGCGGCCAATTTTCGGGATATTGAAGCAGTTAGATTCATGGCTTTTTTCAGTCAAACCTTTTAGTTACAGCATTCCGTGGCAAAAAAATCACACAACATCACTAGCTGGTGAATCACCAGGGATCTGTCCATGATCATCGTGGATTCGATGTAATCCAGCATTATAACAACAGGCCGGGAGTGCATTAATAAGTCATAACCACGGAAAAATTCAAGGGGCTTTTTGTATTAACAGCTTTACATTTCTATAGGAGGACAATCAGTCAAAGACTCTATGCCCCTTACCAAGCTGATATTTCTCTAGGTTTGACTGGGTTTCCAGCAGATCCTGGTCCGAAGAGAAAGGCCCCATACGCACCCGAAACAGTTTGTCTTTAACACTAGGAATAACCTGCACCGGTGTGTCTGTCATTGCCAGCAACCTTTGTTTTAAGCTCAAAGCACCATCTTTGCTGCTGAGGGCGGCTACCTGAAGATACACTAAAGAATCCGCGTCGGTGCCACTCTTTAATGTTTTTTGGGTCGCCCGCTTAAAAGCCAACATGCCTTCAGGAGAGGTATCGATTCCTTCAATCTTTACCTGAGCAACACCCTTACTTTGGTATCCA
The DNA here is from genome assembly GCF_947331445.1 of Parendozoicomonas sp. Alg238-R29. Classification (GTDB taxonomy): domain Bacteria; phylum Pseudomonadota; class Gammaproteobacteria; order Pseudomonadales; family Endozoicomonadaceae; genus Sansalvadorimonas. The sequence continues at coordinate 65,468 of NZ_CAMZOG010000001.1, read as the reverse complement.
AGTTTTTTAGCCGCGGCCCAGGACAGATCAATCAGGCGATTACCGTGAAATGGCCCCCGGTCGTTAACCCGCACAATCACGCTGCGATTGTTTTCAAGGTTGGTGATTCGCACGTAGGATGGCAGAGGCAGCGTCTTGTGAGCTGCGGTCATGCCATACATATCGTAAATTTCACCGTTCGCGGTTTTGTAACCGTGAAACTTGGCACCATACCAGGATGCCGTTCCCTTACGGACATATCCGGCAGCCGTAGATCTGGGTGTATACGTTTTGCCGTTCAGGCTGTAAGGATCTGTTTTCACATCTCCAGCAGGAGGACGGGGAACCGCATCAGGGATATTTCTAACATCAATATCCTTATGAGCCCGATCATTCGCGATGTGGTAGCGACTGGCCTGGATTTGCTCCTGGGTTGGCTGACCAGAGCAGCCCGCCATCACCATAATCACGCACACGGGGATAAGCATCTTGAACCCAGACATTGTCGATCTAAAAAAAACCAGCCTCATGTATCAGTCTGGACCAATGTCTGGGATTGCTCTTTAGAAGCAGGTTGATCTTTAGAAGCAGGTTGATCTTTAGAAATGGATTGATTTGCCTGCATTTTCTGCTCAACCTGACGCCCTAACTGATAAACGGCCATCGCGTAGAGGTCGCTTTTGTTGTAACGGGTAATAACGTAGAAATTGGTCATGGTCAGCCAATGTTCGACGCCATTTTTCCCATCCAGTTTCAACCCACGCACTCTGGCACTATCAGGAAGTACTTGCTGGCTTTTCCAACCAAGGTTACGAGCTTCGTTAACTGAACGGGTTGGGCGGGGGTTATCGCTGAGCAAAGCGCTGTATTTCTGCCCCTGAACATGAGCCCGTGACGCCACAGGTTTACCTTCAATCCAACCGTGGCGGTTCAGATAAGAAGCGATAGAGCCAACAGCATCAGCTGGAGATTTCCAGATATCGGCCTGGCCATCTTTATCAAAATCAATGGCATAAGCCCGGTAACTGGAAGGCATAAACTGGGGAATCCCCATGGCTCCAGCATAGGAGCCAGTCAGTGACAGAGGGTCAAACCCCTGTTCTCGGGAAAGAACCAAAAACTCCTTTAATTCTTTGCGGAAAAAGGTTGCTCGGCGTGGATAGCCAAAACCAAGGGTTGATAAAGCATCAACAACACGGAAGCCACCGCTGTTACGGCCAAAACCTGTTTCTATACCCAGAATGCCAATAATGACCGACTGGGAAACACCATAGGTTTTGCTGGCCTGATCAAGAATACCTTTATTCTTCTTCCAGAACTCCACACCCTGATCAATACGCAGGTCATTGATAAACAAGTTGCGATATTCCCACCAGGTCAAGCGGCGCTCGGCAGGTCTGCTGATCAGCTCAACAATACGAGGTTTGAATTCCACCTCTTTAAACATTTTTTCCAGAGCTGGCCGGGAGAAACCCTCATCCCTCACCAACTCATTGATGAATCCGTCAATATCTTCACTTTTAAAACCTTCACTGTGAACTGGAAGGCTTAAACCTATAGTGAATGAAGCACTAGCGGCAAGAAGAGCCGCTTTTTTTGTTATGCGTCTGGCCCTGCTTTTCCCCGGCGTAAGCCCCAACAAAAACGATCGTATCATAAGGATACTTTCCCCTACCGGTTCAGCCGGTTACAAAATAGGTCAATAGCGCAATAAACTGCGCTACTTACAGATACTACTTATCATTTTATAAGGTTGGGAAGTCAAGAAGTTTATCTGCCAAGAAGATTCCTGTGTGTATGGGCAGACATCAAAATCCCGAAACCGGCCATTAGCGTAACCAGTGAAGTTCCCCCTCGGCTCACCAGCGGCAGAGGCACTCCAACAACTGGCAGCAGCCCACTCACCATGCCAATATTTACAAAGATATAGACAAAGAAGGTCAGGGTCACACTTCCCGAAACGAGCCTTGAGAACATATTTTGCGCATGAAGAGTTATGAAGATTCCACGACCAAGAATCAGCGCATAGGCCGCCAAAAGTACCAGTACCCCAGTTAAACCGAACTCTTCCGCCAGAACTGCGATGATAAAATCGGTATGACTTTCCGGCAGGAAATCGAGATGAGATTGTGTTCCTAGCAGCCACCCTTTGCCATACAAACCACCAGAGCCAATGGCAATCTTTGACTGAATAATATTCCAGCCAGAACCCCACGGATCACTCTCTGGATTCAGAAACGTTAATACACGCTGCTTCTGGTATTCCCGCATCACGAAGTGCCACATGCCCCACATTGCAGGTAAGGCCAGTAACACTGCACTACCAATAATCCGCCACTTCAAACCAGCAAGGAGTAAAACAAAAAGGCCAGATGCGGCAATCAGCAGAGAAGTCCCAAGATCAGGTTGCCTGGCTATCAGGGCTGTTGGAATACCAATAAGAATTAACGCAATCACCACATCCTGAAACTTCGGCGGCAACGGCCTGCGGCACAGCCAGGCCGCTACCGTTAGAGGCATAACCAGTTTAATGATTTCGGAAGGCTGGAAGCGAAATCCCGGCAGCGATATCCAACGCTGCGCACCTTTGGCACCATATCCCATCACCAGAACAGTGACTAGCAGCGCAACACCACCAAGATAAGCGAATGGTGCCAGCATCATCAAATAGCGGGGGGGAATCTGGGCAATAATGCACATGCCAACAAAACCCACAAGCATATAGATAGCTTGCCGAATCACCATATCCATATTTTGACTGCTGGCGCTGTAAAGAATAAACAGTCCAGCAGTACAGAAAGCCAACAGCATGGAAATCAGTAGCGGATCAAGGTGCAGACGACTACTGAGTGATGGCGCACTTCTCAGATTGTGGCTTGGATCAAGCTGACGAATAAAATCCTGAGACATTACAGCTCTCCCTCTTTCTTGTTCCCTGAAAGCAGGCTGGTCTTAGTCAGGTCATTCAACTGTGGCAGCAACCAGGCATCCATAACCTTCCGAGCCACACCCACTGCTGCTTTGGAGTCATTCTCGACGATCACTGCCAGTGCGATCTTTGGGTCTTCCACCGGAGCAAAGGCAATAAACAAGCCGTGATCCTTTTGGAATTCCTCAAGCACCTGGGCTTCCTCCTCTTTAATATCCTGAGGAATACCCACAACCTGAGCAGTACCGGTTTTACCGGCCACGGTATACTTCAGGTTTTTACCAATTCGATAGGCTGCTGTACCCCGTGGGTTTTCCACAACCTCACGCATACCTTTGATGACCGTTTCCCAGTCTTTTTCATCCTTTTCCACATGGGCGAAAGGAGGCACTGGTGCCACACCCGGACCTGGTTTCGCCAACCGTGGTTTAACGACTGTTCCTCGATTCGCAAGAACGGCTGTCGCTGTTGCCAGCTGCAATGGCGTGGCCAGCATATAACCCTGACCAATACCGGAAATAACTGTTTCACCGGGATACCAGGGCGCTCCTCTGGCCTGGCGCTTCCACGCACGAGACGGCATCAAGCCGGGACGTTCAGAGGCAATATCCAAACCTGTTCGCTGCCCAAGGCCGAACATAGTCATATATTCATGGATAGTATCGATACCCATTTTTACAGCGATATCATAGAAATAGGTATCATTGGAACGAGCTATAGCGCGAACCAGGTTGGTCCAGCCATCACCTTTCCGTTTCCAGTTACGGTAACGGCGTTCTTCACCGGGAAGCTGAAAGTAACCTTTATCAAAGATTCTGTAGTCACTTTCAACAGTGTCACTGTCCAGTGCCGCCAATCCGACAAACGGTTTGATGGTAGAAGCCGGAGGATATTCACCCAATGTCGCCCGGTTATAGAGCGGGCGGTTAATATTATCTCTGAGGTTGCTGTACTCTTTGTAACCAATACCTGTTACAAAAGAATTAGTATCATAGGAAGGCGTACTGGCTAACGTCAGAACTCCGCCAGTTTTAGGATCAAGCGCAACAACCGCACCACGCTTGCCTTTCAGAGCATTCATAGCCGCTTTCTGCAGATCAAGATCCAGATAGAGATGGAGATCCTTTCCGGGAATTGGATCCACTCGCTTGAGCACGCGGAGTACACGCCCACGGGCGTTTGATTCCACTTCCTGATAGCCGGGTTTACCCAGCAGAATATCTTCGTAATAACGCTCTACACCGGTTTTACCAATAATGTTGGTACCACTGTAAAGTGAAGTATCGAGTTTCTTCAGCTCCCTGTCGTTTATTCGCCCCACATAGCCAACCGCATGGGCCATAGTGTTTTTCTGTGGGTAGTAACGAATCAGTTGCGCCTCAACATTGACCCCTGGCAAACGGTGCTGATTTACGGAAACCCGGGCAATCTCTCGTTCACTGAGTCGATACTTGAGGGGAACACTGTTGAAAGGCCGACTCTGGTAAACCCGCTCTTTAAATTCATCAACATCTTCCTGATCCAGGGTCACCAGTTTACCTAGTTCATCCAGAGTCCAGTCCATATCCTCAACCCGCTCACGAATAATGGTCAAGGTATAACTGGGGCGGTTTTCAGCAAGAAGGCGCCCTTTGGCGTCATAGATAAGGCCCCGCACAGGAGGCACCGTCCGCAGGTGAATACGATTCTCTTCTGACTGTGTCGCCAGTTCATCGTATTGCATCACCTGAAGATTAAACGCGCGAATCACCAGTCCGGTGGTCATGAGAATCATGACCACCACTGCTAGCCACACGCGGAAATTAACCAACCGACGCTCCCTCGGGTGGTCTTTGATCGTATCAGCCGCCATGCATTAAGTTTTCGCTTTATTTAACGGTGGTACGGGTGATTATTCAGGATACTCCATGAACGATACAACTGTTCTGCAACAAGTATCCGTACCATGGGGTGAGGGAGAGTCAGAGGAGAAAGCGACCACTTCACATCGGCTCGGTTCGATATATCCGGAAGCATACCTTCCGGACCACCCACCAGCAGACTTACATTTTCACCATTGTCGTGCCACTGGCCAAGTTTGTCAGCCAGCTGTTCTGTACTCCATTCCCGCCCTTTGACTTCAAGGGCTATCACCCTGTCCCCTTTTCCGATAGCTGCCAGCATCTGCTCCCCTTCCTTCCCACGAAAACGCTGAACATCAGCATTCTTGGTACGCTTATTCAGAGGAATCTCATAGATCTCCAGAGAAAAGCCGGCAGGCAATCGGCGGGCATATTCATTATATCCTTCTGTGACCCAGCCAGGCATTTTCTGGCCGACAGCGATCAGACGAATACGCATTTACTACTTCTCTTCAAAAGCAGCTTCAACCTGCTCAACCGAAGCTTCCCAAAGACGCTCCAGATCGTAAAACTGGCGAGCAGAAGGCATCATCAGATGCACAACAACGTCACCCAAATCTACCAGTACCCATTCCGCCTGTTCTTCACCCTCTACGCCCAAAGGCATAACACCGGCTTCTTTACAGGTTTTCACCAGATTGTCTGCCAAAGATTTTACGTGACGGCTGGAAGTACCAGATACAATGATCATGGCATCGGTCACGTCTGTCTTGTCGCTGACATCCAGCACAGTAATGTCTTTACCCTTGGTTTCTTCAAGAGTGCCTACAACAAGGTTTTTCAGTTCATTAGATTGCATGTAGTGATTTTTAACCTGATCACAATAAATAACGGCACCTGCCAGTGAAGTCAGTAACTACTCACACCAGAAGATACCGTCTAAAAAACTCAAGTGCGGATATGTCCGTCACCCAGAACAACATATTTTTCAGATGTCAGGCCTTCAAGGCCGACAGGGCCACGGGCATGAATTTTGTCTGTGGAAATACCAATTTCCGCCCCCAGACCATATTCAAAGCCATCCGCAAAACGGGTAGAAGCATTGACCATAACCGAGCTGGAATCCACTTCCCGCAGAAAACGGCGGGACAATGTATAGTCCTCGGTTACTATGGCATCAGTATGATGAGAACCATAACGATTGATATGGGTAATCGCCTCATCCATATCCGCAACCACCCGAATGGAAAGTACAGGCGCCAGATACTCAGTACTCCAGTCTTCTTCCTGCGCTGGAACAGCATCGGGGATAATGGAACAGGTTTTCTCACAGCCTCGCAGTTCCACACCTTTCTCACGGTAATCCCCTGCCAGAGCTGGCAGAATGGATTGCGCGATGTCCTGATGCACCAACAGAGTCTCCATGGTGTTACAGGTGCCATAGCGGTGGGTCTTGGCATTCAGGGAAATATTACGCGCTTTGGTCAGGTCTGCCTTATTATCGATAAACACATGACAGATACCGTCCAGATGCTTGATCACTGTTACCTTGGCATCCCGACTGATACGTTCAATCAACCCTTTGCCGCCGCGAGGAACTATAACGTCCACATATTCCGGCATAGTAATCAGCTCACCCACCGCTGCACGGTCTGTGGTTTCCACAACCTGAACAGCATTCAAAGGCAAACCTGATTCACGCATACCATCCTGCAAACAGCGGGCAATGGCACGGTTTGAATGAATCGCTTCACTTCCACCCCGAAGGATTGTGGCATTACCTGATTTCAGGCAGAGGCTGGCCGCTTCCACAGTAACATTGGGGCGAGACTCATAAATGATCCCGATGACTCCCAGAGGTACGCGCATCTTGCCGATCTGGATACCACTGGGCACATATTTCATATCAGTGATACCACCCACAGGGTCTGGCAAAGCAGCAACCTGTTTCAAACCTTCGATCATGGTATCGATACGTTCGGGAGTCAGCTCAAGACGATCCAGCATGGCATCGGTCAGGCCATTAGCCCGACCGTTTTCCAGATCCTTGCGATTAGCTTCTGCCAGCTCTTTACGTGAACTATTGAGAATGTCAGCCGTTGCCAGCAGAGCCCGATTCTTTATGCTGGCCTCAGCCCGAGCAATCAGCGTTGCAGCTTCACGGGCCTGTTGCCCTACACGCTGCATATACGCGTGAACATCTGCGCTCTCAATTTTGGTTCCAGCAACTGACAAAACCATTCTCCCCGTTGACCTGCATCAACCTGATTATCTGAATAATTAACAGGCGATTATAACCATTCAAGGCCAACGGGAATAGCACTCAAACCGCTTCAGGCAACAAGTATCGTAAACCAGAGAATAGCGCCACCCTCAGGGTTTCGCTCAAAACTCAGTACGCCACCATGGGTTTGGATAATGGAGTGACAGACAGAAAGCCCTATTCCCATACCATCAGATTTGGTGGTGTAGAATGGGGTAAACATTTTTTCTTCAGCATCATCGGCAAGGCCGTAGCCCCGGTCGATAACCCGCACCTTGACGAAATGTTCATCCACTTGTCGGGTTTCCACCCATACACCCACATCACGACTGGGCATATCTCGCATAGCCTCCATAGCATTGCGAACCAAATTCAATGCCACCTGCTGTATCTGAATAGGATCAATACGAACCTCAGGCAGATCTTCCGCCAGATCCAAATGAATTTCGATCTGATTATGGCGAGCATCAACTTCTGCGAGTTTTACCACATCTGTTATCAGACGATTGCAGTCTACCCGTTCAAGACAGTGGTCTGGCTTTTTCACAAAACTGCGAATGCGGGAAATAATATCTCCGGCACGCTGAGCCTGAGTCGACACTTTCTCCATCGCTTCGCCCAAAAACTCTTTATCAAGGGTTTCCCTTTGCAAAGCCCTTCGGCAAACCTGTGCGTAGTTATTGATAGCAGTAAGAGGCTGGTTGACTTCGTGGGCAAATCCCGATGCCATCTCCCCCATACTGCTGAGGCGAGACATATGGGTGAGCTTGTCTTTCTGCTCCTGAAGTTCACCCAGAGCCTTATCCAGAATTTCCTGTTGTCTTTTTTTCTCAGTGATGTCCCTGAAAACAACCACAGCCCCCGTAACAATGCCATCTTCAACTATCGGGGTGCAGGAGTAATCAACCGGGAACAAAGTTTCATCCTTTCGGGAAAATATGCCATCGTGAAGCCCCTGCACAATCCCCTGAGACAGGGTTCTGTAAAGTGCAGTATCTTCCCGGGGTGTTGGCTCACCTTCTGGCGTACGGCACATCGCCATACCGTAAAGATCACCATCAATCAGCTCAGCCATTGAATAACCGGTCACACGGCTGGCTGCAGGGTTGGCAAAGGAGATTTTCCCTTCAGAATCCACTCCAAAAATACCTTCCCGCATGGTCTCCAGCAAACGCTCATTGGTCGCTTCCAGCTGGCGATTGCGGGCCGCCAGAGCCTGCTCCAGCCGATGTATTTTTAACTGAGTATCAACCCGGGCAATAACTTCCTCTGCCTGAAACGGTTTGGAGATATAATCAACAGCACCGCTTTCCAGACCACGAACCTTATCGCGGGTATCATCAAGAGCCGATAGAAAAATAACGGTAATATCAGAAACATCCGGATCGGCTTTTAACCGACGGCATACTTCATAACCATCAATCCCCGGCATCATAATATCCAGAAGAATCAGGGCTGGTTTAGCCTTATGGGCAATACGAAGCGCATTTTCACCATCCTTGGCAATCAGCAACTTGTATCCACGCCCATTTAATGTTTGCAGAAGCACCTGAAGGTTGGTGGGGTTATCATCCACAAGAAGAATTTTTTCATCAGGCCCAGCAGGTATATCTTCCCCTTGGGACAGGCTCTGAGTCTGCAACTGCATATCAACGGTCAACTGCTTCTCCCCCATTGCAGGGATCAAGGTAAAAATAGATAACTGTTTGAGCTGACTCTTAACTCGCCTGAGCCAACTCTCTCACAACCCGCTCAAGTTCTTCCATAGCCAGAGCATCGCAACATTCCAATATCCTCTCAGCCCAAAGGGTTTCCGGCGCTCCTTTGTCACCCACAACCCCCTGCGCAACATCACGTATAGCGTCAATATCACCGAGCTCTAACGCGTTTGTTAGCGCGGCATGAAGATTTACTGCCTGCTCTACTGTTAACCCGGAGAGCTTCTCCTCTGGATTCGCTTCCTGAACACTGACCTCTTCCCAACGCAGGGACAGATGTCGGCGAATGGCTCTGAACAGATCCTGACTGCGGAACGGTTTACCGACAAAGTCTGAAAAACCCCAGCGGGTTATCACTTCTGGAAGAGAAGGATAGACACCTGCAGAGATTGCGATAATCGGAGGACAGTGTTTTTTCAGTCGTGAAATGATCATTCTCGCCGTACGGAAACCACTAACTTCCGGCATGCGCAGATCCATCAAAATCAAATCCAGAGAATGGGCTTGAGTCAGACGAACCGCTTCACGCCCATCATTTGCCGTTGTAACCTGAAAGCCGCATTGCAGCAGCATATGTTTCAGAATTTCCCGGTTGGTCTCTGTATCATCAACGACCAGAACATGAACATCCTGGCCTTGCTGAAGACGACAATTTCGAGCATTGATAGACAACTGATTCAGACCACTCTGAGATCCTTCCACCACCTCAAATGGCATGGAGAAAGTGAACAGACTGCCCTGCCCTTCAATACTTTCCACCTCAAGGTGCCCTTTCATAGCGGCAGCCAAACGACGACTGATAGATAATCCAAGCCCTGTACCACCAACACGGTGCCCGCCTTCTCCCTGCCGGAACGGATCAAAAATGGATTCCAGATAATCTTCCGGGATACCTATACCGGTATCCTCAACAGCAAATACCAGGTTGTTATCGTTTACATACACATTCAGGCTTACACGCCCTCTGTCTGTGTATTTAACGGCATTACCAACAAGATTGATGAGAATCTGGCGAAGTTTGGTTTCATCACCAACAACAGATGCCGGAACATCATCCTGAACAACCAGGTCAAACTGCAGCCCGCAGCTTTCAGCCCTTTGGTAAAGAATTTGTTCTACCGACTCCACCAACGTAACCACGTTAACGGGAGCAAAGTTGAGCTCAAGCTCGCCAGCATCAATCTTGGTCAAATCAAGAATGTCATTTATAAGCGTTAGCAAGTGCTGCCCACAGGCTTCAATAGAGAGCAACTGATCATATTGCTGCTTGGATATATCGGAGCCAGATAGCAGCAACTGCACATAACCCAGTACGCCATTCAGTGGTGTACGGAGTTCATGGCTCATATTAGACAGAAACATTGACTTTGCCTGACTGGCCGCCTCTGCCGCATCTTTGGCTTCTGCGAGGCTGACCGCTACAGCTCTCTCATGGGTTCTGTCCCGAACCAAACCTTCGATAACGGTAACTTTTCCTGAAGAGTTAAAACCCGGCGTATCAACGACTTCTATAACGCCAAGGGTCCCATCTGCCCGGATGATTTCCAACTCATAGCCAGGGTGAGTCATGCCCTGACAAATCTGATTGTGCACACGGGCAACCAGCGCTCGATCTTTGTCGGAAGCCAGATAACTATTCGCGTTCGCCATAAATTCAGATGGCGTATATCCCAAAATCTTTTCGACGGAGTCCGTGATATACATGAACGAGCCATCTGTGCGCTGGGTATAGAAAATATACTCCTGCTGCAACGCTTCAATCATACGACGATAGCGTTCTTCACTGGCTCTGAGAGCCTGTTCCGCAGCATGCCGGTCACTGACATCCCGCATAAAAATAGAAAGCTGAGTTCCACTAGAGGTTTCAATGGGGTTCAGCGTGATTTCTACAGGTATTGTCTGGCCGGTTCGTTTGCGGGCTTTTAATTCAAGGCCGGAACGAATACGCAATTTTTTCCGTTCTTCCGGGCTAGCCTTTAACAGGGGGAATCGCTTGGCCTCTTTTACCGGAAACAGGGAAGAGACAGGACGGCCAATAAGAGACGACCGCTGAAAGCCCAGCAAAACCTCCGTTCTGACATTTACCATAGTGATCAAACCATCCGTATCGGTAATCACCATGGCATCAGGGGCAGACTCCAGCAGACCGCGAAACCGGCTAGCATCACTCACTCTCTTTGTGACATCCCGGCCCATAGCCTCACTGCCACAGACTTTTCCTTCGTAGTCATAGGCCGGTACTTTTACAATTTCCATGTGATGGACATTCCCATGACCATCATGCATCTCAACTTCATAAATGCTCAATGGGTCACCACTGAGAACCTTCACGGTTGAGGATTCCCCCGCTAAGTTTTGGGGAGAAGAAGTATAAAACTTGGTGAAGTGCCCATAAAAATCATCCACGTGAATACCAAGGATTTTTTCAATGGAAGGGCTTACAAAGGTCACATTGCCTTCAAGATCATGACGGAGATAAAAGAAATCTCCGGTGATTCCCTGAACTATGTGATCAAATGCTGTTGTTCTTGCCTCATGCTCAAGCCTTTCTCTCAGTTGCAGCTGCCGGGTCATTGTAGTGAACCGCCGTGCCAGCCTGCTGCATTCATCATCTCCTGGAATATCAATGACAGTATCCAACTGCCCACTCGATACTTTGGAAATAGCCTTATCAAGCATTCGTAAAGGCCGCACAATTCGGCCAGCAATGAACCAGGCACTGAGGAAAATAACGCCCAGAGAAACAACCATAAGCACAGCCTGAAACCATATCGCTGAACGAACAACACCCATAAATTCTGAGGTATAAACTGTTCCCACCAAATGCCACCCGGTAGACGGTATGGTATGGCGATAGAGCAGCCGCTCTTCGCCACCAAGCAAAATAGAGATGACTTTACTTTCCGATGCAGCCTGCTGCTCTAGCCCCTGACGAATTTTATTCCGGTATTCACCTGACCTGGCTTTTTCACTTGAGATCAGAGTGTTGTCAGAAAAGGCAAGAAGATAACCATCGCTGTTGAACAAGCCTTGCCGGGATTCAGCTGAATTCAAAAGCTGCCAATCGTTCCCCATAATGGTCGCAGGCAAGAAAACAACTATGGCTCCTTCGATTTCTTGCCCGGTTTGCGTCTTTAAGGTAAATAATCGCCCATATGTGAACCCGGCAGCGTTAGCGACATCAGTCGTATCTAATACCGCAGACCATCCCATGCTCTCCCCATCATCAAACCAAATATCAAGCCAATTGGTTTCAGATGGAGGATATATCCCTGGCAAGTGATTCGGTTTGTACCCGAAACCATCGCGTTTTCTGAGAACGGCTATTTGGGCACTGTTATCATTTCGATCAAGAATTTTGTGGACAGGCACAATATTGTTATACCAATCGCCTTCTGGCGACGCCGAAAGCAGAGCAACTGTCATATCAGACAAAATGGCCGCATCGCGAAAAGCAATGTTAAGCCGTTCAGCTGTTGTAGCCACAGACTCAACCAGCTGGTTTTCTACATAGCGTGTTTCACTGGCAACATTCTGATTAAGAGAGAAGATGAAAATAATGTTGTAAATTAACGTAACCGGTATCACCGTGAAAAAGATGATTTTTTGCCGTATTGAAAAGGTCACGCACGCTTCTCATCAGTGAAAACAGGGATACTTTTGTACAAAAGTACGCGAGATTTACCACAACCAAAATAAGCACTATCCGCACATGTAGCCAGCATATATCAGTTCAATATATCTATGGCTTTTTTTCCTTCTGAATTGTTCTGATATGATCGTTAGCTGATTCATTACACCGTCGGGTACTCCATGGAAGTTCTTGTCATTGGGGGGAGTGGGCAAATTGGCCAGGAGCTTTGCCGATTACTGAAAAGTCACCAGATCCACTTCCAGGCTCCGGATCGCGCGCAACTGGATCTTGAAGATCATCGCACTGTGGTTAAGTTGATCGAAAAGTGGAAACCTGATGTGGTTGTTAATACCGCTGGGTATCGAGCTGCTGGCAATGCGCAAAAGGAACCATCCCGTTGCTTCAGTTTTAATCGTGATGGCGTATCCAACCTTGCGGACACCTGCAATAAGGTAGGTGCTGCGCTGGTTCAGATTTCCTCATGGAGGGTTTTCGACGGCACCAAGAAAGAACCTTACACAGAGAAAGACACACCAAATCCAGAAAGCGTACTTGGAAACAGCTTTTGGCAGGGAGAGCAGCAGATTCATCAGCGCTGCCCACGGCACGTTATTCTGCGCCTGTCATGGATCATCAGCCATTGGGGAAGAAATCGGGCAACTCGCTTGCTGGACAGCTTTCAAGATAACGGAAGTCCACTACCTGTATTCACCAGTTCTCACCAAAGAGGGTGCCCAACAACCGCGGAAGATGTAGCCCGTGTACTTCTCGCGATTACTCAGCAAATAGGCTGTAACTCAAACTGTTGGGGTACTTATCATTACAGTGCCGCAGAGCCAACCGATGAATACACTCTTGCAGAAGTTATTCTCGCGGAAGCTTCGCAATATCTGGACATCTCCAAAGACGCACTACCGGAAGACAATACAGAGAGAGAGACTGTTGTTAATGCCTGCCTCGACAGCCGTAGCCTGCGACACACCTTTGGCATAATGTCCCGCCCCTGGCGCAGCGCTGTTACCCGTTTGGTGCGGAATTATTTTGAACAACACAAGTCTTCAAACTAAAAAGGCATAATGAACAAAGGCCATCACTTATGATGGCCTTTGTTCATTATGCCGAGGCAGTTCTAGGTTAAAACTTATAATTCAAGCCAACCATGTAAACCAGAGGGTCGAGTTCTACGTCCACCTTATACTTGGTTCCGTTAGTGGCGTGCTTAAACGTGGCTTCGGTGTCAATATCTATCCACCATACCGCAGCATTAACGCCCAGGTTTTCGGTCAGCGCATAGTCAAAACCAGCCTGAACAGCTACACCAAAAGAATCATCCAGTTCCAAACTACGGAATGCTGCTTTATTACTGCCCTTGAAATCTTCATCAAAGAAAGTGGTGTAGTTCAAACCTGCACCAACATAAGGCTGGAATGCAGAGTCAGAGGCCATTGGGTAGTACTGCACTGTCAGGGTTGGTGGCAGGTGCTTAACATCGGCCAGCTTACCTAAAGAACCCAAATCGCCCTTAGTCTTAATTGTGTGACTGAAAGGTGTTGCTGCCAGCAGCTCGATACCCCAGTGAGAATCAAGCATGTAAGTCATAGACAAGCCCAACTGGGTATTGCTATCAACATCCACAGTTGTGGCACCACCAGCACCTGCATTCAGAACAGTGGAACCATTCGCTTTGAGCTTGCCGCTGTCAACACTGGGATCAACAGTTGCCGCACCTGCACGCAGGATAAAATCACCAGCTTCATAAGCTTGTACGCTGCCAGCAGTTAATACCAGAGCAGCAGAAACCGCTGCAGCAATCCCTGAAAGTTTCATAAATTTATTCATTATTCTTAGCTTCTTTGCTGTGTGTTGGGTGTGTTGTTGTTTTTACTGATATCAGGAGTCAGACTGATCACGCTTCCGATGACTGTCTTTGTAGACGAAAACTCCGAATCCCCCCATAAAGGCGACCACAAGACCTATAGTCAGAACTCCGGCAATTACCAGTGCTTCGAAAGGCATGATCCACTCCTTGCGTGCTCAGTCAGCTTTGGTGTTATTTTTGGCTTACTGCTTACATAGCGCTTACATAATAACCATACATCCAGTACGGCTTTTACCTATTGACGCAGATCAAGAAAACATCAGCATTTTTTTCTATTGCTACCTCGCACGCCCCCTTGGATAATGGTCGGGAAGGAACATGCAGGCTCTTGGGAACAGGGATCTGACGCCAAATAAAAATAATGAATAGAAAAGGTGCCCGATGCTGCGAGCACTCCTCCTGGCAATTACTCTTTATGTAGCCTTTCCCGCTTATGCTCTGGAAGACACTCCCGAGGGCATTATTGCGGCACAGGTTGACGCCCAAAACGCCTCTGCGAACAGCCAGAAGCGCATCAATCAGTTAGATGATGAAACCAGGGTTTCGCTGGAAACATATCGAGCCCTTCAAAAAGAGATTGAAACCCTGTCCCAAGATAATCAGTTACTGGAACAGCATGTGGGTCGGCAGAAAAGAGCCATTGCCCGACAGTCTCAGGAAATTGAAGATACCCGCCGATTGCTTAGTCAGCTCGATGATTTCAGCAATCAACTCCAACGCAACCTGATACAGCTGGATCAGCAGTTTCCATTCAAACCCAAACAATCTCCTGCCGAACTGATTACAGCTCTTGATTCTCCAGAGAGCACACAAAGATTTCTGGCAAGCCTCAAACTTTGGCGAGAAGAGCTTAATAGTGGCTCCAAACTGACAACCTGGGACGGACAACTCAAAAATGATCAACAGGTTGAGTTTGTTCGATTGGGGCGGGTTGCTCTCTATTACCTGACGCCAGATGGTAATGATGCCGCCATGTATCTTTCCGATACAGCAGACTGGCAGCCATTAACACTCTCACAGATCAGGGAGCTGATTCGGGCACGGGATATCGCCCGCAATGACAGAAAGTCCGGCTGGCTCTACCTGCCTGTGCCAGACATTGCTCTGGCGGAGGGAGAAAGCCAATGAACTCTTCCAGAAGGTTTTTCTCTTCTTTACTTTTTGCACTGATCACTTTCTTGCCTGTGAACACAGCTTTTGGAGAAACAGTTCTATCTCCAGAGCAACTTCTGAAAGAGTTGATGCAGCAAACGCTTGCTGACGGAAATAAAGAAAAAACAAACAATCAGCAACGTGAGCAGCGCTTTCTTGCAGAAAGAGATAATCAGGCAGCCAAACTTGCTGAGTTAGAATCGCAACTCAAAGCTCTCAAGCAGCAAAATCAGCAACTACGAGCTGAACAGGAAAACAATACCCTTACTCTCCAGCAGCTAGCTGAACAGAAAAATACTCAACTGGCTAACCGTGATCGTTTTACCAACAGCCTGAATCAGGAATTCCAAAACATTGCTGAGCAAGCCCGCTTGCTTCCGGTCACAGCACTTACACCAGGCCGTTTAGCCTTATTCCAGAACCTCAGCCAATCTCCAGAATTGCCTTCACCCGAAACGTTAAAAAACGCTTTGGCCGCACTTCAGTCTTTGGTAAAAGACACCGGCTTAGCCGGGCCTGTGGATGTGAGTGTGGTTCAGTCGAATGGCTCGGAACAAATCCAGTCGGTGACCTTTGCAGGCCCATTTGCAGCCAATAACAATGGTAACTTCCTGATTTATCAACCTGAGCGTGACCGCCTGCTTACGGCTCCTCGTCAACCAAATATGTTGACCCGTATTTACGCGGCTAGCTTTCGGGGAAGTCGTGGCGACGCCATGGCCATAGACCCTGAACACGGCCAGATTCTGCAACGCATGGCAACAGAACCTACGATGTTTGAACAGGTAAACAACGGTGGTGCAATAGCCTGGTTGATTCTGATTTTTGCAGTAGGTGGAATCATTTTTACAGGAATACGCATACGGTTTCTTAATGCAGAAACCCTTCGCGTGAATCATCAGAAGTACAATCTTCACGCACTGTCTGAAAACAATGCTTTGGGGCGGGTTTTGCAGGCCTGGCAGAATTCTGCACAAAGCGGCAATACCGAATCGCGGGAACTACGGCTGGATGAAGCAGTCATGGCAGAAATGCCACGCCTGGAAGCGGGTCATAGCGTCGTCCGATTGATGGCAGCCCTTGCACCGATGTTGGGTTTGCTGGGAACAATTGTTGGTATGATCGCTACATTTCAGGCCATGACCCTTGGCGGCGGCCGGGAACAATTAATGGCAGCAGGCATTGCGCAGGCGCTGGTAACAACCGCTGCAGGATTGCTGGCTGCAATTCCTCTACTTGCCGGACATGCACTGATTACCTCTCGCAGTAAGCATTTGATGCTGACTCTGGATAAACAGGCTGCTGGATTACTGGCAGATTTTCAGGAGAAGGAAATTGCAGAACAGCAGGCTGCAAGCAGGGAAGAATCAGTAACAACGAAAGCGGAAGCCATTTTATGAATATGGCCTCTGATCTGCTGCAATTTCTTGACCGTGGAGGCTGGGTGTTATGGATGATATTCCTGCTCTGCACAGTACTTTTATCTTTGCTGGCTGAGCGCGTCTGGTTTTTTGGTCACTACACCCAACACCTGAAAAAAACCATTAATCGTTGGAAGAACAGGCAAGACCGAAACTCTCAGGATGCCCAGATGATTCGAACATCATGGCTGGCTCAGGAACAACAGAATCTACAAACAAATTTCCACATAATTCGAACGCTGATAATGATTTGCCCCCTCGCAGGCTTGCTGGGCACGGTAACGGGCATGATTGAACTGTTTAGCCAAATGGGGCAAAGCGGCTTGCCAGAAAGCGATCAATTATTAGCTGGATTAACCCGCATTTGCCTGCCGACCCTTGCGGGGTTAGCAACAGCCGTTACTGGACTTTGGCTATTTACTCTCTGCCAGAATGCGGCTCAAAAACGATTGCAAACCCTTTCCAGAGGGCTGGCACAATGAGACGAGCCAGACGCCATGCTCTACAGGAACCGGAAGAAACCGCTGTTGATATGACGCCAATGATGGACGTGGTTTTCATCATGCTGGTGTTTTTTATTACCACAGCCACATTTATTAAAGATTCCGGCTTAGAAGTTAAGCGCCCACAAGCCAGCTCAGCAATTGAATTAAAAGAACCAGTCACAATCACTCTGCAGGCGGATGGACGACTCACATCTGACAATTCCACCATTCCCGTCGCGGCACTGGGGGTGTGGTTATCCAGCAAGCATCCATTAGATAGCGCGATTGCAGTTCAGGCCGATGCCCGTGCTCCCAGCGGTCAGCTGGTCGAGGTTCTTGATGAATTGCGCCTTACTGGCTTTACAAATATTGCCTTGGTGGCAGACCCTCTGTGATGGCAGGTGCTTCGAGTGTAAGTGCACGACTACCTGTCGTATTGATTGCCGGTGTTACTGGCAGCTTTCTATTATTCAGCCTTCTGCATAGTTTGTTGTATCAACCAGCAACAGCCAGTCGGCAAGAAAACACCGCCCCTATAAAGGTCACAACTGTTTACACCGCAGTTTCGCCGAACCAGCCACAAGAGTCTCAGGAAAGCTCTCCTGGCCATAAGCCTGTGCAACCCAACCCACCACTGAACACATTAACACCAACATTCACAGTTCCGGCTATTGCTGTAGATACAACCACAATTCCAGACACAGGACGTTTTCTAGCCACTCTCCCTGACCTTCCTGCTTTAGCCCCAGCGGCAAAGCCACAAGTTACTCCAGAAACCGACATAGTTACCTTATTTAGCGTTCCTCCCGAGTATCCGCATATTGCTAAACGCAGAGGTATTGAAGGCTGGGTCGATATTCGCTTCACCATCACCGCAAATGGCTCGGTGGAGGATATGGAAATTATCGATGCCCAACCTTCGGGCATTTTTGAAAAATCAGCCCTGAAGGCGTTGAAACATTACAAATTCAAACCCAGAGAGATCAACGGAAAAAAGGTGGCTCGTAAAGCACGTCAGCGGTTGAGGTTTCAACCATGACGCATATACGACTTTTCATTAGCATCTCACTTCTGCTGTTAAGCTCGCACCTTTATGCCAGCGAACTTCATACCCAGCTGGAAAATGCCAACCTGTTTATGATGGCTGGCCAACAGGAAAAAGCGGAGCCTGCTTTTCTGTCCATCGTTAAGCAGACACAATCTGGCGACCCACTGCGTACTAATGCGCTGATTCAGTTATTGGATATTGCAGAGAAACGGGGCGATCCACGGCTGGCATCAAGGTGGGTTGTTGAACTCCTGCCCGCTTACCCAACAGGCACACAACAAAGGGTGAATTTGGAACTTCGTCTGGCACGCCATCAGGTGACTCTCAACAATTTTCCTGTTGTTGTTAACCGGCTGGCGCCATTAATTGCAAAAAACCCTGATAACAGAGAAATTTCTCTTCTTGTCGCTTATGCACTGGTTCAACTCGACAGATTCAAAGAAGCTTCACCAGTGATTGATCTGGCTCTTACAGGTCATAGCAAACCTCCCAAAACCTGGCTGGAGTTACAACTCCATATTCGCTGGGCATTGGATAACTGGAAACCTGCCACTGAAACACTGTTACAGCTTCTCGCTTTAGAACCAAACAACAGTGAACGCTGGCGACAGTTAGCAAGCTTATATTCCTATCAAGACAGCACTGCAAATGTGCTTGCCAGTATGGAAATTGCACACCGCCTCCAGCCTGAAAAAGCATCATTAAAAGAACTGACCCGTGGAACTGTCGTATTAAGGGCGAACCAGGGGCAGCCTGCTTCTGCTGCCATTAAACAGGAGCAGGCTATCGCATCGGGAACCATCGCAAACAATGAAGCAAACTGGGTGCATGCGGCTTCCCTTTGGTTGCAAGCGAAAGAAACAGAGAAAACTCTCTCTGCACTGAAGAAAGCGGGAATAGAAACAGGTGAACCGTTGTGGTTACGGGGAAGGTTATTACTGGCCGACGAACGATGGCGGGAAGCTGCACAGGATTTCCAAAAAGCCGTTAAACTGGGAAAACTGAAACACCCGGATCATGTCGCGCTCCTGGCTGGTTATGCGTGGTGGCAAGCAAAAGAAATTTCCAAAGCAAAATCAGCATTCCAGCAGGCTCTTGCATTTGACGACACCCATCAACCAGCGCAGGATTGGCTGCAATGGATTGATTACATGACTGAGCAAAGTACAGAGTTTAATTAGATTCGTTTCAAACAAGCTATGAAGTTATCTCTGGGTCTTGCCCAATGGTCTACCGCACAATGGCGTGGCCAACTGTTCAGCCCCGACGAAGCGGGCAAACATACTCTTCGCCAATACAGCAGTGTTTTTAATTCTGTTGAAGGCAATACTACTTTTTATGCTCTGCCCAAAGCAGAAACCGTACAAAAGTGGGCAGAGGGTACCGCTTCCGGTTTTGAGTTCTGCTTTAAGCTTCCCCAAAGTGTGACCCACCGGGGAGTTCTTGATGCCAATACCCCTGAGCTAACGGAGTTCTTTCAGCGCATAGAGCCACTGGAAGAACATATTGGCCCTTTTATGCTTCAGCTCCCGGCCAATATAGGCGCAGCCTGCTTACCGGCTCTAACAAGCTTTCTTGATCAACTTCCCTCTCAATTCCATTACACGCTGGAAGTGCGGAATCTCATCTTTTTTCAAAAAGGTGAAGAAGAAAAACAGCTCAACCGCATTCTCGCTGAAAGACAGATTGATCGCACAAGTCTCGATAGCAGAGCGCTATTTTCCGCGCCTGCCGACAGCGAAGCCATGATTGACGCCCAGCAGAAAAAACCACAACTTCCCGTTCATGCCGTTGCCACTGGTAAAAGACCAATGGTGCGTTTTATTGGGCGTATGGAAGAGGAACAAAACACAATTTACTGGCAACCCTGGTTAAAGAAACTTGTGCAGTGGCTGGAGGAAGGCAAAGAACCTGTCGTATTTATCCACACTCCGGATAATCTGCAGGCACCAACTCATGCTCGCTTGTTTTATCAACAGCTCTCCCAGCTGGTTAAATTACCAACTCTCAATACTTTTCCAGCAGATATTGTTCGTCAGGAAAACGACCGCCAGGATGACCTGTTTGGCTGATTCCCGTTAGAATCATCAGGTTCATTCAGGAATTCTCCATGCCCGTTCACGCATCTGCCATTGATCTACCTGTTTCCGCTGTACTTCCCCAACTACGGGAATCCCTTTCAGCCAATGATCGCCTTTTATTACAGGCACCTCCCGGTGCAGGTAAAACAACGCTAGTCCCTCTTGACCTGTTAAATGCAGATTTCCTGACTGGGCAGAAGATTCTGTTACTGGAACCCCGCAAGCTGGCAGCACGTTCTGTTGCCCGGCGCATGGCTGAACTTCTTGGTGAAAAAGTTGGCCAAACCGTTGGCTGGCGTATGCAGCTGGACACTCGCATCAGCAAGTCCACCCGTATCGAAGTAGTCACCGAAGGTGTTCTTACCCGTATGCTGCAATCTGATCCTTCTCTGGAAGGTGTTGGGCTGGTGATATTCGATGAGTTCCACGAACGAAGCCTGCAAGCTGATCTCGGCCTGGCATTGGCTCTGCAAAGCCAGGCTGGTTATCGGGAAGATGACAATCCACTGAAAACCCTGGTGATGTCAGCCACTTTGGCAACTGAAGAGATATCTGAATTTCTCGACTGTCCGCTCATACAAAGTGAGGGCCGCAGTTACCCGGTCACACTGAATTATCAGAGCAAACCTATTCCAAGGGATGATCGCAGGGAAATCATTAAACAGTGTGCTGCCACCATTCATAAAGCCTTAAATTCCCACGAAGGCAGTGTTTTGGTTTTTCTTCCCGGCACTGGAGAAATCAGGCACCTTGCCAGCACACTGGAAAACTCTCTTCCTGAAAACACAACACTGCATACCCTTTACGGTGATCTTGATAAACAGGCTCAGGACAAAGCTATTCAACCCGCAACGGAAGGGCGGCGCAAAGTAGTTTTGGCAACAGCCATTGCAGAATCCAGCCTGACAATCGAAGGGGTTCATATTGTTGTGGATGCCGGGCTCATGCGTGTTCCCAGCTTTGATCCACGATCAGGAATGTCCCGCCTGGAAACCCTGCGTGTTTCCAAAGCCAGTGCAGAGCAACGTGCTGGCCGTGCCGGGCGTCTTGCTCCCGGACATTGTTACCGGCTATGGACCGAACATGAACAACAGCAATTGACTGCTCATACACAGCCAGAAATTATTGCTGCGGATTTAGCTCCTCTCGCTTTGGAGTTATTCACTTGGGGGGTGAGTGAGGCCTGCGAGCTGGACTGGCTAACCCAGCCACCATCATCCACATTTGCCCAGGCTCTGGATCTTTTGGAAAGACTGGGAGCTATCCGCAAGAATTCAGATAGCCGTGTACACATCACCAACCACGGAGAACATATGGCCAGGCTTGGTTTACATCCAAGACTTGCTCATATGATGCTTATCGCAAAAGAACACCAGCAGGAGTGGCTGGCTGCACAACTCTGCGTATTGCTGAATGAACGTGACCCGTTGGCAAGCCATCGTGACGCTGGAGCGGATATCAACCTGCGCATGGCTATTCTTGAGGGGCAACACGTTCCCGGCCTGCCAGTTCCTAAACAGGTTTCAGGGCGGATCCGGCAAGTGGCGTCCCAGTGGAATCAGCGACTAGGCAATCCCAAGCGATCACGCTATGGGAATGATGATATAGCCCGGTTACTTGCCAGCGCTTACCCGGATCGTGTGGCAAAACGCCGTGGTCAGGATGGCCGCTATTTAATGAGCAATGGCCAGGGCGCCTCTTTTCGTACCCAGGAACCACTTTCAGCCACAGATTACCTGGTAATTCCCTCCCTCGGGGGACACCGCAATCAACGTGAAGCGAATATTTTTCTTGCTGTAGAAATCAGCATAGAAATCATTGAAGAGCTGTTTATAGATCATATTGAAGAACAGGAAGATATTGGCTGGGATAAAAAATCGAAATCCGTTATTGCCACTCAGGTCGAACGCTTGGGGGCACTGACATTGAACACTCAGCCAATCCCAAATTTCAACCCAGCGGTTCTATCCAAAGGTTTGCTGGAAGGCATTCGCCAGGAAGGGCTAGAGGTTTTGCCGTGGGATAAAGCCAGTGACAGCCTGCGTAACCGAATCCAGTGTCTTCACCGGATTGATAACAGCTGGCCAGACTTTTCCAGCAACAGCCTGCTTGAGAGCCTGGAAATCTGGCTGGAGCCCTTTCTGACTGGCATGAGTCGCCTCGATCATCTGAAAAAACTCAATCTCACCCAATGCCTGCAATCGTCTCTGGATTGGCCCCGTCTGCAGGAACTGGATAAAGAAGCTCCGGAAACTCTGGAAGTCCCCAGTGGCTCTAATATCCGTATTGATTACAGCAATTCGGTAGAGCCGGTACTGAAGGTAAAACTTCAGGAGCTGTTTGGTCTGCTGGAAACACCTCAACTGGCCTATAGAAAAGTGCCTTTGACTATTGAGCTGCTGTCACCTGCCCAGCGCCCGGTGCAGAAAACCCAAGATTTACGCAGTTTCTGGACAAACACTTACCAGGAAGTAAAAAAGGACTTAAAAGGCCGATATCCAAAGCATTACTGGCCAGAAGATCCATTTACAGCCAAAGCAACCCGCTACGTCCGACCCAGATCCTGACTTTGAAGCCCCGTAACAATTCTCAGCATTTCCATAAGAACTCCTGAACCTACCTGCCAGTCTAACCTTCGCTCACTCCGTTTTCTTTCCGGAAACGGGGTGATAGCAGGCGTGTGCAAGCTGGAGAATTTATGAGTAATAGCCCTAAATACTTACTGAACCGTAGTTTTAAGCCGGAACTGGTTTGTCTCAGAACTGTACCCCTTATTGTTGTAGCAACAGCATTTCTGAACATCTCAACTCCAGCATCTGCTGAACCTTCGCCCCCTGTCACGGCATCAACATGGTATGAAGTCACCCGCGGAAGACCGTTGATCAACAGCTGGAATTCAGAACATTTGCCTTCAAACTTCGACGAATGGCCTCAGGATACAAGAACTCAATATCTGGAGAATCAAGAGCAAATCTCAGCGACTATCACACGCCTGAGTCAGATGAAGTGCTCCCAACTCCCCTGCCTTATCGCAAAAGATCTGGCAGGCCAGCTTTATAACAAATCCGGAGATTTAAAACATAAGTACGAAAGAGGCATAAACCGGGCAGAAATGGAGAACCGCAGCACCACAGTTGCCGCCATTGCTCTGGGAGTTGGGTCTATTATCGCCGGAGCCACAACAGGTAATATTGCGCTGATTGTCACAGGCATCAGCATCAATGCAACCCACCTTGCCCTGAACTATTCGATTACCAACGGAACCGCAGAGGAATTGAATCAGGAGCTGGAACGCACCAAAACGATAATGGCTTCAGAGAAGCATACCCTCGATAAAATTGAAAAAAGTCTGGAAGAAGCAGATCGACTGGCAGAAGATGCCCGCACCAGAATCTTGCGTAATCTTGCTCTGGAGTATGATGGCCAGCCTATCAATTTAAAAATTCCAGAACTGATTACTCTATTCAAAAACAGCCAAGACCTGCCTGCCATAAGCCTCGAGAAAACCAATACAAAAATGCTCGCCATACGCTTTGCTGACTTTCTCGAAGCCCAGCTAGAGGATGAAGTGTTTGCTCTGAACATATTCAACAAAACCACCAGAAATCGCGCAGGCAACACCATAGAAATACCATTGATATTCAAAATAATACGCCATGGCGACCACCACTTTGCTGTTATTCCCGGCAAATCTGGTCATGTTTATTTCGAATTCCGTGAAGCAGGCCAGTTGTTGTCCTTTTTCGCCAATCTTGCAAGCCGATATCGCTCTGAAGAGGTGACTTTTATAAGGTTGATTGCTCATGAAACCTCATAATCTCTGAAATCAGACCATCCATTCCTCTGCTAGTATTTTCCTAACGAAAACTGCACAACAGGGAGTTGTGAGATGAGAAAGTCATGGAAGGTAGTGGGATTGATAGCAGGAATTGGCCTGGCCACACAGGCCATTACAGCGTCTGCAAAGATTACCCTCGGAGACAGTAAGTCGAACCGGTTTGGTAAAGGCGAATCTCTTACCACCAACTGGTCCAGCCTTCACAGCAACCCCCTTGATAACACTTATCAGGAAACTATTCGGGTTATGTCCGTGTGCGTGGACGGCCGCAGCTTTGTTGTTTCCATGGCCATGGCTGGCGTCTGGGATACTACAAGCAATGCTGGCGCCGGTGCCGGCGCGGGTTCAGGCATTACTCAGGTGTTTGATAAGGATGAAAATGGGAATATGACACCCGTTCGCTGTAAGTAAGGCTTACTGAAAAAAAACGGCGGACTTTTGATCATCAAAGGCTCGCCGTTTTTATTGTTGCCTTATGCTTCGGCAAGAGCTTCTTCTAAATATTCAAACAGTTCCAAATACTGCTTAGTCAGCTTGTGATTAGGAGCCAGATACACAAGAGGCGTTGAAGCATGATGAGACTCACGCATTTTCACCGACTGTCCAAGATAAACCGGCAAAACCGGATAACCTTCATCCTTTAGCTCTTCAATCAGCTGAGTAGGCAGATTTGCCTGGGGCTGAAACTGATTAACAATCACGCCTTCCACAACAAGATCATTATTGTGATCTTCCCTGAGTTCGTGAACTTCACCCATGATGGCCATTAACGCCTGCTGTGAAAATGCATCGCAGTCAAAGGGAATCAAAACGCTTTGGGAAGCAATCAAGGCTGAACGTGTGTAGAAATTCAGGGCAGGCGCAGTATCGATATAGATGCGATCAAATTCTTTACTTAAGGCTTTCAGTGCATCTCGAAGTTTGAAGATTTTGTGTTTGCTTTCCAGCTTAAAAATCAACTCTTCAAGTTTTTGGCTGGCTGGCATGACACTGAGATTTTCAAAACAGGTGTCGTGTACAAAATCTTTCGGTTCTTTATTAAAGAGGTTGAACGACAGGCTTTGCTCAAAAAAATCAGCAATTGTATTACGCAGATCTTTTATATCCTGCCCCATAAGGTATTGGCTGGCATTACCTTGAGGATCAAGGTCAACGACCAGCGTTTTATAACCTTGAGAAGCAGATATAGCTGCAAGGTTGCAAACAATACTTGATTTACCAACCCCGCCCTTTTGATTGAATATAACCCTGCGCATGCTGATGCCCTCTTATGATGGAAAAAGTTAATCAGGGTGATTCCCTTAAATCAAGGGCGCGATATCGTCAAAGCAGGTCATTAGGGGGCGTTCACAATTAAGCATACAACTCAGTACCCCCAGAAAGCCTCTATCCGTTAGAAACGGCTTGTGATAATCGAGGGTATTCCACATTTCCACATTGGACAGGTCTGAGTTGCGGGGAAGATTTGGGGGGCACCCGAAGGGCATTCGCGAGATGCTTAACTGTAAACGCCCCTAAGTACGTAAATAAATTTTAACCCTGCGCATAACCATCCACACAAGCAAAGCGACAGTTAGAACGCTGCCCACTAGCACAACAATTGTTTCTGTCTGGCCACCACCACTTTGCAGAAGCTCCACCAGATCACGAGACTGGTTACCTATCCACAAAGAAAGTAACGTTCTGGGCAGCATGCCTGCAGCTCCAGCTAGTAAATAGGTACCAAAATTCACCCTGAGAGCAGCAAGCATCAGATTCATCAGGCAAAAAGGCAGAGCCGGAGAAAGACGAACCAGTACCAGCATTGCCACAGGTTTTTCTCTCAAATCATTGGCTATTTTTTCTGCCACAGGAAACGCCAGCAGACTTTTCATAAAGTGCCCGCCATCAAGCACTCTTCCCAGACCATAGCCAAAACCCGATGCCAGAATATACGCAAACACAAGAACCGCTGCCCCCTGCTCCCCAAGAAAAAAACCACTGGCCAAGGCGACAAATGTTGTGGGAGTCAAACCAATCGCCATGGTCAGGCAGGAGGCCAGCACCAGCCAGATTCCGTACTCAGGCATCAAATTGCTAACCTGATCGACATTCAACAGCAGCCAGCTTCCCAGCATAGAGCTGAATAACAGCGGCATAACAGAGAAGATAACCAGCGCAGATGCCAGAATACGGTTTTCCTTCAAGAAGGAGCGGAAATGGGGAGGAATAACGTTCATCCCCCGATTATGCCATGCTATAGATATTCGTCGATTAAGGATTCACTCATGGCCAGACCGGTATATGAACTTGAACTGGTAGAATCCACCCATCTGGCCATCAGCACTCTGGGGCTGGTATTTCATGTTGATAATCCACCCGAATTTGAAGCTGGGCAGTTTGTTTCCCTACTGTTTGAACACAATGCTGAAAGTCTCAAGCGCAGCTACAGTATTGCCAGCTCACCAGATAAGCTACGCAACGAATGTTTGCTGGAAATAGCGATTGGTCTAGTCCCTGGTGGCGCTGCCAGTGAGCATTTTGCCAACGCAAAGGTGGGAGACAAGTTTCAGATGTCTGGCCCTTTTGGCGCTTTAACATTGCCGAAAGACATGCCTGAACGCCTGATAATGGTTGGCACAGGAACTGGCGTAGCGCCTTACCGGTCAATGTTTCCTCAACTTGAACAATTAACTCAGCAAGGCATTAAGATTCACATTCTTATGGGGGCTCGCAATCGCGGTAATATTTTCTACCGGGAAGACTTCCAGTCTCTGCCTGCAAATTCTCAACCAGTCATCTTCGAAACCTGCCTGAGCAGAGAGGAAACAGTAGACCCCAGCGCTGGTGAGCACAAAGGTTATGTTCAGGAACGTCTATCCAAACTTGATCTAACGCCAGAGAAAGATCTTGTATACCTGTGCGGCAACCCACCCATGATAGACGACACCGTGAAATATCTGACCGATCTCGGTTTTGGCCCCAGGCAAATCAAACGGGAGAAGTATACTTTTTCACGGTAATGCCACTCCCGTTAATGCATTCCCTGAGTATTGTGGTACAAACATAGAAGAAAGGTCATACCAAGGGCTGCCAACAATGCCTCTCTTTCGTCATAAAACCGTTGCGATTACTGGAGCCTGCGGAGGCATTGGCCGGGCACTGGCTCTGCGCTTTGGAGAAGGTGGTGCCCGCATAGCCTTACTGGATATCAATAACGAGCAACTGGCTGCATTTACTGAACATCTGACATCAAGAAGCATTCATGCCAAAGAGTATCACTGCGATGTCAGCAACCCAGAGCAGGTTCAGCATTGCTTTCAGCAAATACTTGATGACATGGGCAGCATTGATGTTCTGATCAATAATGCGGGCATTACCCACCACTCCGGCTTTGCTGAAACAGATCCATCCGTCTTCCGCAAAACTATGGATGTGAATTACTTTGGTGCCTTGCACTGCACTCAGTCAGCTCTTGACGGACTCATTGCCAGCCAGGGACAAATCATCACTATGAGCAGCATGTCCGGCTTTGCTCCTCTCTGGAATCGAAGTGCATACAGTGCCAGTAAGCACGCATTGCATGGATTGTTTGATTGTCTCAGGGTAGAACTCCGAGACAAGAATGTTCATGTCATGCTTGTGTGCCCGGGCTTTACTGCAACAGATATTTATAAGAATGCGCTTCAGGCTGACGGCTCAGTCACCAATCATCCATTGGAAATGACCGGCAAAGCCACAACGCCCGCCGATGTTGCTGATGAAATTTATCGCGCCGCAAGAAAGCGCAAGCGGCTTCTGGTTATGTCGAATGTCGACTGGCGCGCTCGCTTGTTTGCCAAATGCCTGCCTGGAATTTTTGCACGTTACCTCGCTCACAAAGTAACGGGGGTGTCGAAGTCAGTGCGCCAGCAAAAGCACTGACAGCCAGAATACACACACCAGTTGCCCAAGGCGCAGCCAGATATGTTCACGTTTCACTGTGAATGGATTTCTGTGTTCAAGAAGGCCCCACAGGGTAAAGCCCAGCGACCCCAGTAATGTTCCGGCGATGACATCGGCTACCCAGTGTTCCCCCAGATAAACCCGGCTCAAACCAGTAAACAGCGCTGCTATTAAACCAAAACTCCACATCCACGGCTTGTATCGTTCAGGCAAATAGCGGGACAAGTACCAGGCAACCCAGATAATCAGGAAGGTTCCATAGGTGGCGTGACCACTGGGATAAGAAAAACTGGTGGCAATGGCCGTCTCCGGGCGAACATCAGAGAACACTGTCTTAAGCAGCTGAACGGCAGCTTCTACACCAAAAGACATCCCAACAAATATCAATGAAGCCTTAAATCCACTGTCACGAAGCAACCAGTAAGCTCCTAGCAACGCCACTGGATACACAACATGAAAACACCCCACCAGGGTGAAAGCTGAAAAAGCTTTGTCCAGCAGCGGCGTATGGTGTAACTGCATCCAGTCCTGAACCGCGTTATTCAGCAGGTCTGCCTGAGGTGACAGGTTCCAGAGGGAAACCAGAACAAACGTACCGAGCAAACCCAATGTGAGTTTGACTATCAACGATGTTTGACTGACTGCCCGCTCACGCAGGTAACGAAGCCCATAAGAAAAAGCGACGGCCCCAAAGCTTAGCGCTGCCAGAATGAAAATAATCTCAAGAGGCAGGTGATGCTGCCAATGCAGGGATGCTCCAACAAAATATCCAGGAAGCAGATAAGCTGGTGCCCAGAAGATAGCAGACAGGATATTAACCAGATAGAAGTAGCGGGCTGGCATGCCCATCATTCCAGCAACAACGGGAATCACCGGACGAATTGGTCCGACAAACCTTCCCAAAGCAATACTCACACCACCGTGGCGATCAAAGAACTGTTCACCCTTTTCCAACCATTGAGGATGGGTTCGAAATGGCCACCAGCTGCGAATACGTTCATGGAAGACCTGACCAACTACAAAGCTGACCCCATCCCCCAGAACAGCGCCAGCAAACCCCGCTAGCAACATTGTCCATACATCGAGCGCACCACCGCCAGCCAGGGATGCCGCGGTAAACAACATCACCACCCCGGGCAGGAGTAATCCGACTACAACGAGAGATTCTAAAAATGCGATAACCGCTATTGTCAGGGCCATCCAGTCTTGGTGAGCTTGTAGCCACTGTGCCATGGTGTTTAAATCTGCCACGCCATTCCCCGATTCATTCTGTCCTGCTATTCTCCGTGCTCTGACAGCAAAATAATAAAAAAAATCCTGCTATAAAAGGACAACTATGTCATCGACCCCTCAGGTTCCTGGCGAACTCAGCACCAGTACCGATACATCCCGCATCAGCATCAGCGCCCTGTATACAGGTCATGTCTGGTATCGTAACGGGCTCTCCTTGCCAGCGCTTTATTCCCGTCTCGGGCAAACTGGTTACTGGTTACTGAAACCTATTAACAGTTTTATTAAGCTGCTGACCGGCGCTGATATTGAAACCTTCCTGCTGGAACGACATAAGGTTATTGATCATAAAGTAGCCGCTTTGATTGAAAAGCACCCTGACCTGCAAATCGTTGAAATTGCCTGCGGCCTATCTCCTCGTGGGGCAAGAATCATGTCTTCTAACTATGCTGGCCTGAGCTATGTCGAAGCGGATCTTCCTGATATGGCTGCAAAAAAACAGAACCTGCTTCAACGACTTGGCCTTTTAAACAACAATCACGTCGTTCAAACCTGTAATATTCTGAACTCAAAAGGCAGCGACAGCCTTGAACACCTTTTAGGTAATCTTGATATAAATCGCCCTGTTTTGATTATTACCGAAGGGTTGGTGAACTACTTTGATCTGCCAGTTATCAGCGATGTATGGCAGCGTATGGCCGAACAGTTGAAATCTTTCCCCGCTGGCTACTATGTCACTGAAGTCTATCCAGACCTTCACAATCATCCCCACTACAAATGGATGAAGAGAGCGAAAAAGGTTGTTGCTCTACTCACTCAGGGAGATTATCCACTTCACTATAACAGTGATGAAAGCATGAAAAGTGGATTCGAGGAGTGCGGTTTTCACAAGGCAGTGGTCAGCAACCCTTCCGATTACTACCAGCTATTGAATATGCCAAAGCTAAAAACAGCGAGTGCTGTTCGTATTGTCGAGTGTACAGCTTAATTGAAAAGGAATACGTTGGCGGAAGCAATCAGACAGCTTCCACTAACTCTTCCTCTGGAACAATAAACTGAGGAATGGAGTCCTGATTGATAAAGTAGCTGTTATCAATCAGATAATTACGGAATTTCTCAGCCTTATTTAAATCCATATGAATAAACTGGCAGCGTATCTCTTCGTCATTCTGCTCCAGCACATGAATAGGCAGTGAGAGGTTAATCGATTCTACGTGCAGCTGCAGGTTTCGAGTTGGCAGTGTTTCCACACTACGTTTATCCAGCGATAAACGACCACCGAAATAATTAATATCTTCAATACGACAGGTAAGCCCTTCCCCTGATTCCGTTTTAATAACACAGGCGCTGTTGCGGATAGGGACAAGTCGCGGACTGATACGCCGCTCAAGAGTCATAGCTCCCCCACGGTCATAAATTCGATAATCATCACAAGTTCTCAGAACATTCCCCCTGGCAAAGGCGAGGAACAGTGCGCACGTTCCCTCCCGGCGGGCAAAGATACTCATGTGGTCAGCATCTTTAATCAGAGCAAATGTTGCCTGAGCACAGTTTAAAGCAAAACTGGCGTTTTCATGGGGCATGGTGAAATGGTCAAGCTCACCTGTTGCAACCAGAGTTGGGCAAGAGGGATACTCCTCAAACCCTTCAAAATCCAGTAATCGTTGCGTATTTTGCAAGAACCTTTCGCGCTCAGCTTCACTGAGACGCAAAACCTGACGCAACAAAAGCTTGCGGTGAACGCCACCCATGCCTGTGCGATCAATGTGATAACCATTGATCATGGTTGATACCGCACCATGGGCGAAATCTTCCATACGCCCGCTTTCACAAAGATGGAAAGACTCTTCCAGCATCAACCGCAAAGCAGGTCGCCCTTTCGCGGTTGTACCACTTAACAGAAGACGATGAATACGCGACGGATGCCTGAGAGCAAACATGCTGGCAACCAGGGAACCGTAGGAAACACCAATAAGGCTTATCTTGGGAACATCAATCTGATCCAGAAATACCTGCACAAGGTCGGCTAAGTCGGCAATATTAAGCTCTGGGGCAAGCTGAAGGTTATTACCCTGAGATGGCAGGTCGACAAGAATGATGGGGAAATGTTCGAGCATGGCTGCAACTTCAAAACGGAAGCTGCGAAAGTTCTGGAATGCACCGGACAAAAACACGATAGGTGTTTTATTTCTGTTTTCCGGGAGTGAATAGGCCTGATATTCGACACGCCATTGTCCGGCTTGCACAACACCAGGAGTGTTGTCCAACTTCCGGGCGGAGAAGTCCAGATCGTATTCCATTATTATTATCCAGCTGCCAGACCACTTTTATTTATTCGTTTTGCCACCCTGCGTGCCAAACGTTTTATTGTGGTTCTTGTTGTTAATTTGAAGGCCTTAAATTGACCCGATTTCGATGGTATACACTTTTTCAAAAAATGTATACCCATCAATGTCAGCCTTCTTTACAGCATATCAAGGAAGGATATTCGCCTGTTCAAGGCATACGATCATTGGCCAGAAAATACCAACCGGCGGCAACTCGGTAAACCAGCCACAACTGGTTTAGCAGCAAAACAAAGTAACCCACCAAAACCCAAAGCAGAATCACGCCGATGATGCCAACGATGAAATTTACCCAGAAAGTTCGAATCTGCCAGTCGTAATGGGCAATCAAAAGCGGATCAATAGCCTTCCTGCGATTCATCCAGGACACGATAATCGCAATCAGCATAGGGAAAGCGGTAAATACACTGACGGCCATCAGGGCATAGCCTATATGAACAGGGGTGCGGTCTGACTGAGGGCGATAATCTGGGTGCATAAATATCGGGAAATTTGCTGACAGGGTACGACAGTCTATATTTCTGCGGTTTGCAAACCAAGTCGGGATAGTTTAGATGTCCGAGAATCAGCCGGTAATTGTTATTCTGTGCGGTGGCCCCTCCCCCGAAGCTGCGGTTTCCCGCCTTTCTGCCGGTCGGATTCAGGGGTTGATGGCCCGTCAGTATGACCACCTTCACGTGCTGGAACTTGACTGCCACGTGGCAAAAGAGCTCGACAGACTCAAGCCTGATGTTGTTTTCCCTCTCCTTCACGGCCCTTTTGGCGAAGATGGAACCATTCAGGGGCTGCTGGATATTATGGGCATTCCTTACATTGGCTCTGGCGTGAAATCCAGCTCCGTAGCTATGGATAAATATTTCACAAAACAGCTATTGGCTCCACTGGGCATCAATCTCGCCCGAAGCCGCCTTCTGCACAAGAGCTCCGGAATAGAAAAAGCAGCTGACAAAACCATCCGATCGCTTGGCCTCCCAGTTGTGGTGAAACCCCGCTCGCAGGGTTCAACTATCGCCATTAACGCAGCCAGTAACCGTGACGAACTGGTATCGGCGCTTAAAGAGTCCTTTGATGTTGAAGAATACGCTCTGGTGGAAGAGCTTATTGATGGCCGGGAAATCACTGTCTCAGTCCTGGATCGTCCAACGCCAGAAGCTCTGCCTGTTCTGGAAGTTCGTACGGCGGGAAATGGCTGGTTTGACTACGACCACAAATATACGCCTGGGCTCAGCGAACATCTTTTGCCAGCTCCTATTCCTGAAGATCAGTATCGTTATTGCCAGGAATGGGCTGTAAGGGTTCATAAAGAACTGGGACTACTCGATATCAGCCGGACAGATTTTATTGTCCCACAAGAGGGTGACCCGGTATTTCTGGAAACCAATTCTATGCCCGGTATGACACCCACAAGTATGCTGCCTGATGCTGCCGAACATGCTGGGCTGTCTATGTTAGATGTGGTCGACTTCATGATTAATAATGCCCTGAACCGCGGCCCACGGAACTAAACCAGAGTATTGTCAGCACATATCATCAGCTCTAAAATCCGGTGTTTCCCCAAAATATCTGCCCATGACACCGGAACGTTTTCAGAAACTGCGCGAAACTCTCGCCCGCCGCCAACCTGACCTCACGGTACTGGCAGATGAGGTTCATAAACCCCACAACCTGGCCGCTATTATCCGCACCTGTGATGCTGTGGGGATACAACAGGTTCATTTGTGTAACCCAGATATTCGTAACCGTCAGCTGCGTGGGCGCTCCATGGGCAGCAGTCGCTGGGTTAATGTTGAGCAGCACGAGAACACCATCGCGGCCGGTAAAACTCTGAAAGAAAAAGGCTTTAAAATTGTTGCCGCGCACTTTTCCGGTCATGCCTGCCCTTATCACGAACTGGATTACACCCAACCCTGTGCCCTGCTTCTGGGGTCAGAAAAACGCGGCGTGAGCCAAGCTGCTGCTGAACTGGCAGACGAGCATGTTATTATCCCCATGCAGGGGATGGTTCAATCATTCAATGTGTCTGTTGCCGCAGCCATTATTTTGATGGAAGCCCAACGACAACGTCAGGAAGCTGGTCTTTACAACGTCAGCCGTATATCTACCAGCGAATACACACACTCTCTGTTTCAATGGGGATATCCGGAGCTGGCACGGTATTGCGACGACAGACAACTTGATTACCCCCAGCTGGATGATGAAGGCCAGCTGATAGAACCCGAAGTCTGGTATGCCCGGGTAAAGTCACAAGAATGACACCGGGCGAATAATAAATATCAAGGGGACACTTGAGCGAGGGGACATATGAGTAAAGTACTGGATGAACTGTTAAGCCTTTTGCAGCTGGAGCAAATCGAAGAGACTATTTTCCGTGGCCAGAGTCAAGATCTGGGTTTTGGCAATGTTTTTGGTGGACAGGTTATTGGACAGGCGTTGTCTGCAGCCAAACAAACCGTTGAGGAAGATCGCGGACTGCACTCCTTCCATTGTTACTTTCTGCGACCCGGCAATGCCCATAAACCGATAGTGTATGAAGTGGATAAATCCCGGGACGGAAAAAGCTTTTCCACCCGAAGAGTCGTTGCTATTCAGAATGGTAAACCTATTTTTAATGTTGCCCTTTCTTTTCAGGAGCAAGAAGAAGGCTTCGACCACCAGCACCCGGATATGCCGCAGGTCACTCCGCCGGAAGAGTTGGAATCTGAGTTGGACAGGGTCAAGAGCATTGCACACCTGATTCCCGAGCAGGTTCGTGACAAGTTAACCTGCGATCGCCCTATTGAACTTCGGGCGGTGAAAATCCCTGATTTCCTTAATCCTCAACCGATGGAACCTGTACGCCACATCTGGCTGCGAGCCAATGGCAAATTGCCAAATGATCTGCGTATCCACAAATACCTGCTGGCTTACGCTTCTGATTTTAGTTTTGTCACCACTTCCCTCAACCCCCATGGCGTAAACTTCTGGCAGCCAAATATGCAGGTAGCCAGCATCGATCACGCCATGTGGTTCCACCGTGATTTCCGTATGGATGAATGGCTGCTGTACAGCATGGACAGTCCGACAGCTGGAGGCGCCAGAGGCTTGGCTCGTGGGCAGATATTCAACCAGAAAGGGCAACTGGTCGCGTCTACCATGCAGGAAGGCTTGATTCGTAAGAAGTTCTAACCACAGCATTGATAGCTTTTGAATATCGATAGCTTTTGAGTATCGACAGCTTTTGAGTATCGATAGCTTTTGAGTATCGACAGCTTTTGAGTATCGACAGCTTTCGAGCCCGGGGTTAACTCCGGGCTCTTTGTTTTACAATGGGTACAGGTTTTGAAAACACGGTTTGCAGCACTGGCCATCGCTTTCGTTATGGCAATTCTCACCATCCGCGCTCAGGCAGTAGTGATACTTCAGTACCACCATATTGACGACTCTACTCCGGCATCAACCAGCACTTCACCAGCACTGTTTGCTGAACACCTTGAGTGGCTCAAACAGAACGAATTCTCTGTGATGCCACTCACAGAAGTAACCGACAAGCTACGCAACAAAGAACCGCTGCCAGATAAAACCGTTGTTATTACCTTTGATGACGCCTACTCCTCAATTTATAAGAACGCGCTACCTCTGCTGAAGAAACACAACTTCCCATTCACAATTTTTGTGAATACCAAAGCTGTCGATAAGCGACAAAGTCGCACTATGACATGGGAGCAGTTAAAGAAAATCGGCGATCAGGGCACAACTCTGGCCAACCACACTGTGCATCACAATCATCTGGTAGAGCGCAATTCTGACGAAACTCAGGGAGCCTGGATCAAACGTATTGAGCAGGATCTAAGAACAGCCGAGAAGCGTATCAAGGAAGAAACAGGACAACACCATAAATTGTTAGCCTGGCCATTCGGAGAAACAGCTCCAGCTCTGGAAAAAATGATTCTAAACAATGGCTATCTGGGTTTTGGGCAGCAATCTGGAGCTGTAAGCCTTTTGTCTAATCCCGCCAAGCTTCCCCGCTACCCTATGGGGGCTGGTTATGGCGCTATGAAAAGTTTCCCATTAAAAGTTCGCAGCCTGCCTTTGTCTGTTTCAGATATCGAGCCTGATTCAGGAATTGCTCCCCAAGATGGCCGAATCGGTCCGCTGACCCTGCATCTTCACCCCGGTGAATGGTCTGCCTCCCAGGTTGCCTGCTATGCCTTGGGCAAAACGCTGGATATCGCCTGGCAGAATAAAGAGAAAACAGAACTGGAAGTGCAAATGCCGGATCA
This sequence comes from Parendozoicomonas sp. Alg238-R29, assembly GCF_947331445.1. GTDB lineage: Bacteria > Pseudomonadota > Gammaproteobacteria > Pseudomonadales > Endozoicomonadaceae > Sansalvadorimonas. Next base: position 29,442 of record NZ_CAMZOG010000001.1, on the reverse strand, counting down.
GCTGCCTTTGGGGCGCTCCCGTGTTAACTGTACGGCACCAGGCCCGGATGGTCGCTGGTTCTGGTTTTCCAAGGACTGGGTACGTTTAACAAACGATGGGAGAGCCCTGGATTAAAGTGCCGGATTAAAGTGCCGGGCACATCTGCGACCTTGGTCTGTCACCACAAGGTTGAATAGAGGTTCGACCCTTCCCTACATAGAATCCTCCTGTCACTGACAAACGGGCCCATGAATATGAGGCCAGTTACCCATAACATGGAGGATTAACTATGGCCGCACCACTTCAAAAACAGTTTTCCCCTGTTGGCTATACCAACATAAACACGCATGACTCAGCTCTTCAAACAGGGGCATCAGAAGGTTTAAAGGTAAAAAACACAAAGATGAACATTCAAGTTTCCACGGGTGGTACCTCTGAGTCCTCTACTCCTCAGACAGCCATTAAATCCAGAAAACCTAATAAACTTGTATCTATTTTGTCTTACCTGAAGACTGGCTTTGTAGGGTTCTGTTGTGGTGGTGTTCCCGGTAGTGCTATAGGCGGCGCCATTGGAACATTGGCAGGCATTGCTTTTGGCACGATCAGTGGTGGCACAACCATGCCTTTCGCAATTATTATTGGTGCAACTTGCGGTTCTATCGCCGGTGGAGCTTTCGGTGGCGGAACATCTGCAGCGACCAACATTGCCTGGATGTATACCAACAACCTGCACGAGCAGTATCGTGCCGGGAATATGAATTAATCCCCTGTACTCATACATTCTGAAAAACAACCAACCGGCCGTCAGGGCCGGTTGTTTTTTCTGGAAGAAAACCTCTGAACAAACCCTTTCCGACAAGATTTCCACTCATATACCGCCGCTTCTTGCTGCCCCTTTTATAGCGACTAGGTTTAGAACAAAGTCACAGCTCATCAGGTGTACCATGGACGAGAACACTGTCAAAAAACTTGCGCTGATTATCACTGCGAACTGCCTGCGCAATACGCCTGTCGAGAAAATGAATACATCTGGAGCAATGAGTCAGGAAGACCTGAAAAACCTGCAGAAAGCTATGTCTGACAGAATGTATACCTTCCTTCTCTACTTGTTGAGCAAGCCTGCTCAGGAGTACAGCGCGCTGATGGAAGAGCTTTCCCGTCATTATCCAGCCGACTGGCCTCTTCCTGAACTGGACAGTTCATTCACTAAGATAGCTGGAAACTCAGCCAGGGACGCGGCCCACGGCATCCGCCTTTAAGACTGCTATATTCTGTTTCGGCTTACATGCAGGAGCGGATAATGAAACCAGTCAATCTCTTTACCGAAGCTCCATTTAACCCTGATAAAGAATTTCTCGAACTGCTCGTTGAGCGCCCTGGTCTAAGACTTGAACGCATCGTTTCCCACGGACACAGAACCCCGGAAGGCCAATGGTATGACCAGCCAGAAGATGAGTGGGTCGTACTTCTCTCAGGCCATGCGACTCTGACTTTTGATGGAAACAACGAAGATGTAGATATGACCCCAGGCACCCATGTATTGGTACCTGCCCATACAAAGCATCGGGTGGAATGGACGGAAGAAACCTGTGAAACCGTATGGTTGGCTCTCCATGTAGAGCCAGAAAAAACATGAGGCTAACGTTCAAAGCCTTAATACTGACAGGGATGTTCATTATGTTTCAGGAAGAAACATTTGCCAACGAAATACCTGAGCCGTTGCAGAAACTGGCGGCCCTGCTGTCTATGCCGCCAACTCAGGACTGGGACGAATATCGTCATAGTTTTATACAACGCTGGGGAAGAAAGCCAGATGTAGAACGCTGGCAGATGAAGGAAGTTGGTCTTTCCGAAACCAAGAAAAATCAGGTTATCGCCGTTCTGGATGAACTTGATTTGATATCCCCCTGGTTTCCTAAAAGAAAAACCTATGATTACGCCATCCTGCCGGGTTCAACAGCACCATCCATGAAGGCACGCCTCGACTGGCTGGCAGAGCAGTGGGACTCCGGTGTACGTTTTTCTCAACTTGTTGTCTTGGCTGGGCAGCGACCACTCACTCCAAAGATTGACCGTTTTCCTGAAGTGATGGCAGCCCTCTTACCCAAAAAATCATCACTTCCCGAATCATTCAACAAAGAGAATGCTCCACTGCACGAAACCGAAGCGATACGACTTATCCTTTACTATTACCCTTATCCATCAGAGATGGAGAAAGTGCCGGTTAAGATTATCGACTCTCCTCGGCAATGGCAGGGTGGACACTGGGGTCGCTGCCATACAGCAACAACTATTAAAGACTGGCTTGAGCACTCTCCCAAACCAGGTTCCATGCTGGTTATTTCCAGCCAACCTTCTGCTCATTATCAGGATGCAGTGTTCCGAAGAGAGATGCCAAAGTCATTTACTATTGAAACCAGCACTGCGGGGTTGCCCCCTGGGTACTCAATGGCGGTATTACTTGATGCCGTGGCCACCTGGTTACGCTCTAGCAGCGTGCCTCCATCTCCAAAACATCTGTAATAGCCATATTTCCAACTCTCATCTACTTTTGTGCGTATGCACAGATCAGAAGCCAACGATGGAAATAACCCGCTTACATACAAATGCTGATGGTGATTCTGTTTTAGACGTCGTGCCACTACCAATGGCCCCGGAAGATGAACAGGGACATCTTGCTGCCATATTCCCCACTACTGAAGTCGTGTTTTGCGAGACAGAAAGTGACTTTACCCAAGACTGGCACAATGCTCCCCGCAGACAGCTGGTTGTAGTTCTGTCCGGGTGTATGGAGATAGAACTCCATGGTGGGAATAGAACAACCCTTGAGGCTGGGAAAGTATTACTTGCGGAAGATGTGGGTGGGTCTGGGCATATTACTCGAGCGGCAGGGGGAGCGCCTCTGCGAACTGCTATTATCCCTCTGACCTGATTGCCCCATGAACAACGCCTCTCTGCGCATCATTGATCCAGATCAAGATTCACGATGCCCAGGTGTGCCAATCTGAGGGTGGTTCTTGTAAAACACTGTCACTGGGGAGGGGCAGACAATGATACCAGAAAAGCACGATCTCGCTGATGAGTTCCCTGATCTTAGCGCCCGCCTGAATTCTCTCGATAAAACCAGCCCTGAATTTCACTCCGCCTACAACCGCTACGAAGCTATAGATCAGGAAATCATCCATTACGAAACAGAAGCTGGCTGCTCGGATGAGCATCTGGAAAACCTGAAGAAGCATCGCCTGAAGTTAAAAGATCAACTTTATTACCAGCTTACTCATCCCTGATTTCATAACGATAACACTGCAGCCAGCCGGACGTTTAAAGTCGTCCGGCTAGTTCAACTTCCCTTCTTTAGATAACAGCCAGATCACCATCGTCTCGCCAATATCCGCCAGTTCCTTGCGCGTTAACTGCAGGTTTTCCATTAATTCCGCAGGATGATCAAGGCTGACAAAATGCTTCTGAAAAACCCATTCGCCAGGATCACTGCCTTCACGCTTCTCAACAGTGTCCATAACCATTCCCAGCATTCCTCCGGGGCGCTCTTCCAGAGAAACAAGAATGCCGTGTTTGGCTTTGCGGGCTTGATCCTTTTTCTTACCGGCCATAGGAAACGTTCCTCACGCAGGTGCCGCTCCAGGTAAAGTTACTCCCCCCAACGCGGCATAAGCGCTTGTTCTATGCCCAACTGGTTCAGGATTCGGGCAACAACAAAGTCCACCATATCGCTGACGCTTTCCGGCTGCTGGTAGAAGCCGGGGCTGGCTGGCAGGATAACGGCTCCCATGCGAGTCAGCTTGAGCATATTTTCCAGATGTATTTCTGAGAATGGCGACTCTCTGGGAACCAGTATCAACTGTCGCCGCTCCTTTAAAGCTACATCGGCAGCACGCTCAATGAGATTATTACTGGCTCCCGTGGCAATAGCAGAAACAACTCCCATACTCGCCGGACAGATCACCATTCGACTGGGTGCGCCACTGCCTGAGGCAACAGGAGACATCCACTGCTCAGGACCAAAAACCCGTATCTGACCGTCCTGTGCCCGATAGCGATCGATCAGACAGCTTTCCATCAATTGAGGGCGAGAAGGCAGGGAAACATCGGTTTCCGTTGCAGAAACCAACTGAGCAGCCTTGCTGATCATAAAGAACACATTCCGATCAGCAGCAATCAAGCATTCCAGCAACCTCCAGGCATACTGAGCGCCAGAAGCCCCAGTCACGGCAAGTGTTATTGTTTCATTGTTCTCAGCTTTCATTTTGATCCTTCAAGGCAGCAATCAATTTCTTATGGATGCCGCCAAAACCACCATTACTCATAATCACAATATGCTCATTAGCCCTGCGAGTTTCTACAAGGTGAGCAACAAGCACATCAATATCAGATTGAGACTGAGCAGGAACCGGACTGGTTGCAATCTCCTCATCCAGAGACCAACCCATATTTGGTGACTCAAACCATACAACATCTGTGGCGGTGGCGGTGGCCGCTGCCAGCTGTCCTTTATGAATCCCCATTTTCATAGTATTGGAACGGGGTTCAATCACAGCCCTGATAATACCGCTCTCACCCACCTGAGCCCGAAGCCCTTCAAGAGTCATCGCTATCGCCGTTGGGTGATGGGCAAAGTCATCATAAACCCGTACGCCATCCTCCAACTCAGCTAACAGCTCCATACGCCGCTTCACCCCCTGAAACTGGCCAAGGGCTTCGCAAGCAACTTGTGGAGTCACGCCAACATGCCGAGCTGCAAGCACAGCTGCCAAAGCATTATTGCAATTATGTTCGCCTGTCAGGCTCCAGTTCACGACTCCAGTCTCTTTCTCCTCAGAGATAATTCGAAAAGAGCTGTAATCCCTATTTATGGCTTCGGCACGAAAACCTTCTGAGTCACCAAACCGACAAATGTCACTCCAGCAACCCATCTCCAGAACCTCATCAAGATTCTGGTCGTTTGCCAGAGCAATAACCTGCCCTGAAGGTGGAATAATACGCACCATATAGTGAAACTGTTTCTGGATATCAGCCAGCGAGCCAAAGATATCAGCATGATCAAACTCAAGATTGTTCAGAATGGCTGTACGCGGGTGGTAGTGAACAAACTTGGAACGCTTATCGAAGAATGCTGTGTCGTATTCATCCGCTTCGATCACAAAGAAAGGGGTATCACCCAAACGGGCAGAAATGCCGAAGTTACCAGGAATCCCGCCAATCAAGAATCCCGGAGCCATTCCGGCATATTCAAGAATCCAGGCCAGCATGCTGGATGTTGTAGTTTTACCGTGCGTTCCAGCAGCAGCCAGAACCCAACGTTCAGGCAAAATATGATCTGATAAAAACTGAGGGCCTGATGTATAAGGAAGCCCTTTATCCAGCAAATACTCCACTGCAGGGTTTCCGCGACTCATGGCATTACCAACCACCACAAGATCCGGAGCCGGGTCAAGCTGCTCAGGATCATAACCCACATGCAGCTTAATACCCTGCTCTTCCAACTGGGTGCTCATGGGTGGATAAACATTTTGATCAGAACCTGTCACGGTGTAGCCAGCCTCACGGGCCAGCAAGGCCAGGCTGCCCATAAACGTGCCACAGATTCCTAAAATATGAATATGCTTGCTGATACCTTTCACCCTGATCCCGTTAAGCCGCCCTGGTTACCAAAGCTTTGAAAATTCCATCATAGTGCCATTTGCAGGGGAGATTGAGAACTGCAGACAACCAATCAATAGCCAAACCAACCAATAGCCAAACCAACCAATAGCCAAAACCTATCAGCCTCAAACATTTAAGTCATTTAACCTAAAACAATCACACCCATATACTTCTCTCATCGGGCCAACATCAGCCCCACCAAACAGCCAGTTGAGGGAATATTATGAGCAAGCTACACGCTCTACCTGCAAACCCACAACTTTCACTGGAATGTTACCGGCCCACAATTCCGTGAATTGCACCTGATGTTTGAAGAACATTACACAGAGCTGGCAACAGCGGTTGATGAAATAGCAGAACGTATTCGAACCTTGGGATTCACAGCCCCGGGAACGTACAAAGCCTTTGCCAAACTCAGCTCCATTGAAGAAGTAGAAGATATTCCCGAAGCCAGAAGTATGGTGGAGATATTAACCAAATCTCATGAGCGAGTGGTTACCACCTGCCGGGAAGTATTGAAAACAGCTCAGAATGCTGATGATGAATCCAGCGCGTCGCTGATCTCTGATCGAATGGTTATTCACGAGAAGACAGCCTGGATGCTGCGCAGTATGTTGTAAACCAGAGAGCCTGCACTACTCATAAACCCGGCCACATTGCCGGGTTTATGTTTTCTGTAATCTTCCCGTATCAAGCATGCCAATTCCCTCTATTTCACGTATGATGGCGCCACCCGGCGGCCTGTTAATAACAAAGTTTGGAATGATAACTACAGGAATTTTTTACGTCGGCAATAGCTAAATCTTCAGGAGTTTGCTCGGGATGACCGTCAAAAACGCTTTTTACGCCCAGTCTGGTGGTGTAACAGCCGTTATTAATGCCTCTGCTTGCGGTGTTCTTGAAACCGCCCGTCGCCACCCGGACAAAATCGGCAAAGTTTATGCCGGCCATAACGGTATTCTTGGTGCATTGCGTGAAGAACTGATTGATACCAGCAAGGAATCTGGTGAGACCATTGCCGCCCTGCGTCATACCCCCGGTGGTGCCTTTGGTTCATGTCGTTTCAAAATGTCCAGCATCGAGGCGAATGAAGTCCAGTATCGCCGCCTAATTGAAGTATTTAAAGCCCATAACATTGGCTACTTCTTCTATAACGGTGGGGGTGACTCTATGGACACCGCCCATAAGGTTTCCCTTTACAGTAAACAAATGGGTTATCCCATTACCTGTATTGGTGTTCCTAAAACAGTTGATAATGACCTGCCTGCCACCGATACCTGCCCAGGCTTTGGTTCTGTAGCCAAATATGTTGCCACTTCTGTTAAGGAAGCTTCCAAAGATATCGAATCCATGCACGAAACCTCCACCAAGGTTTTCATTATGGAAGTGATGGGGCGTCACGCAGGCTGGATTACCGCAGCGGCAGCCTTGGCAATGGAAGAAGAGAGCGACCCACCTCACATGTTGCTGTTCCCGGAAGTCGATTTTTGCCGTGAAACCTTCCTGGCCAAAGTTGAGCGTATTGTTGAAAAGCATGGTTACTGCGTAATTGTTGCCTCTGAAGGCACTCATTACGCAGACGGGACTTTCCTCTCTGCATCTCGCACAACCGACGCTTTCGGTCACGTGCAGCTGGGCGGTACCGCCCCCATTTTGGCGCGTATGGTGAAAGACTCTCTCGGTTACAAGTATCACTGGGCCGTTGTTGATTACTTGCAGCGAGCTGCTCGTCACCTGGCTTCCGCTGTTGATGTTGAACAGGCTTACGCTGTTGGTCGTGCTGCCGTTGAGTTTGCACTTGAAGGCAAGAATGGCGTGATGGCCACCATCGTGAGAGAAGAGTCTAACGACGACACCTACGTCTGGAGCATTGGTGAGGCGCCTCTGGAAATGGTCGCCAACGTTGAAATGAAGATCCCTGATCATTTTATCGCCGCAGATGGCTTACACATCACCGAAGAATGCCGCGAATATCTTAAGCCTCTTATTCAGGGCGAAGATTTCCCTCCCTTCAAAAATGGCGTTCCTGTTTTCGTCAAACTGAAAAAAGAGTTTGTGGAAACAAAGCTGGAAAAGTTTGATATCTGATTTATCAGACTCAACAGATCAATGAACCAGGCTCGCAAATGCGAGTCTGAGTTATTAATGGGCATGAATATTCAGCACTTTTTATCAACAAAATCCTGCCAGCGTTTTGTATAGAGCTTGCGCTGATCATTGTTGTAATAAACTCTCTCACCATCATTATTCACGGAAAAAACAGATCCCGCATTCCTGGATCGAACCAGCCGATATCGGGCAATTTCACACTGTTTCGCTAGACTTTGTTCCTCCTTACGAGCCTTTTCAGCAGCTGCTTTTTGTGCTGCCCGGTCACCATCATAAATTTTGAATAGCTTCTTCTGCTCCTGATAAATATCTGCACCGTTGTAACTATTCTGAACATCAACCCTCACAGACTGAGTTTGCACTTTCTGCCCAGGTTGACGATCGGAAAAGTGAACATTTCCCTCAGCATCGACCCAGCGGTACACCTGTGCATAGGATGATGCAGCTAGCAGAAAAGGAATCAGAAACAGATATCTGGCAGACATAAAGACATCCTTTTTTATTGGATTACTTCTTTATACAAAAACGGCAACCATCCCGGTTGCCGTTTGATTCTACCTGATTAACTTTTAATAAATCACTTATTCAGTTTTACCCAATTCTTATTTCCCTTCTCAATAAAGCCAGGAATATCTTTTTCCCATTGTTGCTGAACTGATTGGTCGTAATTCAAATAGAGCCGACCATCAACAATACGCCAGTACTTAGGGTCTCCTTTTACCAAATCTTTTTTTGCTGCAACAGCCCAGGCGCAATGACCACCATATTGAGGAGCGTAAACTTCCGGTGCCTTTTTAAAGGTCTCCAGGTTTTCTTTGGAAGAAAAGAGCCATTTTGCACCGTTCCACTCATAAGAGAACCTGCTTTTACCCTCTACAGGTCTGCCTTTTTCAAAGTAAGCAACTGTATCGTATCCACCAACAGCTTTGTTGCTGAAAAAACTTGTATAAATTTTATCTGCACTCATAGCCTGTTGAGCCATAAACAAACTGGTGAAAAGCAGAAATGGTGTCAAAAAACGCTTTAGCATACTGAATCTCCGTTAGTGTTCTCTAAGCTTCACGAAAAGATACGACCAATCACGCGCTCAGGATTCATAAACAATAGAATAGCTATTCATTTTGTTCAGATGACGAAGAGTTTCTACATACTTCAAGGTTTATCCAGATATCAGCCTGCTCGGCTATTTTCTCCCAATCTGGCTCCGAGTGAAGTTCATGGGCGTGACTGGTCAACAATTGAAAGTTCGCGTTAAACCGGCAGGCAATCTTATGGCAGATATCAGCGGGAGTTATACGATTATCCTGTCCAACCAGGATCATTATCGGGCTATCAGGCTGACTTTCAACCTTTGTGCTTTTGTGAACATCCAAAAACCAGAAGGCTATTTCTGCTGCGGCTCTGCTTGATTCAAACACCATCCCCTGATAATGAGCGGCACGAACCTCATCTGGCTGTTTATGAAAAAGCCCAAGATTCGCTGCACTGGGAGAAAGTTTCATTGGTTTGCGCCAGAATCCCCACCAGCTCAAGATACCGGAAAAAATTTTAACCACACTGTATCGCAGGGCAAGTATGCCTGCTGGAGCTGCCGGGGTCAGCAAAACCGCGCCTTGCGCTAGTCCTTTACTTGCCAGAAGCAAGGCAAAAAGGCCACTCATAGAATGGCCTACCAGAACTGGTTTTTGGGGAAGTTTTTTATATAAGTACTTATTCTCTCACTGTCAGGCACTACTGATACAGTTCAGCGAGGTTAAAAATAAGTTGCTTCTTCCTGAGGCGCTCCAATGTGGCTGTTAAAAGCACTCTGGGCACGCATTTCCATCTGTGTATCCACGAATTTCGTGAAATCATTATATCTATCCTGATCCCTGTCCACGTTGTCAATGATGCGCATCCAGCCAACATGTCGGGCGTCTTCCACAGAACCTTTTGCTGCTGTTTTGATTGTCTGTCCAGATAAGAGATTTTTAGTCGCCATCACAACACCCGCAGGCAGTGCAATAACTGAACCTCCTAGCCCGGCAGCTCCACCCACAATAAAGCTCCCTAAGGTTTTGGCAACAACAGTGGGAATACTATCATGCTTCACATGAGCCAAGTTACAGACTTCGGCAGTTAAGCCGTAACCTAACATGCTACCTGCGGTGGTGCATCTACCGGCGACATCCAGGGCGCATACAACCATATCTGCTAAAAACTTTCGTGGTGGGTGAGTCAATCGTATAAACGCATTTTTAATTGTGGTTATTACTGACGATGAATCAGCAACTGAAACACTACGGTTCAAGGTGTTCTTAGTACCGCCAGACTCTGCTGATAATGTCATTGGCTGGTTAAATGTAGGGCTGGTAGGTGATAGCGGATAGGCTTCCATGACTATTCTCCTTGCTTTTTTAGAGTGCTCCCTAAAGCTAGTTTGGTCTCCCCAATCCATCTATACGACGATAGTATCCCCCAGAATGTTAAGTGGGCTTGGCTCCTACTTTGGTCTAACTCGAACCATGCTATGGCAAAGCAGTCAGGTCATCGACATCATCACGGATACTGGCGGTACCTAAAGCCTGCATATCTTGATTGTCTGGCTGATGATGCCTCAGAGCGGGGGTGTATACTTCATAGCCCTTTTTCATCACCAACATTGGTAACCTGACACTGGGTTTCACAGATATTTTGCTGCTGTTCACAGCCACCACACATTCAGAACCAACCATCCCCATGCCGATAAGCTGATGCTGGCAGGCTGCAGCCGAAACCTTGTGGATGAGGATGAATACCCCAACTCAAGATTATCGAAAACCGTCTGATAAAAATGCAGGCCAGTCTTTTTAATGGATGGATTGTACCTGCCTACTCTCTGCCACCAGCCGCTCAGGAAACCCATGTTTTGCGTATGGTCATTAAAGAAAACTTCAACAGAGATCTTGCGGAGAAGCTGTTACGGGATTTCCAAAGAGCGATGAAATCCTGTGAAAAACAAAGCGGCTTAACTCACACACAATCATCTGGGGCACACGGAGTTTGCTGAAGACCGGGCAACATCAACTAAACTCCCTTCGTTATTCCTTTGTGTTTGGAGCGAACCGTGCCCTTCACTATTGATAAGTCTCATGCTTCAGCAGTGCAGGAACAAAAGCTTCCGGAAGATGATGCAACATGTCACCTGCCTGCAAGCGGAATGGACTCCGACAGCATTCTAAAGCTCTTTCACCATGAAGTTGGCGAGCTGAAAACGGTTCCCCCAGAAAGAAACCTTGGCTCCCTGCTCACCCATGATATGGATGCATATGCAGATCAGTTAATACTGGAAGGCTGCAAACAGAATGTTGTTGATGGCAATTGTAACCCTTACCCCAGAATTATTGAAAATCGCCTTATACAAATGCAGGCACATCTGTTTCACTGCCCGGACACAGCCACTCCCACTGGGATATGCACTGCAGGTTCGTCGGAAGCTATTTTTCTTGCTCTGCAAATGCACAGGTGGCGATGGCATGAAAATCACGCAATGGCTCCCAAACTTGGCGCCAACCTGAATATTATCTGCGGCGCCGATGTGCACACTTGTTGGAGCAAATTTGCTGACTTCTTCAATGTAGAGTTACGGGTTATTCCTATCACAGATACCTGCTTCACCATAAACCCTGAGTCGGTAAAGCCACTTATTGATGCCAACACTCTGGCTGTAGGAGTAGTTGCCGGGAAAACCTATACAGGGCATATAGACGACATTGACGGCATTAATAGTCTTCTGGTCGAACATAAAAAGAAAACCGGAAAGGATATTCCCATCCATGTAGACGCTGCCGGGGGAGGTTTTGTTCTGCCATTTATAGAACCGGATTTGAAATGGGATTTTCGCCTTGAACAGGTACATTCAATCAGTGTATCCAACCACAAATATGGTTTTGTTTACCCTGGCCTGGGCACGGTTATTTTTAGAGACATCAAAACAACGGCTGAAAAGCTTCAGTTCAACATTAATTTTCTAAACAACACCATGCAGAACTATAGCTTTGCCTACTCACGCAACAGCGCAATGCTCTATGCCCAGTACTATATGTTTTTACGTCTTGGTTTCAGCGGCTATAAAACAAACATACAGGACATTATGGAGAGCAAGCATAACCTGGAAAGAAAACTGGTTAATACTGGAGCTATAAGACTGATTTCAGAACAAAGCCCAATGCCTTATATCGTCATCACATTCCTGGATTCCCGCTACAGCCCCTACTCCATATCTGATAGTCTGAGGAAGTGTGGGTGGATTGTTCCGGCTTACTCCCTGCCCCCGGATGCTGATCAAATTCATGTTCTGCGAATGGTCATCAGAAAAAGTTTTACCAAGGCTCTTGCAGAGCAGTTTTTCAGGGATTTTACCATTGCCATGAAAACCTGCCTCCAGAACAGTCAGGCCAGCATCAACTCTTTCGTTCTACCGTCACCGTACAGCGACTGCTGAGCCAAGACACCGATTACGAGACACTAAGTGGAATACAAAACAGTCACTATGCCCGCTACCCGCAACATCGCGCTGGTAGCTCATGACAATATGAAGCAACCTCTTCTGGACTGGGTTGCCAAACACCGCGCCCAGATAGAAAAGCACACTCTCTTTGCCACCGGCACCACCGGCAGCATGATCAACAGTCGTCTGGGGCTGGATATCAACAAGCTTATCAGCGGCCCACTGGGAGGTGATCAGCAGATTGGCTCCATGATTGCTGAAGGCAAGATCGATACTCTGATTTTCTTCTGGGATCCTCTGGAAGCACAACCCCACGACCCGGATATCAAAGCCCTGCTTCGCTTGGCTGCAGTCTGGAATATTCCTGTTGCCTGTAACCAGGCATCTGCCGACCTGCTGGTCACCTCTGCGCTGTTTGATTCAGCCTTTGAGCGTGTCTCCCCCGACTACGATTCCTATAAGGCTGGTCGCCCCAATTAATACTTTGTGGAGCCAGTTTTACTGGCTCCATTTTCTCACCAGCCTTAATTCTGCTTCTTATTTTTTTTGCTTTGCAATGCCCCGGTAATTATAAGATGCAAAGCGTGGCGACTTTGGCATATACCCTTCGTTAATGTCCTGAATATCGAAACCCGACTCACGAAGAAAACGGGGAATATCCCTGTTCAAATGGCACCCACCAGCAATAATGTTCCAGACAGGGTTCAAGCGATCCTGCCACTTCCTTACAGCTTCGTCGGGAGCAAGGCCATGTTCAGAAAACAGCAATACACCATCAGGCTTTAGCACTCTGCGCATCTGCTGGAGCGCATTCTGCCATCCTGGAATTGTACAAAGGGTATAGGTCAGAACCACGGTATCAATACTGTTATCTTCCAGCGGAACCTGTTCCGCTTCCAGATCCAGCCACTGACATTCCATTAACGATTTTTCCAGCAACGGACTACTTTTCTTACGCATTCCCTCAGAAGGTTCCAGCGCAAACAATCGTTCAACATTTTCAGTGTTATAGAACGGAAGGTTCAGTCCAGAACCAAAGCCAATTTCCAGCACTCGCCCGGAGGCCAAAGGCACTATCTGATTGCGCTGCTTACAAATCTGAGGCAATCCACAGGAAAAGTTAATTAATTCGGGCAGAATATAACGGTCATAGAAACCCATAAAAGCTTACAGCGCCTCCCACATAACCAAGAACAGTGTAGCTCTCAGCCTTTAGTTTTCTTTTTGTTGTTTATATTTCTTATCTCTTTTGTACAGGACGCACACATCCCGCACACTGCGTCCCCGCAAGAGAATATTTGGCAGGGCGACACCAATAGCTAAACACAGAAACAGGAAAGCCGTCATCAAACCATTACTGATAATGCTGATAAGCAACGGTTGATCAATTCCCCCAACACGGGTGAACTCCAGCACACCCATCATAGTTCTGTAGGCATAAACTCCGGGCACCATGGGAATAACAGCAGGCAGTGAGAAAACAACCGTCGGAGCATGGTATCGCCAAGCCAGCCACATGCCACAAAGCCCTACTCCCATGGAAGCAACAAAGGTTCCTTCAATCACACTCCAGCCTAAGGCTATCAATGAAAATTTCACCGTGACACCCAACGCTCCCAAAAGAGCTGCAGGGAAAAGTGTTCTAACGGGAACGCTAAACAACACAGCGAAGGCAGAGGCTGTGACCGCCGCCAAGGCGGCGGGTTCAGCAAATGAAGATATCCAGATCAACCAGTCTTTCATAGGGAAACTCCTGCGATCTGCATTCCCACAAGCATGCCACTGGCAAGAGAGAATGCGATAGCAGCTCCCATCGCTGATCGGGCAATCCCTATACTCATGTAGCCGTTAATCAGATCCACAACCCCGTTAATAAGTGGCACTCCAGGAATCAAAAACAGTACAGAAGCTGCCATAGCAAGGCCGCTTGTTGTCCCCATATGAAAATGGGTCGCCATTCCACCAACAATACTGGCGACGGCGGCTGAGGACACAATGACAAGGAAAGTATTAAAGCGCCATTCCGTCATTTTCATGCGCACAAATAATGCCAAACTGGACGCAAGTACAGTGACAGATACCACTGGCCATTCCGCTCCCATAATTCGGGCAAGAGCACCGCAGCCACAACCAATCATTAAAAGAGTTATCCATCGGGGAAAGTGAGGAAGCTCATTAATCTCTTTCAACTCTTTACGAATGTCTGCAATCGTCAGCCCTTCCTCAGCGACTCTCCAGCTCAACTGACTGACCGCCGCAACGACAGAGAGTCGTACACCGTGCACAGCAACACGACCAAATAAGGTTGTGGATTGTTCCGGCCCATGCACAGTGAGGGTAAGGCCTGAGAAGGCAATGAAAATATCGGGCTCATAGCCAAACGCAGAGGCAAACCTTTTGAGGTTGCGGATTGTTCGTTCAGTATGGGCTCCTGATCGCAGCAACAGAACACCGATATCCACCAGTAATCTGGCAATATCTCTGGCCGACGCCGTAGGCATGACTCGTCTCCGGGTCTTATTTATCTATTAGGGAAATTCTGAGAAGAGGCTCAGAGCACACACAATATAGTCAATGTGCTCCAAGCCTTTTGATATCTATCAAATTACTGCGGATCAGGAATAACTACGGGGCTGTCCATTTCTGCAATGTCAACCTGCCAACCATAGCGTTCGCGAATATGCTCAGCCAAAGCTTGTGAAGACTCGGGACTGCCATGGTTAATAAGCACCTGCTTTGGCGGTTGGCGAATTCCACCCAACCACGACAGAATATCTTCATAATCACCGTGGACAGAAAGGTTTTCTATCCGATAAACCTTTGCCTTTACCGGCACGTCCCGGCCAAAGATACGTATCGTTTCGGTTCCACTCACCAGCTTTTCACCCCGTGTCCCTGGAGCCTGGAACCCCATGAACACGATGCTGTTACGGTGGTTGAAGCCATTGCATTAAGGTGATGAACCACTCGCCCACCACTGGCCATACCACTAGCAGAAATAATGATGGATGGGTAGCTACTGCGATTCAGTGCAATGGAGTCTTCCACCGCACGAATATAACGAGTGTTGGCATCAATACGCTCACAGTCTTCCCTGGTCAACTTGTGTTTCTCAGGGTATTTGAAGAATAACTCTGTCGCGCTGATAGCCATGGGGCTGTTGAGGTAAACCGGAATATTACCAGCGATACGACCACTGTCTTTCAACTGTTGAATCAGATGCAAAACCAGCTGAGCCCGCCCCACGGCAAAAGCGGGAATTAGAACAGTGCCGCCCTGCTGTGTAGTTTTTTAATGATTTGTTCAAGCTCAGGCAATGGGTCAACATCGGCATGTAGGCGATTGCCATAGGTGGATTCGAGAACCAACCAATCTGCTCTGGGCAAAGGTTCAGGAGGATACATAATCGGGTCATTCATACGCCCCAGATCACCACTGAATGCCAGAACATGTTTACCGTTGAATAACTCCACAGTGCTGGCACCAAGAATATGGCCAGCCCTGCGAAAGCGCATGGTTAAACCACCAGGCAACTCATGCTGTTTATCAAAACTTTTGGGTTGGAACAGTTTTAAAGACTTACGAGCATCCGCCTCAGTGTAAAGCGGCAGTGCTGGTTTATGTTTGGAATAACCTTTTTTGTTTGCGTAGCGGGCATCTTCTTCCTGCAAAAACCCAGCATCAGGCAGTAGCACCTTGCACAAATCATAGGTTCCTTCACTGCAATAAACCGGACCTTCAAAGCCCTGACGAACCAAAGCAGGCAGGTAACCACTATGGTCTATATGAGCGTGGGTAAGAACAACTGCAGTTGCATAACATACCCCCAGCCAGTTCGCGTTATGCTTTCAGGATAACGCTGATTGCTTCGGTAGAAATTGACCTAAGCCACATGCTACAGGAAAGTGACTCCTGTAAGGTAATGCTTAATGTGGCCGGTTTTCTGGGGAGTTTACCTTACTGCCGGAGGTGACAGGCAGTTCAAAAGCTTCATGATCTATTCTGGTAATACTTTCCGGCCTGCCCATCAACATACCCTGAGCACGGTCGTAACCAAGATCTTTCAAAAACTCCAGCTGTTCGGATGACTCTACCCCCTCAGCCACAACCCGAATCCCCATATCATGGGCAAGACAGGTTATAGCCTTGAGAATACCTTCCACGCGAGAATCCCTGCCTATTTCGCGGATATAAAGCTGGTCAACTTTCACAACATCCACCGGCAGCTTACGCAGGTAATTCAATGCCGACAGACCACTACCAAAATTATCCAACGCAACATGAACACCCTGCTCTCTCAAAGCGTTTAATGATGTTATGAGCTTACCCGGTACATCACTGACAATTCGTTCTGAAACTTCCAGCTCCAGCTGCGCAGGAACAATACCATGCTGCGCCATCGCCTTTTCTACCATTTGCTGAACATCGGCGTCCCTGCATTGGCTTAACGCAAGGTTAACTGCAAAGAACACATCATTCCTTGATCCGTCAGTTCCTCTCCAGCTTTGAGCCTCCCGGCAAACATTCTCCAGAGTCCACAGCCCCAGAGGGTTCATAAGCCGCAAAGACTCCACCGTTGGCAAGAATTCTTCAGGCACCAGAAGCTTGCCTTCATACTCCCAGCGCAACTGAGATGCGTAGCCAGCAACCGCTCCGGTTTCCAGAGAAATCATCGGCTGGTAAACCAGCCCAAAACTGCCATTCCGTATAGCATCTTTAAGAGCATGCTCTTGCTTAACTCGGCGCTGGCCTTCAGCCTGCATATCTGCGGTGAAGAATCGGTATCCTTTGCGACCCGCTTTTTTAGTCACATACATGGCAGTGTCAGCGGCCTTAATGAGTTCATTGGCTTCCCTACCGCACTCCGGCCATGTCGCAACTCCAACACTGGTGCTGGCATGAATTTCACGGCCAGCAATCTGGTGGGGTTTACAGATAGATTCTACAATTTTTTCCGCCACCATCTTCACATCATCAGGGCGGGCAACATCATCCAGAACAATGGCAAATTCATCACCACCAAGGCGGGCAATCATATCTCCATCCCTGACACACTCCTGCAAACGTCCCGCCACACTGGCAAGCAGATCGTCACCTACATCATGCCCCAAGGTATCGTTTATTTGTTTGAAGTGATCCAGATCGAGAAACATAACCGCAGTACCTCTTCCTCGCCTTTCACTACGAGCCAGAGAGGCATTAAGAAACTCCATAAACAGCGTGCGGTTTGCCAACCCGGTAAGGTTGTCGTACTTGGCCATCCTGGTCAGATGTTCCTCCAGCTGTACACGTTCTGTTATGTCGTGAAAAACCAGAACCCCACCAGTTATTTCACCTTTCTTATCGTGCATAGGGGAAAGGTTAAATTCTACTGGCTTGCTGTCTCCGGCTAGCCGCTTCATACGGCTAGTCTGGCGATAAACTGGCTCAGAGGCAGAATCTTTTTCCCAGCTTTTTATAAACTCTTCAACACCGGGATCGTAGAACCAGGGAAATACAGGCTTATTTTTCAGCTCATCTTCATTCACATCCAGAAGCTCTCTGGCTGCCGGGTTGGCAAAATCCACAGCGCCTTCTGGGCCTACACCAATAATCCCTTCGCCGGCACTGTCTAATAACAACTGGTTTTTCTCGCTTAAATCACGCAGATTGTCGGTCAAAGCTTCCATCTCAAGTCTTTGTTCTTCCAACTGCAGAAACACTTTGACTTTGCCCAGCAAAATATCCGGATTCACCGGTTTATAAAGATAATCCACTGCTCCAGATTCATAGCCCATGGTGACATGACGTTCTTCTTTACTGATTGCAGTTACAAAAATAATGGGAATGGCAGCCGTGGCCTTATTCGCCCTCATTAACTGGGCAGTTTCAAATCCATCCATAACCGGCATCTGAACATCGAGCAGAATCACGGCAAACCGGTTCCGCAGAACCTGGGCCAGAGCCTCTTCGCCGGAACTTGCTTTCACCACCTCAATATTCAGGGGTTTGAGCAGTTTTCCCATAGCCAGAAGGTTTTCCGGCATATCATCCACAACCAAAACTTTTGGCAATACGTCCTTGTCACTCATTGGCTAATCCCAATAATTTTGTTGCGAGGCAATCCAACTCCATCGCATTGCTAAGATCACTTTTTCCTAGTGCCGCCTTTGGCATAACAGAAACTTCCGCTGTTTCCGGATTCTGTACAAAAACCTGCCCACCGGCTTTTCTTATCGTTTCAGAACCGTTAGCACCGTCACGACTGGCTCCGGTTAATACGACGCCTATCGCTTGATCACCAAACGCTTCTGCTGCTGTTTCAAACAGCACATCAAGAGAAGGGCGTGAATAGATCACCGGTTCATCAAGGGATAGCTCAACCGAACCATCCTGATCCACCAAAAGATGATAATCCGGTGGGGCAACGATAACGGTGCCAGGCTTCACCTTTTCTTTGTCCTCTGCAAAGTGCGCATCCAGTGCAATTCGACAATCCAGCCAACTAGCCATGTCATTAGCCGCTCCCGGTTTGTGGTGCTTCACCACAACCACGGGCAGTGGGAAGGAAGCAGGTAAGTAGCCGAGCAATTCTGCAAGTGCTTTGCTGCCTCCGGCCGAAGCTCCTATAACAATCACCTTCATTCTGATAAGTCCTTTTTAAGGCGATAAACTTTCCACTCAGTTTCCAATGGTTCAAAGCAGTCATAAACTGAAGCAAAGCGCAGGGTTTCCCTTGGCCCCAGACACAGAGCCCCTCCTGGGACAAGACTATCTCGAAAAAGTGTTAACACTCTGTCCTGCAATTCCCGGCTGAAATAGATCAGGACATTACGGCAAAGGATCAAATGCATTTCACCGAACGACTGGTCCGTGACAAGGTTATGATTCGCAAAGGTAATATTCTTTTGAAGGTGTCTATCCATTCGCAATGAATCGTATCGCTGCAAACAATAATCTGATAAAACACTCGGCCCATCACTTTCTTCATAATTTCGTTGCCAGACCTTCATCAACGAAGATTTATAAATTCCCCTGCGAGCGATATTTAAAGCTTCTTCGTTGTAATCCGTTGCATAAATCTGACACCTGTCTAACAGTTTCGCCTGATCCAGTAAAACAGCCATGGACCAGGCTTCTTCCCCTGTTGCACAACCCGCATGCCATATTCGAACAAAGGGAAATGTCGCCAGCCAGGGAATCATTATGTCCCGGAGGTATTTAAAAAATAGTGGGTCACGAAACATTTCCGTCACAGGAACAGATAAGCTGCGCAGCAGATCTGCAAAAGCCTGTTCATCACCGCTTATTTTCTGCTGCAGACTCTGCACATCATTGACGCCAGACTCCAGCATATGACGCTGAATACGCCGACTCAGTGAGGCCGGAGCATAACCGCTGAAATCATAGCCGTATTGATCGGTCATAGTCTGGAGAAGACTGCTGACGTCTTTCCCAAAAGCTGCCATACCTATTCTCCAGCACCGCTTTGGAGCCAGACTTTGATCATGCTGACAAGCTTATCAATATCAACCGGTTTGGTGAGGTAGTCGGAAGCACCTGCCTGAATGCATTTGTCTTTGTCATCAGCCATGGCTTTAGCCGTCAGAGCTATGACTGGCAGATTCTTAAAACGCTCCTGTTCTCGAATCTTTTTGGTGGCTTCATAACCGTCCATCACCGGCATCATGATGTCCATCAAAACAACCTCAACATCCGGATTGTTTTCGAGTTGCTCCAGTGCCAGTTCGCCGTTATCTGCGATGGTGATATCCATTTCAAAGCGCTGCAAAGCCTTAGAAAGGGCAAAGGTATTACGTAAATCATCATCAACCAGCAATAACTTGCAACCCTTCAGCTGTTCATCGCCAGTCACAGGTTTTGCTGCTGGTTTTTTATGCTTCACTACCGGTTTAGATACGCTGTTCAAGAACAGTGACACTTCATCCTTTAACCGATCCTGGGAGGACACCTCACCTTTCACAACCATGGTATCGGACTCACCGCCCAATACGGTGTAACGCTCTCTATCAAGAGTTTCTGAAGTGTTGATTATTACCGGGGGTAGATTCTCACCATATTCTTGGTGCAGTGACTCCAACAATGCATCACCAGTTTCATCGGGCAGATCAAGCTCAAGAATAATGCTGGTAAAACTGTTGTTCTTTATCTGTTCCCTGGCCTCGGCAGCCGTTTCAGCGGTAATAACCTCGCATTGGCCTGCTATAAATGTATTCACCTGTTTGCTAACGTCAGGGTCTGGGTCAACAAGCAAGATCTTTTCAAACTTGGCGGTTTTTCTCAGTTCTCCAAACATTTTGGTAAGTTGCTGAGTGCTTACCGGTTTGATCAGATAGTCCACAGCCCCCATAGCTCTCAGGGCACTGTCCTCATCACGCCCTGAGATGACATGAACAGGAATATCCTCAGTGCACTTCTGTTCCTTTAGCTCCTTTAGAACGTCTTTGCCGTCCATATCTGGCAAACCCAGATCCAGTATTACTGCTCTGGGATGATATTTAAGGCTCAGCTCAATGGCTTCCTTACCCGTTCCCGTAACCAGACAGGCAGCTCCATTCATTTTGGCCAGTCGGTATATCACCCATGCGAACTCGGAATCATCCTCTACCACTAAAACTGGACGTTCACCATTAAGGTCATAACGGTCATCATCAGCTTCCTGAGGTTCATCTTTGACTTCTTCCTGGACTGCCTCTATCTCAGCTTTAGGCTCCGCTGACGCTGTTGCTTCTGAATGCTCTGGTACTTTATAAGCCACTTCAGAAGTAAACTCATGAACTTGAGCGTCTTGCGATGACAACGCTTCAAGCTGAGCAGGCAACAACAGGCTGAACGTCGCGCCTTTTCCTTCTTCACTGGTTATTCTCATTTCTCCGCCAAGCAGACGGGACATTTCCCGGGCGATGGATAACCCCAATCCGGTGCCACCATATTTCCGGCTGGTTGAGCCATCAGCCTGCTGGAAAGCTTCAAAGATGGCATCCTGTTTCTCTTTGGGAATGCCAATACCCGAATCTTCAACCGCCAGACTAATTGCTCCATGTTTGCACAGAGCTTCGCTTTTAAAACCGCTACCTGCTGGCAACTGCTCTACATGAAGTTTTATTCCACCTTCTTCTGTGAATTTGAAACCGTTGGAGAGAAGATTTTTTAGAATCTGCATAACCCGCTGACTGTCTGTTTGCAGATTCACTTCAGTATTCATCTTTCTATTAATTTCAAAATACAGCTTTCTTTCTTTGGCCAATGGTTTGAACTGGTTATTCATAGATTCAAGTATTGAATCCAGAGAAACATGCTCCATATGAACAGAGAGCTTGCCTGCTTCAACTTTAGAGAGGTCCAGAATATCGTTAATCAGGTTCAGCAGGTCGTGCCCAACTTTGTGGATAACCTGCGCAGACTCCTGCTCATCGCTATCCAGGTTGCCATCTACGTTATCAGCCAGCATTTTGGCCAGTATCAGCATACTGTTTAAAGGTGTTCGCAATTCATGGGACATGTTAGCCAGAAACTCTGATTTATATTTACTGACCATCTCCATCTCTTGCGCACGTTGCTCAAGAATTTTTCGTGAATCCTCTATCTCTTTATTTTTTGCTTCAATTTCTTCTTTCTGGTGAAAAAGAGATTCACTGGTTTCTTCAAGTTCCGCATTGGCACGCTGGAGCTCATCAGACTGCGATTTCAATTCCTCCTCAGATTCCTGAAGAATCTTTGTCTGGTGCTCCAGCTCTTCATTCGCAGTACGCAGGTCTTCCTGCTGTTTCTGGAGAGACTCTGTTTGCTGGGTTGTTTGATGCAACAGCTCCTGAACTCTTTCTCGGGTTTGCGAAGAATTCATGGAGATCGCCAAGCTCTCCATTGATGCATCTACAAACATTTGACTGCGTTCTGACAATGGCCCCTGCAAAGCAAATTCCAGAACCGCCATGACCTTGCCTTCGTAAATAACGGGAACAGCGTATACACGATCTGGCAAATGACTGCCAAGCCCAGATTCTATAGAAAAATAATCATCGGGCACTGTTATTGTGAGGGCCTGTCTTTCCAGTGCAGCCTGCCCAGGTATTCCCTCGCCAAGGGAAAAGTCATTACCTGCACGTTTGCGTGTTGTAAGCGCAAAACTTCCCATCATTTGCAAACGACGCTCGTCCACAAGCAGATACATGGCACCCATGGGAATATCAAGATAGCGACACAGGCAGGTAATGATATTGCGGCAAAGATCTGAGATTGCCTGCTCTCCACGAAGAGTTTCATTCAGTTTCGCTACACCTTCCTGATGCCAATTACGTTCTTCGTTATCTGCACTGACCTTACGCAGGCGTTCGGTCATAACCTGAAAACTTTTTGACAGCTCTCCTATTTCATTCTTCTGTTGAAGCACTTCTCCATCAACAAAGTTCCCTGAAGCGACTTCATTGACCCACTGAGTGATTTTACGGATAGGATTAACAATACGCCGTGTGATAACTCCGGCGATAAGGAGAACTAAAAAACTGGTCACACCAAGAACAAATAAAAGCTGACTACGGAAATCTGTGGCTGGAGCCATCGCCATTTCATAATCCATTTCTGTGATCAACAGCATATTCACTCCCGCGACAACTACGTTACGGGAAACACCCATGACTTTTATATTTTCATTATTTCTATAAACAGAGATGTGTGTATCGCTATGACTATCTGGATCCAGTTCAGCCTCTTCCAGCTCATGATCAATTCCACCATACTCGTCATGTATGTCCTCATCGTAAACATGCACATCTGCATCAAATCTGTCGTCTCCGTGGCCTGGTACATATTCACCATTTTCATTGAAATGGGTTTTCCATTCATTCACAGGCTCCAGATAGAGAGGCGCTTCCGGGAAATTTTTACCTTCCGGGAAAAAGCGTATCCGCTTATCTTCACCAACCACATAAGCTTTAACATGGTTACTCATGCCAATGCTTTGATTCAAAATGAAAGAAACATCATCTCTAGCCCAAATCTGGGCTGCTATGAAGCCGATAGTATTTTCCCGGTCATCAACCAGAGGGAGTACGAAGAAGCTGACCTTTTCGTCGCCAGCCGGAGGGTAGATTTCCTGATCTGAATAAAGGCGATCATCCTGAGCAATGGCTTCACGCACCGTTTTTGAAAAAACAGTTTCACTCAGAGGGCCCGTAAAAATATTTTCTCCGAAGTCACTGTATCGCCCTACTGAGTAAACAATATTGCCCTCAGCATCTCCAACAAGCACATCGGAATAGTCGTAGAAACGCATCAAATCAATGAATTCAACGCTGTACGTATCTATAAGCTGGTAATATCCCTCGCTATCCAGAAATTCTTTTGCAGACAGATTTTGTTCACTGGTCAGCTTTCTAAAATCCGAAAGGAAATCAACAGCCTTACCACTGCGAAAATGGACGTTGACCACGATATCATCAAAGTAATCGCTGATCTGACGATTCAACATGAGATTTACTGTAGATAATTCTTCGTGTCGGCTTTCCAGAATATTAACTCTTGCATTGTTGTACTCAATCATTCCAACAATGGAGAGAGGAAGAAGTGAAAGCATTAAGAACCAACTAAACAGGGTTCTCGCAAGCCCCAAACGAACGGCTCCCATGCTCTTTTTCTGTGAAGATGTATCTACAAACATAACCCGCGCTACCCATTCTATGAGTTTCAGGTCTTTCCTCTCATTTGCCATAAAATTGACAGCAATAATACGGTTTATCTCTTGAGAGGAGAGATATCTGAAATTTCATCGGCCAGACAGGGAATAACTGCACGGAGTGCGGAAGAAAAACACAAAAAGGCCGAACCATGGGTTCGGCCTTTCAAAGACGGGAATCAGCCTTCCTTTCGAATAACTTTCAGCTCTACACGGCGGTTAACCGAGCGACCCAAAATACTCACGTTATCAGCAATAGGCTCTAGTTCACCGGCTCCGGATACTGTCACAATAGAGCTATCAATACCCTGCCCTATAAAGAAGTTCCGCACAGCTCTGGCCCGCTGCAGGGAAAGTATCTGATTGTATTTTTCACCACCAAAATTATCCGTATGCCCGGTAACACTGATTTTAATAGCCGGATTCTCTTTCAGGATTTCTGCTTGTTGGGTCAGAACTTTACTGGCTTGGGGCGTCAAAATTGCCGAGTCAAACTCAAAAGCCACCCCTTCCAGAACAATGTTTTGCACAGGAGGACAGCCTTTCTCATCAACCGCGGAACCTGCGGGAGTTCCGGCACACAGATCCTTCGCATCAACAATGCCATCCAAGTCTTCATCAGCAGGTGTTGGGGTGACGATCAGATCAGATACAGGCTCAACTATATCAACTATAGCTACCCTTTTCGAAACAGAGCAGCCTTCACTGTTAACCTGAGCTCCGAGAGGTGTACCAGGGCACTTATCGCTACTGTTTTTTACACCATCAGAATCATCATCACCATCAAGAAAATGACAAGCCAGTGCTCCTACCAGAGCTCCACCAATGGCGCCTTTAACAGCATTATCACCATCAGTTACCCCACCTGCTGCACCACCAACCGTTGCGCCAACAGCAACGCAGGTTGCATCTATTTCGAAAGAATTCATTGTTGAGCAGCCAGCCATAACTGTCAGTAACACGCTAACAACGGTTCCCTTTAGAATTTTTATTCTCATCGTTTTCAAATCCATTTGATATTTGTTGATTATTAGCTCTGGCTTACTGCAATACCGCAGCTGTTTTCAACTGGCATTGCTACCTGCAGGCTTTTTAGCAACACCCCTCCACTATGCAATAACCGGTATTGACTATAAAGCTGATTAAAATCTGCCCGTATTTTTGAATTTCCTGCACTGAAGTATTCGTTCTGGCTATCAAGTAAATCCAAAAGCGTCCGGGTACCCGCTGTAAACTGCTGGTTATACAGATCAAGTGCCTTCAGAGCATTTTGTTCATGAGCTATTAACTGTTTTAGCCGAGCGGACCCACTGTCTACAGCAATCCAGGACAAGCGTACTTCTTCCTTTATCTGACGAACGGCACGATTACGCACTTCCATTGCTTCATTAATCAGTTTGCTGGTCTGACTCTTACGGGCTTTATCCGCGCCACCATTGTACAAATTAAACGACATGCGAATCATAGCTGTATGATTATAGATTGTTCCTTTACCACCATTTTGATCCTTGCCCCAATCAGCACCAAGTTCCGCTGTAAATGTAGGCATAAACCTACTTTTACTGGCTTCATACTGGGCTTTGGCTTCATCAACATCTGCCATGGTGATACGCATAACCGGATGCGTAGTCATTGCCATGTTAATAGCTTCATCTTCAGATTTGGGAAGCTTGGCAGGCACGGAAGGACGTATATATTCCTTTGGCTGATTACCAACAATTCTCTGAAACGCCGTTCTGCTGTCTCTCAAAGAAGCTTCGGTAGCAATCAGATTGGCACTGGCTAACAATAAGCGACTCTCAGCCTGGGCTTTATCAGCATCATTGGCTTTACCCTTTTTATTACTCTCACGAATGAGTTCCACAATGCGCTGGTGTTCCGCAAGGTTAGCCTTGGCATTAGCTACAAGAGCCTGTTGCCTCATAACATCGGTATAGGCTTCAGTGGCTTGTAAACCGATATCCTCAGAAATAGAGCACACCTCAAAATCAGATGCCCGCTTTCTTGCCAATTGACGATCAACCTCACTATCGGTCGCAAAGCCATCAAATATAATCTGGCGTAAAGTAATGGCAGCTTCACGGCGTGTACGATTCTGGTCTTTTCTTCCAGTTACAGACTCTCTTCCAATCGTTGTAGCATTTCGGCTGTTTTCAAAACCAGCTCCCGCCGTTAAGTCGATAGACGGAAGATAGCCCGCTCGTGCTTGACGTACCTCATCTGTGGTCGCATCAGCACCCGTTGTTCTGATATGAACTTCAGGGTTCGTGGCAATAGCTGTTGCAACAACATCAGACAGTTTTTCAGCCTGAGCTGTTGAAGCTGCTAACAAAACGGGCATTACAACCGGAATAACAAATGCCAATCCCCTGGTCTTTATAGTTTTCATTCTCTTCTCTCCTTGAGATGTTTTATTTTGATACGTTTAGTTTTATACGAGCAGTTGTCCGTTATTAATTAACTGGGTCAGTACATCCACTTCATTAACGCTACTGTTTTGCGTTTCCCAATCCGATTGGGCGACAGTTTCCAATTTGATATTCAAGGTATATTGATCAGCACCTGAATTTTGTTCGTGGGTATAACTGATCGTCGTGCTGTTTTCGTTCGAATCATGAGTAAAGGAAATACTCAGCAATGCCTGAAGATCCTGAACAGACAGCTCAGTTTGCCCCACCAGAAGACCTTTGAGATCCAACACATCTCCGGTCTGACTTGAGTCCGTTAAGATAAAGTCTGTTATCAAATCGTTCTGTTGATAACTTCCTCCTGAAAGCAGGTCGTTATCAACAAGGTCAGCTAAGCTGAACTTGAATGTATCGACACCATCATGTCCCTGCAGTGTGTCATCACCAATGCCGCCAACAATTAAATCGTTGCCTGCATCACCGTTAATAACATCATCGCCCCTGCCACCCACGAGGAAATCATCATCCCCTCCACCATGGAGGACATCATTGCCATTACCGCCATAAATAACATCCTGGCCACCACCGCCGTAAATCACATCTCTATGGTCTCCTCCATCAATGAGATCATCACCGGCCTGACCTCTGATAGTATTCCCAGAATTGGAGCGATCAATAACAAGATCATTACCAGAACCAGCCTGGAAATTGTCTGGAGAGTTACTATCTTCAAATCGATCATCGTCCGCAGTGCCACTCTGCACAATCCAGTTATCAGAAATTGAATTGGGATTCTGATTAGCGGGGAAGGTGAAATCCTCTACATTACCAGTGTCTGTTACTTCAATCGTTAAGGTTGCCTGATTGGATGTATTCCCTTCAGAGTCCTTCAATTGGTATTTCACAACCTCACTCAACGTTCCTCTCCCAGTTATATCTGCAGGCTGAAAGCTGATTTCACCGGAGTAATTGACAATCAAAATACCCAATGCAATACCAGATGACATAACGGTTATTGCTTGCTGCTGGTTAGTCGTTCCATCCAACTGGTAGAGAGTTCCATTCACCTCTAGCAATGAAACAGAAGCAGTAGAACCATTGCCAAGGCTGTGGGTAACCAGGTTATCGATAACGACCTGCGGTACAGTTCCCAGAAGGGTGTCCTTGAGTGAAACAGAACCATCAAGCTTAATAGAGCTTCCGGGGTAGGCGACATCATCTAATTTCGATGCATCGTATGTGTATTCGTCACCTGGCTGAGGATTCTGATTGGGGCGTTTGTTGTATCCTTGAATACCGATAGCATAAGAGTTTTCTATGGCGTAATTCTGCAGGAATCTTTCCCAATCCTCTCTCTGGGGGTTCCCATCGTTAGGCGCACCATCGGAAACAAAATAAACAATATTGTTTGCCGCAGGGTCCAATTCTCCCGTATATAAACCGGAGATAAATCCAGCTTCAACGGCTTTTAAACCATCGTTGTAGTCAGTTCCTCCTCCGGGAGAGAAGTTATCTCCATCATTTAAGTAAGCAATGGCCTCTGCTGCTGTTCCAAACCATGGTCTTGAACCTGTTTCATGGAAAGTCGTCAACATAACATTAACGTTGCCTGACTTCTCATACTCACCAATAAGTTCAACCAGAGCTTCCCGTGCAACTTGATCACTGGTTTTACTTGGGTCATCCACAGAGGCCCAAACCATACTGCCAGACTCATCAAGACTTAAAAGCAAATTGAATGTTGGGGTAGCATTATCATCCGCAGAGATAGAGAGATCCTTCGCAGCATCATCACTAATAACACTGCCTGAGGCCACTGTATGTTTTCCTAACTGTACAGCCCCGGATGGATTACTGATGACAATTGAGAAGTCTTCAGGATTTTCAAAAAACACATCATCTTGAGCTGCGACACGAACAAAGAAACCATTCATCCCGGCAGATAAATCAACCGTTCCACCATTCGCTAAACTCATCCAGAAACTGCTGCCATCAAGCAGAATCTCTAGACCGGAAATATCAAGATCGGTGAGATCAGCTGTTCCTGATTGCACGGTAATATCAACGGATGCATCACCACTAAGAGCGGCTGATGTTTCCGCGATGAAAACAGCGTATCCATCATTGGCATCACTACCAGCTTCCGACGTCAACACATCTGCAGCTCGAATGCCTAAATAAGAAAAGCCAATTGGATCAATAGTGAGAGCACAGTCATGAATATCGCCATCACTGTCGGAGATGACATAGTCAAACTGCAGCCCATTCACATCAGCTTCCAGAGCTTCATACTGTACAAACTCATAGCTTCCATCAGAATTAACAGTCAGAACAAACGCTAGCTTCTCAGTACCGTTCTCATCGTAAATACCTGACAACTGACTGCCACTGTTACTAACCTCCAGAGAAACCACTGTTCCATCGGGCAGCCTAACAACATCACTTTGAGAGTCCTTCAACAAAATACTACCAGGTCCATCAGCACCAAAATCAGCACTTAACTGGCCGCTGGTTGAGCCAATCGCAACATTAGCCGTAAACACCACAGAATGAACATTAAAGTCGCTGTTATCCTGACCTGTAGCATTGCCGTTATCAGCAGCCTGAATCTCAATTTTGTCAAACAACCCTCCAGTTTCACCTGTGTTGTATGAGGTATTAATAAGGGTAAATTCCTGAGAGCTCACTTCCTGCCCATTACGATAAAAAATAACCTTACCCTTCTCACCTTCTCCAGAATAAAAGGCTGAGAGGTTCAAAGTAATTCCGTTAGCCACCTGACCGTTCAAATCAATAACGATTGATTCAGAGTGAGCACTACCATCGGAATCAACCCGGAAATTCAATTCATTAAAACGAGCAGCATTCCCCCCTCCAGTATCACCATTTGTTGACTTAACTCCTGAGCCGCCTGGGGTAATATTAAGGCTTGCTGCAGTCCCACCGTCATAATCCCTAGCCGAAATGGTTGTTCCATAGGTCTGGATAAATTGCTTATTGGAAGCATTTGATGAAGTCAGATCGATTGTCGCATTCAGACCATTCAAATTAACGCTTTCCACATCATCCAAAGTTGGAACGCATGATGGCATATCGTCATCCAGGTTGACGGTCAGTGTGCCCTCGGCACTCTGGTCCCCATCGC